>JBFGFQ010000101.1:0-10372 GCA_041579495.1 Nocardioides sp.
CGACGTGCGGGTGCCGGTGGGCAACCTCGTCGGCGCCGAGGGGACGGGCTTCTACCAGATCGCCGAGCAGTTCGTCTCCGAGCGGATCGCGCTCGCGGTGCACGCCTACGGCATCGCGGCGCGCAGCCTCGAGCTGACCGCTGCCTACTGCCAGCAGCGCGACACCTTCGGCAGGCCGCTGGTGGCCAACCAGGTGGTGCGCCACAAGCTCGTCGAGATGCACCGCCAGGTCGAGGTGGCGCGCACCTACACCCGCGCCGTCGTCGAGCGCGGCGCGACCGTCGCCGAGGCCTGCCTGGCCAAGCAGACCGCCTGCGACGCCGCGACGTACGTCTGCGACCAGGCGGTGCAGCTGCACGGCGGCACCGGCTACATGCACGGCACCGAGGTGGAGCGGCACTACCGCGACGCCCGCATCCTGCCCATCGGCGGCGGCGCCACCGAGGTCCTCACCGACCTCGCGGCCAAGCTGCTGGGCTACGCACCGACGAGAGGCGAGAGCCGATGATCCTGGACCGACTCGTACCCCCGATGACCGGCGAGGTCACCGTGGCCATGGACGCCCCGCCCGAGGAGGTGTGGGCGCTGGTCAGCGACGTGACCCGGATCGGGGAGTTCTCGCCCGAGACCTTCGAGGCGCGCTGGACCCGCGGCTCCACCGGCCCCGAGGTCGGCGCCAGCTTCAAGGGCCACGTCAAGCGCAACGGCGTCGGCCCGGTCTACTGGTCGCCCTGCCAGGTGACGGCCTGCGAGGAGCCGCGGCTCTTCGAGTTCAGCGTCGGCACCGACGACGTCACGGTCAACAACTGGGGCTACCGGATCGAGCCCGACGGCACCGGCGGCTCCCGGGTCACCGAGTACTTCCGGCTCGAGGCGGCGCTGCCGTTCCGCCTCTACTGGCTGCTGCTGGGCCGGTTGCGCGCACGCACCAACGCCCGCGGCATGCGCACCACGCTGGAGCGGATGAAGCAGGTGGTGGAGTCGTGAGCAACCGCGAGGCCATGCTGGAGAAGCTGTCGTCGCTGGCCGAGGACCAGGCCAAGGCCGTGGCCGGCGGCGGCGAGCGCTCGGTGGCGCGTCACCACCAGCGCGGCAAGCTGCTGCCCCGCGAGCGGATCGAGCTGCTCGTCGACGAGGGCTCGGCCTTCCTCGAGCTCTCGCCGCTGGCCGGCTGGGGCTCCGACTTCACCGTCGGCGCCTCCGTGGTCACCGGCATCGGCGTGGTCGAGGGCGTCGAGTGCGTGATCACCGCCAACGACCCCACCGTCAAGGGCGGGGCGAGCAACCCCTGGACGGTCAAGAAGATCTTCCGCGCCGCCCAGATCGCCGAGGAGAACGGGCTGCCGACGGTCTCGCTGGTCGAGTCGGGGGGTGCGGACCTGCCGACCCAGAAGGAGATCTTCATCCCCGGCGGCAGGCTCTTCCGCGACCTGACCCGCGCCAGCGCGCGCAAGCAGACCACGGTCGCGCTGGTCTTCGGCAACTCCACCGCGGGCGGCGCCTACGTGCCCGGCATGAGCGACTACACCGTGATGGTCAAGGAGCAGGCCAAGGTCTTCCTCGGCGGCCCGCCGCTGGTCAAGATGGCCACCGGCGAGGAGTCCGACGACGAGTCGCTCGGCGGCGCCGAGATGCACGCGCGCACCTCCGGGCTGGCCGACTACCTGGCCGAGGACGAGCGCGACGCCATCCGGATCGGCCGGCGGATCGTGGCCCGGCTGGGGCGCCGGCCCCGGCCCGCGCCGGCGGCGTACGCCGAGCCGGACGCCGACCCCGAGGAGCTGCTCGACCTCGTGCCGGCCGACCTCAAGGAGCCGTTCGACCCCCGCGAGGTGATCGCACGGATCTGCGACGGGGTGGGCCCCGGCAACGCGGTCGCCTTCGACGAGTTCAAGCCGCTCTACGGCACCTCGCTGGTCACCGGCTGGGCCCGCCTGCACGGACGCCCGATCGGCGTCCTGGCCAACGCCCAGGGCGTGCTCTTCAGCCAGGAGGCGCAGAAGGCCGCGCAGTTCGTGCAGCTGGCCAACCAGTCCGACACGCCGCTGCTCTTCCTGCACAACACCACCGGCTACATGGTCGGCAAGGAGTACGAGCAGGGCGGCATCATCAAGCACGGCGCGATGATGATCAACGCGATCAGCAACTCCTCGGTGCCGCACCTGACCGTGGTGCTCGGGGCGTCCTACGGCGCCGGGAACTACGGCATGAACGGACGCGCCTACGACCCACGCTTCCTCTTCACCTGGCCCTCGGCCAAGTCGGCGGTGATGGGCCCGGCCCAGCTCGCCGGGGTGCTCGAGATCGTGGCCCAGCAGTCGGCGGAGTCGAAGGGCGAGGTCTTCGACGCCGAGGGCTTCGCCGCCGTCAAGCAGATGGTGGAGGCGTCGGTCGAGGAGCAGTCGCTGCCGCACTTCCTCTCCGGGATGCTCTACGACGACGGGGTCATCGACCCCCGCGACACCCGCACCGTCCTGGGCATCTGCCTGTCCGTGATCGAGAACCAGCCCTGGACCGGCGCCGCCGGCTACGGCGTCTTCAGGATGTGAGCGCGCCCATGATCAACCGACTGCTGGTCGCCAACCGCGCCGAGATCGCCTCGCGGGTCTTCCGGACCTGCCGGGCGCTGGGCATCGAGACCGTCGCCGTGCACTCCGACGCCGACGCCGACCTCCCGTACGTCGCCGAGGCCGACGCCGCCGTGCGCCTGCCCGGCAACGCGCCCGGCGAGACCTACCTGCGCGCCGACCTGGTGCTCGAGGCCGCCCGGGCCGCGGGCGCCGACGCGATCCACCCCGGCTACGGCTTCCTGTCCGAGAACGCCGACTTCGCCCGGGCCGTCGAGGACGCCGGGCTGACCTGGGTGGGCCCGGCCCCCGCCTCGATCGAGCAGATGGGCTCGAAGATCGAGTCGAAGAAGCTGATGGAGGCCGCCGGCGTCCCGGTGCTGACCGACCACACCGTCGAGACCGCCAGCGAGGCCGACCTGCCGCTCATCGTCAAGGCATCCGCCGGCGGCGGCGGTCGCGGGATGCGGATCGTGCGCACCCTGGCCGACCTGCCCGGCGAGGTGGCGAAGGCCACCGCCGAGGCCGAGTCCGCCTTCGGCGACGGCACCGTCTTCGTCGAGACGTACGTCGAGCGCGGCCGCCACGTCGAGGTGCAGGTGCTCGGCGACGGCCGCGGGGGCGCGGTCGCCGTCGGCGAGCGCGACTGCTCGCTGCAGCGCCGGCACCAGAAGGTCGTCGAGGAGTCGCCGGCCCCGGGGCTGCGGCCCGAGGTCGCCTCCGCCATGCACGAGGCCGCGGTGGCCGCCGCCACCGCGATCGACTACCGGGGCGCGGGCACCGTGGAGTTCCTCTACGACCCGGCCACCGAGCGGTTCTTCTTCCTCGAGATGAACACCCGCCTGCAGGTCGAGCACCCGGTCACCGAGCTGGTGCACGGCCTCGACCTGGTCGAGCAGCAGCTGGCGATCGCCGAGGGGCACGGCCTGCCCGCGGTGCCGCCGGCGCAGGGCCACGCCATCGAGGTGCGGCTCTACGCCGAGGACCCCGCCGCCGACTACCAGCCGCAGAGCGGGCCGCTGACCCGCTTCGAGATCCCGGGCGCGCACGGTGAGGAGCCGGGGGTCCGCGTCGACGCGGGCTTCGCCAGCGGCTCGGTCGTCTCCACGCACTACGACGCCATGCTGGCCAAGGTGGTCGTGCACGCCGCGACCCGCGAGGCCGCCGCCCGGCGCCTGGCCGGGGTCCTCTCGCGCGCCCGGCTGCACGGCCTGGTCACCAACCGCGACCTGCTCGTCGCGGCGCTGCGCGACCCCGACTTCGTCGCGGGCCGGGTCAGCACCGGCTTCCTGGCCGAGCACCCCGACCTGTTCGCGGGCGCCGAGACCGACCCGGGGGCGCCGGTCGCCGCCGCGCTGGCCCTGGCCGAGCGTGCCCGCGCCGAGCGCACCGTCCAGCACGGCGCCCCGGTCGCGTGGCGCAACGTGGTCTCCGCCCCGCAGCGCACCGAGCTCGAGGTGCCCGGCGCCGACGAGCCGGTGGTGGTGCGGTGGTGGGGCGGTCGCGACGGCTACTCGGTCGAGGGCTGCAGCGTGCTGTCGGCGAGCGCCACCACCGTGACGCTCGAGCGCGACGGCGTGCGCACGACGTACGACGTGGCGGTGAGCGGCCCGACCCACCGGGCGGTCGTCGACGTCGACTCCCCGCGCGGGCACCTGCGCCTGGTGCGGGTGCCGCGCTTCACCGACCCGGCCGACGCGGTGGCCAGCGGCAGCCTGCTGGCGCCGATGCCCGGCAGCGTCGTGAAGGTCCTGGTCGCGCAGGGCGACGAGGTGAGCGCCGGCGACCCGGTGCTGGTGCTCGAGGCGATGAAGATGCAGCACACGGTCAGCGCCCCCACGGACGGTGTGGTGGTCACGCTCGACGTACGACCCGGCTCGCAGGTCGCGGCCGGCGAGGTCCTGGCAGTAGTGGAGGAGAAGTGATGAGCACGGACGCGTTCACCGAGTCCGAGGAGCGCCAGGAGCTGCGCGCCCAGGTCGCCAGGCTGGCCGGCACCTACGGACGCGACTACTTCGTCGAGAAGGCCCGCTCGGGCGGCAAGACCACCGACCTGTGGCTGGCGATCGCCAAGAACGGCTACCTCGGCATCAACATCCCCGAGGAGTACGGCGGCGGCGGGGGCGGCATCGGCGACATCGCCGCGGTCTGCGAGGAGCTCGCCGCCCAGGGCTGCCCGCTGCTGCTGATGGTCGTCAGCCCCGCGATCTGCGGCACCATCATCACCCGCTACGGCACCGAGGAGCAGAAGCGGAAGTGGCTGCCCGGGCTGTGCGACGGCACCGGCACGATGGCCTTCGCGATCACCGAGCCCGACGCCGGCACCAACACCCACAACATCACCACGACCGCCCGCCGCGACGGCGACGGCTGGGTGCTCAACGGCCGCAAGATCTGGATCTCCGGCATCGACGAGGCCGACAACGTCCTGGTCGTGGCCCGCACCGAGGACGCTCGCACCGGCAAGCTCAAGCCCTGCCTCTTCGTGGTGCCCACCGACGCCGAGGGCTTCGAGGCCACCGCGATCCCGATGGAGATCGTCAGCCCCGAGAACCAGTTCCAGGTGTTCATGGACGACGTGCGACTGCCCGCCGACGCGCTCGTGGGTGATGAGGACGGCGGGCTGGTGCAGCTCTTCGCCGGGCTCAACCCCGAGCGGATCATGGCGGCGGCCTTCTCGCTCGGCCTGGCCCGCTACGCGCTGCGCCAGGCGACGGCGTACGCGAAGGAGCGCGAGGTGTTCGGCCAGCCCATCGGCGCGCACCAGGCGATCGCGCACCCGCTGGCCCAGAGCCACATCGAGATCGAGATGGCGCGGCTGATGAACCAGAAGGCCGCGGCGCTGCTCGACGCCGGCGAGGAGATGGCCGCGGGCGAGGCCGCCAACATGGCCAAGTACGCCGCCGCCGAGGCTGCGTGCGACGCCGTCGACCGTGCCGTGCAGACCCACGGGGGCAACGGCGCGAGCCAGGAGTACGGCATGGCGGGGCTGCTGGTGGCCACCCGGGTGGGCCGGATCGCGCCGGTCAGCCGCGAGATGATCCTCAACTTCGTGTCGATGCACTCGCTCGGGCTGCCCAAGTCCTACTGACCGACCTACTAGCGTGGAGCCGTGGGAAGAGTCCTGGACCGTGCCGACCGCGCTCAGCGGCGCTTCCCGGCGCTCTCGGTGCCGATCGCGGTCTTCTACAAGTACGTCGACGACCAGGGCCCCTACCTGGCCGCGATCATCACCTACTACGGCTTCATCGCGATCTTCCCGCTGCTGCTGCTGGCGACCTCGATCCTGGGGTTCCTGCTGCAGGGCAACCCCGGCCTGCAGGAGGCGGTGCTGAGCTCGGCGCTGCGCCAGTTCCCGATCATCGGCGACGAGCTGGGCCGCCCCGACGGGATGACCGGGTCGACGACCGCGGTGGTCGTCGGCTCGCTCACCGCGCTGTACGGCGCGCTCGGGCTGGGCCAGGCGCTGCAGAACGCGCAGAACATCGCCTGGTCGGTGCCGCGCAACAGCCGGCCCAACCCGGTGGTGCTGCGGTTCAAGAGCCTGGTGCTGCTGGTCACCTCGGGGGTGGCGGTGCTCGGCATCTCGGTGTTCTCGGCGCTCGGCTCGGAGACCGACATGTTCGGTCCGACCGCCGACGGCTCCTGGCGCTGGCTGGTGCGGCTGGTCACGGTGCTGCTGGTGGGCGCGGTGCTGACCGGGTTGTTCCGGTTCGCGGCGGCCCGCCGGCTGACGATCAGCCAGGCCGCCCCGGGTGCCTTCGTGGTCGCCGCCTTCTGGCAGGGCCTGCAGCTGCTCGGGACCCTGTACGTCACCGCGGTGCTGAGCGAGACCGACGGCATGAACGGCACGTTCGCGCTGGTGCTCGGGCTCATCGGCGTCATCTACATCGCGGCGGTGATGGGGGTGATCGGCATGGAGGTCAACGTGGTCCTGGCCCGGCGTCTCTACCCGCGCTCGCTGCTCACGCTCTTCATCGACAAGGTCGACCTGACCCCGGCCGACAAGCGCGCCTACACCTACTACGTGCGCTCGCAGCGCCACAAGATCAACGAGATCATCGACGTGCGCTTCAACGAGGAGGAGCCGGTGGCGCCGGCACCGGACCCCGAGGAGCTGCGGCGGCTGCCGCCGACGACGACGTTCGACCTGCCGGGGCCTAGCGCAGCCGCGCCACCAGCGCCGCCACCGTCTCGCGACTGAGGCCCAGCCCCTCGACGGCGTACGTCGCGTGGTCGCCGTGCTCGGCGCGCACCCGCTCGTCGGCGGCCTCGAGGTAGCCGGCGTCGGCGACCATGATGCTCTCGTAGACCGCGACCTTGTCGGGGCCGAGGTGCTCGGCCACCATCGCGAGGTACTTGCGGCGGGTGCCGTCGACCTCGTTGGTGCGCAGGTAGTCGGCCAGCACCGTCTCCTCCGGCACCCCGGCCAGGCGCAGCAGCAGCGCCGAGGCCCAGCCGGTGCGGTCCTTGCCGGCGGTGCAGTGGAAGAGCTGCGGCGCGGCGCCCGCCGCGAGCCGGGTCAGGAGCTCGGCGAAGCCCGCCCGGGCCAGCTCGTCGTCGACGAAGCCGCGGTAGACCGCCCGCATCGCCTCGTCGGCCTCCTCGCGGGTGGCCAGGGCGACGACCTGGTCCACCGGGATGCCTGGCACCGGCAGGTGGTGCCAGCTCGCCCCGCCCACCTCGATGTCGGGGTGGGCGTCGACCTCGTGCTGCTCGCGCAGGTCGAAGATCTCGCCGAGGCCCAGGCCGGCGAGCCGGTGGGCGTCGGCGTCGCTGAGCTGCAGCTCGTTGGAGCGGAACAGCACCCCCGGGCGCAGCGGCGTCCCGTCGGCCGTGCGGTGGCCGGGCCCGGCGAGGTCGCGGAAGTTGTCGGCGGAGGCCAGCCGCACCAGCTCGTGGCCCAGGTCGCCGGTCTCGCCGGGGGACATCTCGCTCACGGACGTGATCCTGCCAGGTGGCGCCCCACCGGGCGGCCCGAGGAGCAATCGCTCCTCCGCTGGCGCGGCGGGGGATCGGGTGGACGCCGAGCCGGCGTGAGTTCCTGCGCGAGTCGGCGCTACTTCCTCGCGGGGGGGCGGCGTACGGCGTGGTGGGCGCCGGGCCGGCTGGTTCGAACGGGCCGGGTCGAAGGAACTGGCGCCGGCTCGGGGCGGGCTGAGCGCCGAGTCGGCGCTACTTCCTTCGCGGGGGGCGGCGTACGGCGTGGTGGGCGCCGGGCCGGCTGGTCCGAACGGGCCTGCGCGAAGGAACTGGCGACGGGTCGGTGGGGAACTGGCGCCGGGTCGGGGATGCTGGGGGAGGCATGCGGGTGGGAGCGCCCGCCTAGGCTCGGGCCATGACTGAGCAGACGATGGCGGGCCGCACCGTCCTGGTGACCGGCGCGAGCGACGGGATCGGCGCGGAGACGGCGAAGGTGCTGGCGGCCAGGGGCGCGACGGTGCACGTGACCGGCCGCAGCGCCGACAAGCTGCGGCCGATCGCCGAGGCCGTCGGCACCGAGCCGCTGGTCGCCGACTTCTCCCGCCTCGACGACGTGCGGCACCTGGCCAAGCTGGTGGCCGAGCGGGTCGAGCGCCTCGACCTGCTGGTCAACAACGCCGGCGGCACGTTCGCGCCGGCCCAGCGCACCCACGACGGGCACGAGCCGAACCTCCAGGTCAACCACCTGGCGCCGTACCTGCTCACCCGGCTGCTGCACCCGCGCCTGGCGGCGGCCGACGGGTCGCTGGTCGTCAACACCTCCAGCATCGCCAACCTGCTGGGGCGCGTCGTGCTCGACGACCTCGACTACGAGCGTCGCCGCGCGCTGGAGTTCCCGGCGTACGGCACCGGCAAGCTGATGAACATCCTCTTCACCCGCGGCATCGCCCAGCGCTGGACCGGCGACGGCATCCGGTCGGTCGCGGTGCACCCGGGCCCGGTCGGCAGCTCGTTCGGACGCGACTCCCGCCTGGTCGGGCTGCTCTACCGGACCCCGCTCAAGCGCTTCGCCACCATCAGCGTCCCCGACGGGGCCGCCCCGCTGGTCGCGCTGGCCGAGCGCGGTCCGGACCCGGAGATCGACGGACGCTACTTCAGCCGCTTCAAGATCGACGGTCGTGAGAGCCGCCAGGCCCACGACCAGGAGCTCGTCGACGGGCTGTGGGAGCGCTCGGCCGCGCTCACCGGCCTCTCCTGACGGCCCGGGCTCCCGGGCAGCGGCGCCCCCATCGGTCAGGATGAGCGGGTGATCGACGACCTCACCACGCAGCAGGTCCTGCTCGGCGTCGCCGTCTTCGTGGCGTCCCTGCTCCTGGCCGTCGTCGTACGACGGCTGACCATCGGCAGCCTGGACGACGGCGACTCCGACCGGGGCACCGGGCGGGTCGTGGGCCGGCTCGCCGGCGTGGTCATCGTCGTCGGCGGCACCGTCTGGGGTCTCGAGGTGGCCGGCCTCCAGGTGGGGCCGATGCTCGGGGCGCTCGGCATCGGCGGCATCGCGCTGGCCTTCGCCGCGCAGGACATCCTGTCCAACTTCGTGGCCGGCATCCTGCTGCAGGTCCGGCGCCCGTTCCGGGTCGGCGACGAGATCGGCAGCGGCGACCACGAGGGTCGCGTCGAGGACGTCAACCTGCGCACGGTCCGGCTGCGCACCTACGACGGGGTCACGGTCTACCTGCCCAACGCCGAGGTGCTGCAGTCACCGATCGCCAACTACACCCGGACCCCGTTGAACCGGACCTCCCTCACCGTCGGGGTCCCGTACGACGTCGACCTCGAGCGGGTGCAGGCGATCCTGCTCGGCGCGTGCGCCGAGGTCGACCGGGTGGCGACCGTCCCGCCGCCGGAGGCCTGGGTGGAGGAGTTCGGGGACTCCTCGATCAACTTCGCCGTGCGCTACTGGCACGACTCCGACATCGCCTCGCGGTGGCAGGCCAGGAGCGCCGTGGCGCTCGCGGTCAAGCGCGCCCTCGACGAGGCGGGCGTGAGCATCCCGTTCCCGCAGCGCACGCTCTGGTTCGGCCCCGGCTCCACCACCCTGCACGTCGGCCGCGACGACTGACGCTCAGCGCAGCGGCACGAACCGGTAGTTGCCGTGCCGCGTGGTGCGCACCTCGCCGTCGCGCCGCTCGACCAACAGCATCACCCCGCGGACCGGGATGACCATCCGGCCCGGGTCGCCGAGCTGGTCGAGCAGCGGCTGCGGCAGCTCACGTGCCTCGGCCGACACCAGGATCGCGTCGTACGGCGCCTCCGCGGGCCGGCCGAGCTCGTCGGGGTCGGCCGCCTCGACGCGGACCCGCTCGACGTGCTGCGCCGCGAGGTGCCGGCGCGACATCGCCACCAGGGCGGGCTCGAGCTCGACGCCCAGCACCGTCCCGTCGGGGCCGACCAGCCGCGAGAGCAGGGCCGTGGTCCAGCCGGAGCCGCAGCCGACGTCGAGCACCCGCTGGCCGGGCCGCGGGTCGAGCAGCCGCAGCATGTCGGCGACGGTGCGTGGCTGGCTGTTGGTCTGGCCGTGCCCGATCTGCACCGGGGCGTCGTCCCCGGCGCGGTCTCGGACCTCGGGCGGCAGGTAGGCGGTGCGGGCCACGACCCGCATCGCCTCCGTCACCCGGTCAGGCGTCGGCTGCACCCCTCGATCATCTCCCCGGGTGCAAGTCCGGGCCGGGTCGGTGAGAGATATGCGCCGGGTCAGCGCGGGGGGCGGGGGAAGAACATCGGCACGCGGGCGGCGTACTCGTCCCAGCCCTCGCGCTGGCTCATCCGCTTCTCGAGCAGCTTGGCGCCGGTGACGTTGCGCAGGAAGAGGGTCATCGCGA
>JBFGFQ010000102.1:0-10369 GCA_041579495.1 Nocardioides sp.
CCCCGGCGTTGTTAGTCTCCACCCATGACAGCGGACTGGACCGCGGTGATCATCGAGGACGACCCCGACGTCCGCGACCTCATCGACATCGTGCTCACGCAGTCCGGCTTCCGCACCGTGCTGGCAGAGGACGGGCCCAGCGGGGTCGAGGCGGTGCGCCGCCACGACCCCCTGATCACCACCCTCGACGTCAACATGCCCGGCATGGACGGTTTCGCCGTCGCCAAGCGGCTGCGCGACTTCAGCAACACCTACCTGATCATGATCACGGCCCTGGCCGACGAGATCGACGTGGTGCAGGGCTTCGAGGCCGGCGCCGACGACTACCTGGTCAAGCCGTTCCGGCCCCGCGAGCTGCGGGCGCGCGCCGACTCCATGCTGCGCCGGCCCCGCGAGCGGCTCGACCAGCCGGTGTCCCGCCACGCCGCCGCCGTCGTGGAGCCCGTGCCCTCGGAGCCGGCCTCGTGGGCGGCGCAGGCGGCCCGCGACCTGCAGGAGCAGGCGATGCCGCCGCGCTCGACCGTCCCCGTCCCCGTGCCCGCGCGCGAGCCCGGCCAGCACGCCGCCCGCCTGCACGCCGGAGCGGGCGTCGAGACGGCCGAGCCGCCGGTGCCTGTCGTGCTCGAGGAGCCCGCTGGCGCCTCCGCCGAAGGCGCGTGGGTGCACTTCAACGGCCTCGCGCTCAACAACGAGACCCGCACCGTCACCGTCGACGGTGCCGGCGTCGAGCTGACCCGCACCGAGTTCGACCTCCTGGCCTCGCTGCTGGGCACCGGGCGGCGGGTGCGCTCCAAGGCCGACCTGGTGCTGACGATGCGCGGGCAGCAGTACGTCACGTCGTACTTCGTCAACGAGGCCGACAAGCGCTCGGTCGAGGTGCACATCGCCAACCTGCGCCGCAAGATCGGCGACGACAGCACGAACCCGCGCTACGTCGAGACGGTGCGCGGGGTCGGCTACCGGCTGGCCCAGCCCCAGTAGCCGGATGGTCGGTGCCGGCTAGTTCGCGTTGACCGGGATCTTCTGCTTGGCGGTCTTCTCCGCCGACTCGAAGATCGCGATCGGCACGGTCTGCTCGACGGTGCGCTCGATGAAGCGGCTGCTGCCCGGGCTGGTCTGGATCGACACCGTGGCGGTGAAGGTCAGCTCGATGCCGCGGGTGTCGAGCGAGGTGCCCCTGATCTTCTGGTTGCGCAGCTCGAAGGCGCCCTTGGGCGAGGTGACGAGCATCCCGCGCTCGGTGGCCAGCGGCTGCGGGTCGAAGGTGATCCTGCGGGCCTCGGCGTCGAGCGCGTAGGGCCGCTGGGTCCGCCCGCCGTCGCTGGTGACGGTGCGGGAGGTGACCTCGATGCGGTCGAGGTAGACCTTGCGCTTCGTCGCGAACGGTGCCCGCAGGGCACGGTCGAGGTCGTAGGCCTGGAAGGTGAAGGAGAAGAACTTCGCGCCGCGGGGGTACCACTCGTTGGTGCGGGGCGTCGACTTGGTCGGGTACAGCGTGTAGACGAAGTCGACGCCGGGGGCGCCCTCGACCGAGATGTGGCTCTGGAAGGTGCCGTCGCGGGTGAACTGGGAGTCGTAGAGGTCGGCCTCCGCGCTCTTCTCGGGCGTCTCGGCCGGCACCGGCTCGGCGCCCCGGTCGAGGAGCGCGCACGAGCTGAGCCCCACCGCGAGCGTGAACGTGGTGACGGCGACCGCCAGGCGGTCCCGGGTCCTGCTGGTGCGGTGCCTGCTCATGCGGTGAACCCCCGGTAGCGCCTGCTGGCCTTGATGATCATCCATGCGGTCTGCAGGACGGTGATGACGCCCAGGACGGGCCAGCCGGCGGCCAGCACGTCGGACTTCGTCGCGACGTCGAGCGGGCCCCACACCCAGCCGGCGTACAGGGCGACGAGCAGCAGCGCGACCACCACGAACGGGTAGGTCCAGGCCACGCCCTTGCCGCGCTCGGCCTTGGCCTGGGCGGCCCAGTTGTCGGTCTGCTGCTTGGAGAAGAACTTCAGCCACGCCCGCACGAAGTGACCCATGCGGGTCAGCATGTAGAGCTCGGCCGGGAGGACGAGCAGCACGAAGAGGTAGTCGCGGCGGTTGCGGAACTGCATCGAGTGCGCCACCCGGAAGTTCAGCCACACCGCGGCTGCGGGCGGGACCAGCCACCACGGGCTGAAGACGAACGCGCCGAGCTGCAGCGACCACATCAGCAGCACCACGAAGAGCAGGCGGGTGGTCATGTTGACGACCATCGACATGTGCTCGAACCACCGCAGCCGCAGGTTGGGGTGGAAGGGCTGGCCCTTGGTGTCGCCGCGCTGGCCGGGCCACATCAGGTCGATCGCACCGAAGTTCCACTTCACCTGCTGGGCGTCGAGAGCGCGCAGCGTCGTCATCCCGCCCACGTGCGCGCGGGCCCGCGCGGAGATCTTGGTGAGGTAGCCCGCCGACTTGATCTGCAGCGAGAGCAGCGAGTCCTCGACCTCCGAGTCGCTGACCCAGGGGGTGCGCTGGTGGCTGTCGCGCATCACGTCGCGCAGGGCCTGGGTGGAGAAGATCGAGAACTGCCCGCCGAGCACCGCCATGTTGCGGCCCTTGAGCAGGTTCTGCATGTTGAAGGCCGAGAACTGGGCGCGCTGGCCGGCGATGAGGAACTTCGACATCAGCCCGTCGAGCGCGGAGTCGTCGATGGAGTAGATGGCCGAGATGCCGCCGATGCGGTCGTCGCTGGAGATCTCGTCGACCAGGTGCTGGATCGCGTCGGGCTCGGGGGTGGTGTCGCCGTCGACGCCGAGCAGGAAGTCCATGTGCTCGACCAGCGAGTAGCCGTAGTTGAGCGCCCCGACCTTCTTGTCGGGGTTCTTGCCGATGTCGTGCACGTAGATGACGGTGCTCTGCTCGCCGGTCGGGGTCATCCGCGTGTGCGGGCCCGCGTAGTGGCTGGCGATCTCGACCGAGTCGTCGCTGGTGTTGTTGACGATCAGGTGGACCACGTCGGGCAGGCGGGTCTGCTGCAGCAGCGAGTCGAGGACCCCGGCGATCGTCTCGGCCTCGTTGTAGGCCGGGATGATGCAGCCCACCGTCGCGCGTGCCGTGGGGATGGCGTCGAGGCCGTCGAGGAAGTCCTCGGCGTAGGCCTCGAGCCCGGGGTCGGGTCGCTGGACGAAGCCGCGGGGGTCACCGAGGTCGCTCCCGAGCCAGGGGGCGGCCCTGAGGTCGTCGCTCATCTGCAGGTCCCTCGTCCTCCGCCGCCCGTGTGCTGGGCGACGTCGTCCTCGGAGTCTGTCGCGACGACCTCAAGGTCCTCCCCGGTTTTGCCCAAAGATTGCCGCGGGACCGCCTCAACCGCCCCGGAGGGCCCCTGCGTCAGTGCGGCAGGCCGCTGGCGCGCCAGGCCCCGGGCCCGTGCGGCAGCGTGCGACGCACGCCGCGCGCGGGCGCCGACCACTCGGACCGGCGCCGCGGCGCGGGGGCCTCGCCGCCCCCGAGGGCGGAGAGGACGGCCACCACGGCCGCCACCTCCTCGGGGGTCGCCGAGGCGTCGAGGATGCGCAGCGCCGGGCGGGCCGGCTGCTGCTCGTCGTCGTTCACCGCGGCCATCAGAGCGGGATGTTCCCGTGCTTCTTCGGCGGCAGGCTGGCGCGCTTGGAGCGCAGCAGCCGCAGCGCCCGGACCACCTCGGTGCGGGTCTCGTGCGGCTGGATCACCGCGTCGATGTAGCCCCGCTCGGCCGCGATGTAGGGGTTGGCCAGCGTGGTCTCGTACTCGTCGATGAGCTAGGCACGACGCGCCTCGACGTCGCCGCCCTCGGCCTCGACCTGCGCCAGGGTCTTGCGGTGCACGATGTTGGCCGCGCCCTGGGCGCCCATCACCGCGATCTGGGCGGTGGGCCAGGCCACGTTGATGTCGGCGCCGAGGTGCTTGGAGCCCATCACGTCGTAGGCGCCGCCGTAGGCCTTGCGGGTGATGATGGTGACCAGCGGGACGGTCGCCTCGGAGTAGGCGTAGATGAGCTTCGCGCCGCGCCGGATGATGCCGTTCCACTCCTGGTCGGTGCCGGGCAGGAAGCCGGGCACGTCGACGAAGGTCAGCACCGGGATGTTGAACGCGTCGCAGAACCGGACGAAGCGGGCGGCCTTCTCGCTGGCGTCGATGTCGAGGGTGCCGGCGAACTGCATCGGCTGGTTGGCCACCACGCCCACCGGACGGCCCTCGACGCGGCCGTAGCCGATGATGAGGTTGGGGGCGAAGAGCTCCTGGACCTCGAGGAACTCGCCGTCGTCGACGACCGCGCCGATGACGTCGTGCATGTCGTAGGGCTGGTTCGCGCCGTCGGGGATGATCGTGTCGAGCGCGCGGTCCTCGTCGCTGATCTCCAGCGCCGCCGGCTCGTCGTAGACGACCGGCTCGTCGAGGTTGTTCTGCGGGAGGTAGGAGAGCAGCGCCTTGACGTACTCGATCGCGTCCTCCTCGTCGGCGCCCATGTAGTGGGCGTTGCCCGACCGGGTGTTGTGCGTGCGCGCGCCGCCCAGCTCCTCCATCGAGACGTCCTCGCCGGTGACGGTCTTGATCACGTCGGGGCCGGTGATGAACATCGCCGAGGTCTGGTCGACCATCACGGTGAAGTCGGTGACGGCGGGGGAGTAGACGTGCCCGCCGGCGCAGTTGCCCATGATCATCGAGATCTGCGGGATGACGCCCGAGGCGTGCACGTTGCGGCGGAAGATCTCGCCGTACAGGCCGAGCGAGACGACGCCCTCCTGGATGCGCGCGCCGGCGCCCTCGTTGATGCCGATGATCGGGCAGCCGGTCTTGATGGCCAGGTCCATCACCTTGGTGATCTTCTCGCCGTAGACCTCGCCCAGCGAGCCGCCGAAGACGGTGAAGTCCTGGGAGAACACGCAGACCTGGCGGCCGTCGATGGTGCCGTAGCCGGTCACCACGCCGTCGCCGTAGGGCCGGTTCTTCTCGAGCCCGAACGCGGTGGAGCGGTGCCGGGCGAGCTCGTCGAGCTCGACGAAGCTGCCCTCGTCGAAGAGCATCTCGATGCGCTCGCGGGCGGTCTTGCGCCCCTTGGCGTGCTGCTTCTCGACCGCCTTGGCCGACCCGGCGTGGACGGCCTCGTCCAACCGTCGGTCCAGGTCGGCGAGCTTGCCCGCCGTGGTGTGCAGGTCGATGTCCTGCGGGACGTCGGTGCCCTCGCCTGGCTGTGCGCTCACGTGTTCCGGCCTCCTGACTGGGCCCGTCCGTCTGGCCCTCGCGTCTGCTGGTGCGTCAATGTAGTGCCCGTGCCCGACGCCGTGCCCCAGCGCCCACCCCTCGACGAGCCTCTTGACACCGCCGGGCTGGCGGTGGAGGGCCTCGACGTCGAGGTGGTGGAGCAATCGCCGTCGACCAACGCGCTCGTCGCCGGGCGTGCGCGGGAGGGTGCTCCCGAGGGGCTGGTGGTGGTCACCGAGCACCAGACCGCTGGCCGCGGCCGCCTGGACCGCGCCTGGACCACGCCGGCCCGCTCGGGGCTGACCTTCTCGGTGCTGCTGCGCCCGGTGGTGCCCGCCGACCGGTGGCCGTGGCTGCCGCTGCTCACCGGGCGCGCCGTCGGCGCCGCGCTGCGCGCACACGGCTTCCCGGCCGGGGTGAAGTGGCCCAACGACGTGCTGGTCGAGGGGCGCAAGGTCGCCGGCATCCTGGTCGAGCGGGTCGAGACCCCCACCGGCCCCGCCGCCGTGGTCGGCATCGGGCTCAACGTGCGGCTGCCGGCCGAGCTGCTGCCGGTGCCGACCGCCACGTCGCTGCTGGTCGAGGCGCAGCGGCATGGCGGCGAGCCGCCGGCGCGCACCCCGCTGCTGGTCTCGCTGCTCGCCACCCTGCGCGGGGACTACGACGACTGGCAGCGCGGCGGCGAGGAGGCCGCGGCCCGGCTGCAGGCGTCGTACGCCGAGACGTGCGTGACGGTCGGCGTCTCGGTGCGGGTCGAGCTGCCCGGTGCCGACGTGCTCGAGGGCACCGCCGTCGGCATCGACCGGCACGGCCGGCTGCTCGTGGAGCCCGCCACTGGCGACCGGCGCGGGAGCGCTCCCGTGGCGGTCTCGGCCGGCGACGTGGTGCACGTGCGTCCGCGGTGAGCGACGTGCGTCACGCGAGGTGAGAGGATCGGCGACGTGCCGATGAACAGCAGGGACGAGCGGGCGTGAGCAGGGAGCAGCGGGCGCGGGTCACCCACACCGACCTCGAGAGCGCGATCCTGCGCGCCACCCCCACCCTGACCGGCACCGAGCTGGCCCGCACCGCCGACATCAGCACCGAGCAGGCCCAGCGCCTGTGGCGCGCGCTGGGCTTCCCCGAGCACGCCGACGACGTGGTGGCCTACCTGCCCTCCGACGCCGAGGCCATCCGCACCCTGCTCGACGTGATGGCCGAGGGCGTGCTCGACGACGACATGGCCGTCAACATGACCCGGGCGCTGGGCCAGACCATGGCCCGTCTGGCCGAGTGGGAGGTCACGGCGCTGGTCCAGCGCGTCGAGCAGCTGCACGACGACTCCGATCCGGCAGCCGTGCCGGGGACGCGGGTCGGCTCGGCCCTGCAGCTGGTCGAGGACCTCAGCGAGCCCTTCGAGGAGCTGCTCATCTACGCCTGGCGGCGCCACCTCGCCGCGGCCGCCGCGCGCATCGAGGCGCTCGCCGCCGACGACGAGGACCTGCACACCGTCGAGCTGAGCGTGGGCTTCGCCGACATCGTGGGCTTCACCGCGCTGTCCAACACCCTGACCGAGGAGCGCATCGGCGACCTCGTCGAGCTCTTCGAGATGCGCTGCGCCGACGTGGTGGCCACCCAGCGCGGCCGGGTCATCAAGAGCATCGGCGACTCCGTGCTGTTCGTGAACGACGACCCGCTGGCCGCCTACGACACCGCCGAGGGGATCATCAACGTGGTCGGCCGCGACCCCCGGATGCCCGACGTGCGCGTGGGGCTGGCCACCGGGTCGGTCGTGCTGCGGCTCGGCGACGTCTTCGGCCCGCCGGTCAACATGGCCGCCCGGCTCACCAACGTCGCGCGCCGCAACCGGATCATCACCGACGAGGCCACGGCCGGGCTGCTGCCCGAGGACCAGTTCGAGACCCGTCGGATGGCCGCGCGGCCGGTGCGTGGCTTCGGCATCGTCGAGCCGGTCGCCGTCCGCCGGCACTGAACCGGCACTGAACCGGCACTGGGCCGGCGCTGGGCGGGAGCGGTTTCTGTTACCGATCTGTGCACCTGCGGGGGTTGATCAGGGTCCCTTGTCCTTTACCTGCCGCGCCGTGCGGGGGTAAAAGTTCATCCGGGTGTCGTGTGTCATGAAAATGCCACTGTCATTTTCTCCCATTCACTACCGATCGGTCCTTTGACTTTCTAGGATCGCCGCATGATCAATGTCCAGGAGATCACCCTCGACCCCGACACCCGACGAGCCTGGCGTGCCGGTGACGAGATCACCCTGTCGCGCAAGGAGTTCGACCTGGTGCACGCCCTCATCGCCCGGGCCGGCGACATCGTCACCCGCGAGGAGCTGATGCGCGACGTGTGGCACACCTCGTTCTGGACGAGCTCCAAGACCATCGACGTGCACCTGGGCTGGGTGCGCCGCAAGCTGGGCGACGACAGCCGCAACCCGCACCTGATCACGACGATCCGGGGCAAGGGCCTGCGCTTCGAGAAGGTCGGCCCGGCCGCCTGATCCGCAGCACCACCTCCTAGGCTGCTGGTCGTGCCCGACCCCGTCACGACCGCGCCCGCCACGACCTCGGCCCCTACCCTCGCCGTCATCGGCGGGGGGCAGCTCGCCCGGATGATGGCCCAGCCGGCCATCGCGCTCGGGCTGCCGCTGAGGCTGCTCGCCGAGGCCCCCGGCGTCTCGGCGGCCCAGGTCATCGTCGACCACGAGGTCGGCGACCACCGGGACCTCGAGACCCTGCGCCGCGTCACCGCCGGCTGCCCCGTGGTCACCTTCGACCACGAGCACGTGCCCACCGAGCACCTGCACGCCCTCGAGGCCGACGGGGTCGCGGTCCGCCCCGGCCCGCACGCGCTCGTGCACGCCCAGGACAAGGCCGTGATGCGCGAGCGGCTCACCGCCCTCGGCGTGCCGTGCCCGCGCCACGCGGTCGTCGACGACGTCGCCGCCGTCGAGGACTTCGGCTTCCCGTGCGTGCTCAAGACCACGCGGGGCGGCTACGACGGCAAGGGCGTGTGGGTGGTGCGCTCGGCCGAGGACTGCGCCGAGCCGTTCCGCGCCGCCGACGAGGCCGGGGTGCGGCTGCTCGCCGAGGAGCTCGTCGACTTCCGCCGCGAGCTGTCGGCCCTCGTGGCGCGCTCGCCCAGCGGCCAGGCGGCGGCGTACCCCGTCGTGGCCTCGACCCAGCTCGACGGGATCTGCCACGAGGTCGTCGCTCCCGCCCCCGACCTCGACGAGGACCTCGCGGGCCGGGCGCAGGAGGTCGCGCTGCGCATCGCCGGCGAGCTCGACGTCACCGGGGTGCTCGCGGTCGAGCTCTTCGAGACCACCGACGGCCGGATCCTGGTCAACGAGCTCGCGATGCGCCCGCACAACACCGGCCACTGGACCCAGGACGGCGCGGTGACCTCGCAGTTCGAGAACCACCTGCGCGCGGTGATGGACCTGCCGCTGGGCTCGCCCGAGCCCCGCGCGCGCTGGACGGTGATGGTCAACATCCTCGGCGGCCCGCGCCCCGACGTGGGCCGTCTGTACGACGGCTTCCCGCACGCGATGGCCCGCGACCCGCACCTGCGGGTGCACCTGTACGGCAAGGACCTGCGCCCCGGGCGCAAGGTCGGCCACGTCAACGCCTACGGCGACGACCTCGAGGACTGCCTGGAGCGCGCGCGGCACGCCGCAGCGTGGTTCCGTGGCGACCTCGGCGACGAGAGCGAGTGAGATGAGCACCGGCACCAGCAGCACCGGCAGCAGCAGCGGGCAGGGCCCGCGGGTGGGCATCGTGATGGGCTCCGACTCCGACTGGCCCGTGATGCGCGCGGCCGCCGAGGCGCTCGAGGAGTTCGGGGTGGCCCACGAGGCCGACGTCGTCTCCGCGCACCGGATGCCCCAGGAGATGATCGACTACGGCCGCGAGGCCGCCGGCAGGGGGCTCTCCGTCATCATCGCCGGGGCCGGCGGGGCCGCCCACCTGCCCGGCATGCTCGCCGCGGTCACGCCGCTGCCGGTGATCGGGGTCCCGGTGCCGCTGAAGTACCTCGACGGGATGGACTCGCTGCTCTCGATCGTGCAGATGCCGGCCGGCGTGCCGGTGGCCACCGTCGCCGTCGGCGGCGCCCGCAACGCCGGGCTGCTCGCGGTGCGGGTGCTGGCCGCGACCGACCCGGCGCTGCAGGAGCGGATGGTCGCCTTCCAGGAGACGCTGCGGGAGGCCGCGCACGCCAAGGGTGAGGTGGTGCGCCGCGAGGCCGGGCGCAGCGCACCCCGACTGGGGTTCTGACCCCGGTGGTGCGGCCGGGCCGCCTGGTCGGGATCGACCTGGCGCGCTGCCTGGCGCTGCTGGCCATGATGGCCACGCACCTGCTGGAGCAGCGCGACCCCGACGGGTCGCTGAGCACCTCGGCCTGGTTGTTCTCCGGCCGCGCGTCGGCCCTCTTCGCCCTGCTCGCCGGGGTCAGCCTGGCCCTGATGACCGGGCGGACCCGACCGTTGCGGGGGAGGGCCCGCGCCTCGCGGTCGACGGGCCTGGCGGTGCGCGCCCTGCTGGTCGCGGTCGTCGGGCTGGGCCTGGGGGAGGTGGACTCGGGGATCGCGGTGATCCTGACCCACTACGGCCTGCTGCTGCTGCTCGGGCTCCTCGTCGTGGGCCTGGGGGCGCGTGCGCTGGCACTGCTGGCCGCGGCCTGGGTGGTGCTGGGGCCGCTGCTGGCCCAGCTGGTGCGTCCCGCGCTGCCGCCGCGCGGCTTCGCGAGCCCGTCCTTCGAGCAGCTGGCCGAGCCGGGCCGGCTGCTCTCCGAGCTGCTGTTCACGGGCTACTACCCGATGGCGTCCTGGTTCGCCTACCTGCTCGCCGGCCTGGCCCTGGGGCGGCTCGACCTCGCCCGGCTGCGACGACGCACGCTCGTGCTGCTCGCCCTCGGGGGCGGCGCGCTGGCGGTCGTGACCACCTGGGTCTCGCACCACCTCACCGAGCGGGCGGACGTGCTGGCGGCGCTGCTGCCGGGCGTGACCGCCCGGCGCGGTCCCGAGGTGGCGGCGGCCCGGCTGCGCGAGCAGGTCGACGGCGGGCTCTTCGGCCAGACCCCGGTCGAGGGGCCGTGGCAGTGGCTGCTGGTGGTCGCCCCGCACTCCACGACGCCCTTCGACCTGGCGCAGACGATCGGCAGC
>JBFGFQ010000103.1:0-10251 GCA_041579495.1 Nocardioides sp.
CGACGGTCCCCGACGACGCCGACGGCGAGCACGTCACCGAGCTGCTCGCCGCCGGCGTCCTCGCCCGGCAGAAGGCACCCGCCCCCAAGCCCGCGGCCAAGTCGCGGGCCGCGCAGGACACGGACGACTGAGCCGTGCCTGACCCGTTGGTGCTCGAGGGGCTCGCGGCCGAGGTGAAGGTCGACGTCGTCGACAGCCTGCTCCTCGGCCGCGCGCCGTCCTTCCTCGACCCCAACGACTCCCGACACGACTCCTACCTGCAGGTCGTCAAGGGCGTCGCCACCGAGGTCACCGCCGTCGTCGGCAGCGACCCCCAACCGCCGGTGCGCGACCTCGCCGTGTGGGCGATCACCCTCGGCGCCGCCGCCTACATCGAGGCGTCCCTGGCCCCCGAGCAGCAGCTCGGCGGCGAGGACGGTGCCGCCGACGTGCTGCAGCGCCGGTTCCTCGGGGTCCTCGCCCAGCTGCGCGGCCTGCCCGGCGTCGCCGCCGCCGGGGCGCTGCCCACCGCCGGCCCACGCGGGTCCTTCCCCGCCGCACGGGCCTACCCCGACCCCGTCGAGGTCGACCCGCCCCGGTGGTCGTCGCTGTGAGCACCGTGCACGTCGACTCCGCCGCCGCGGAGCTGATGCTCACCGACCTCATCGACCGCGTCGACGCCCCCGACGTGCTGCTGCGGTTCCTCGGCGAGGAGATCGCCGACTACGAGGCCGAGGTGTTCGCCACCCAGGGCCACGGCTCCTGGGCCGCCCTCGACCCCGACACCGTGAAGTCGAAGGGCTCCGGCCGGGTGCTCGTCGACACCGGCGACCTGCTCGACTCCCTCACCCGCCCCGGCGCCTCCGGCACCCGGATCGCCGGCGACAGCGTCACGATCTCCACCAGCGAGGTCTCCGGCCTGTTCGCCCAGCGCGGCGCCCGCGGAATGCCGCAGCGCAACCCCGCCCCCGCGCCCCCGCCGCGCGTGGTGCAGCAGTGGGGCGAGCACCTGCTGCAGGCCCTCGTCGACGGCAGCCTCACGTGACCCGGCTCATCACCGCCGACACCGTCTGCTCCGCCGCGCAGGGCATCCTCACCACCCACATGGCCGACGTGGCCACCAGCCTCGGCCTCGACCAGGCCCCCGCCCCGCTCGGCACCGTGCGGGCCTGGGACCAGGTGCCCACCCTCGAGGCCCTCACCACCGCGAACTTCCCCGCCGGGGCCATCACCTCCCCCGGGCTCGTCACCGCACCCACCCGACGCGGGACCTGGGGCACCGGCCACGACGCCACCTGGCGCCTCGTCGTCGGGATCTACGACAAGGGCGGCAGCTTCAACGAGACCGCCCACCGGGTACGCACCTGGGCCGCCCTGATCCGCGCGACCCTGCTACTGCACCCCTCCCTCGGCGGGCTCGCCTCGAGCCTGTCGTGGGTCGGGGAGGAATACCGCCAGATCACCGAGCGCAAGTCCTCCCGCACCATCGGCGGCTGTGCCGTCGCCTTCGACGTCACCGTCGACAACGTCATCGACCCCGCGGCCGGCCCACTCGTGCTGTCCACGCAGCCCACCACCACCGTCCGACCAGTCCAGGAGTAAGAGCCATGCCCCGACCGCAGATCATCGTCAACGTCACCGCGGCGCTCGCGCGTCGAGGTGCCCCCACCGCCACCGGCACCGCGTTCTTCGCCTTCGCCGGCGCCACCGGGCCCACCAGCCCCGTCCGCTGCCTCACCTCCGCCGACGCCACGGCCGCCGGCGTCCCCTCCGGTGTCGCGTCCTGGGTCGGCTACTGCCTCTCCGAGGGCGCCCCCGAGGTGGTCGTGGTCCGCGCCGCGGCCGTCGACGTCAACGCCGTCACCGAGGCCGAGTGGACCACCGCCCTGGGCCTGTTCACCGACGAGTTCGGTGCCGGGCAGGTCATGATCCCCGGGGTGGCCACCGCCGGCGCCTACGCCGCGCTGCTCGCCCACTCCGACGCCACCGGCCGCACCGTGCTCCTCGACGCCGAGTCCGACGCCACCGCCGCCACCGCCGCGGCTGCCGCGTCCGGTCTGGCCGCCGGGGCGGGCGCCGAGCGCGCCGGGCTCATCGCCCCCTGGGTGCAGATGCCCGGCCCCGCCGGCGTGGCCGTCGAGGTCCCCGGCTCCGTCATCGCCGCCGCCCTCGCCGCCCGCGGCGACGCCGTCGTCGGCCACGCCAACCACGCCCCCGCCGGCGACCAGGGCCGCGGCGCCGGCATCGTGAACCGCGGCATCAACGTCACCGCCACCTACACCGCCGCCGAGCTCGACACCCTCCACGACGCCGGGGTGTCGGTCATCCGCCAGATGTACGGCAAGCCGACCCTCTACGGCTGGCGCTCGGTGTCCTCCGACGACCGGTTCCGCCAGCTCAATGCCGGCCGGTTCTCGATGCAGCTCGGCACCGGCATCTTCGCCGCCGCCGAGCAGTTCCTGTTCCGCAACATCGACGGCCGCGGCCACCTGTTCGCCGAGCTCGAGGGCGCGCTGCGCGGCTACCTGATGCCGCTCTACGCCGCCGACGCCCTCTACGGCGCCACCGCGGACGACGCCTTCGACGTCGCGGTCGCCGACGTCAACACCCCCGACACGATCGCCGCCGGCGAGCTCCGCTCGTCCGTCGAGGTCGCCCTCACCCCGCACACCGAGAAGGTCGTCATCGACGTGGTGACCTCCATCGCCGAAGGAGCCTGACCCATGAGCACCCAGCACCACTCCCTGGTCACCGTCACGGTCGACGGCCAGCCCCTCGGCGTCTTCGAGAGCCGCACCGGCGGCGAGTCGACCGCCGAGGTGTCGAAGTACCGCCCCGGTGGCATGCAGAAGCAGAAGTCCCGCAAGGGCCAGGGCGAGGTCGGCGACGTCACCGTCACCCGCTCCTGGGAGCGCGAGCGCGACGCCGACCTCGAGCGACGGCTGCGCCCCCGCGTCGGCCGCGCCGACGTGATCGTCAACGACCAGCCCCTCGACGACGACGGCGCCCCCTGGGGCAAGCCGACCACCTGGACCGGGACCCTGTCCTCGGTCACCGGCGGCGACTCCGACGCCAACAGCAACGACGCCAAGCCCTTCGAGCTCGTCGCCGTCATCACCGAGGTGGTCTGATGGTCGACCAGCACGACGAGACCCCCGAGAGCCTCGGGGAGCGCCCCGCCGCGCCCACCAGCGCCCTGACCGGGCTGCGCGCGCGCCGCCAGCAGGTCGTGGCGGCGCTGTACGTCGACTACGCCGTGCCGCGCTACGACCCGCCGATCTTCGTGCGGTTCCGGCCCATCAGCGACGCCCGCATGACGGCCATCAACAAGCAGGCCGACAAGTCCAAGGACCCCGAGAAGCAGGTCGTGGCCAACGCCGTCGCGCTGGCCGAGTGCTGCGTCGGGGTCTTCGAGCAGGTCACCGAGGACGGGGAGACCCGCCAGGTCTCCGTCGACCACGACAACCCCTCCACGGACCCCGAGGACTGGCCCCGCTTCGACCAGCGGCTCGCCGAGCTCCTCGGCCTCGACACCAGCGGCCCCCTCAAGGCCGCCGACGTCGTGCGCGGCCTCTACGCCACCGACGGCGACGTCCTCGCCACCGCCGGCAAGGTCGCCGAGTGGTCGGGCTACAGCCTGCAGGGCGTGGAGGAGCGCGAGGGAAACTGAGCGGCGACCCGGTCGTCACGACGGCCGCGGTCGCCCTCCTCCTCGGGCACTCCGACCCCCTGGGGCTCCTCGCCCTCGAGCGGCGCGACTACAACCTCGCGGTCACCGTCGTGGAGAAGGCCGCCGAGATCCGCTCCGAGTACGACCAGCAGCTGGCCGAGTACACGGCCGCCATGACAGCCAAGCACCTGATGCCCGGACTGAGGTCCGTGCTGCAGGCGATCGCACGAGCGATGAGGGGGTGAGCCGATGGCCACAGAGGAAGTCGGTCTCCGGCTCACACTGCAGGGCCGCCGCGAGGCCGCCGCTGGTCTCACCGAGGTGCGCGGCGAGCTCGAGAACGTCGCCGACGCCGGTCACGACGTCGAGGACGCCGGCAAGGCCGCCGAGCGCGGCCTCGAGCGCGCCTCCGACCGGCGCTTCGCACGCGGGTTCTCCGCGATCGGGCGCGGCATCGGTGGCGTGTCCCGCACCATCGGCCGGGGGCTCCTCGGCGCCGCCCGGGTCGGTGCCGTCGCGCTGGGCACCACCGCCGTCGCAGCGGGGGCCCTGTCGGTCAAGGCCATCAGCCTGGCCTCCGACGCCCGCGAGACCGCCTCCGCGTTCGACACCGTCTTCGGGCCGGCCGCCCAGGGCATCGAGCGCGATCTCGAGGGACTCACCAAGCGGTTCGGGCTCTACGGCCCCGAGCTGCAGGACGCCACCCGCCAGCTCGGTGTCTTCGGCAAGGCCGCCGGCGTCGCGCGCGCGGACCTCCCCGGCTTCGCCACCGACCTGACCCGCGCCGGCCTCGACCTCTCCTCCTTCTACAACGTCTCCTCCGCCGACGCGTTCGCCGCGATCCAGTCCGGCCTGTCCGGTGAGGCCGAGCCGCTGCGCCGGTTCGGCATCTTCCTCTCCGACGCGGCCATGAAGGCCCAGGCCGCCCAGATGGGTCTGACCGGCGAGTTGACCGAGCAGCAGAAGGTCCTGATCCGACAGAAGCTGATCCTCAAGGGCCTCGGCGACGCGCAGGGCGACCTGGCCCGCACCAGCGACGGGTTCGCCAACCAGCAGCGCGGCGCCACCGGGCGGATCAAGTCGCTGCTGACCACCATCGGCGGACCGCTCACCACCGCCGCCACCGGCGCATTCCGTGGCCTCAACGCCGTCCTCAAGGTCGCCATGCGCGAGCTCGAACAGCGGATGCCCGGCCTCGAGAAGGGCGCCGGCGGGCTGTCCGGGACCTTCGAGCGCTGGGGCAAGTCGATGGCCAAGGGCCTGCCCGACGCGCTCGACCGGATCGCCGGCGCCGGGAAGCGCGTCAGCGGGTTCTTCTCCTCGGCCCGCGAGTTCACTGACGGCATCGACTGGGGCAACACCTCCGGCGGCCTGTCCGCGATCGGCACCACACTCGCATCCGCAGACTGGGGCGTGCTCGCCGACGGGTTCGGGTCCGGGGTCTCCGACACCGTCTCGGTCTTCAACGTCGTGATCGGGTTCGCCGCCGACCACATCGACGACCTCGCCGCCGCCCTGCCCTACCTGATCGTCGGGTTCGCCGCCTACAAGACCGCCCAGGCCGCCGCGAACGTCGCCGCGCTCGCGCACCTGCCGATCCTGGCCGCGAACGTCGCCGCGAACCTCGCCCTGGCCGGTGCGAACCGCTCCCTGGCCACCCAGATGGCCATCACCAACGGTGTCGAGAAGACCACCATGCTGACCCGCGCCCGCTCCACCGCCGCCACCATCGCCCACGGCGCCGCGACGGTCGTGACCGCGACCGCGACCAAGATCGCCGCCGCCGGGCAGTGGCTGCTCAACGCCGCCCTGACCGCCAACCCGATCGGCCTCGTCGTGGCCGGCATCGCGCTGCTCGTGGGCGGCCTGATCCTGGCCTACAAGAAGAGCGAGACCTTCCGCTCCGGTGTCGACTTCCTGTGGAACAGCATCCTCAAGCCGTTCGGGAAGTTCGTCGGCACGGTCCTGGTCGGCTACTTCAAGCTGCTCGCCAACGCCTGGCTGATGATGGGCCGGTTCGGCATCAAGGCCTTCACCTGGCTGCTCAAGGCCGCCTTCGCGACCTTCGACGGCATCCTGTCGGCCGCCGAGAAGGGCCTCGGCTGGGTCCCCGGGCTCGGCGACAAGATCAAGGGCGCCCGCGAGGCCTTCGGCCGGTTCGGCGACGCCACGATCGGCAAGCTCAACGCCCTTGACGGCAAGCTCAAGGGCGTGCAGGACCGGGTCAACGGGCTCGCCAAGGACCGCAGCGCCACCATCACCATCACCACGGTGCGCCGCGAGACCGCCGAGAACAGCCTGGCCGGGACCGGGATGGGCCCGCAGCTGCGCGCCCACGGCGGGCCGGTCACCGCCGGGCGGCCCTACATCGTCGGCGAGCGCCGCCCCGAGCTCTTCGTGCCCAACGTGAGCGGCATGATCCTTCCCCGCGTCCCCGCAGCGATGGACTCCGACTTCGGCCCCGAGGCCGCCGCCCTGACCGCGTCGGGTGGTCGCGGCGAGCCGACCGTCATCCAGGTCGTGCTGCCCAACGGCAAGGTGCTGGCCGAGACCATGATCGAAGGCTTGCAGGCGAAGAAGGCCCGCGCATGAGCGCCACCACCCAGGTCCTCATCAAGCCCACCCGCCCGGTCTCCCCCGGGCTGCGCTTCGACCTGGTCGGCGACGACGAGCTCACCGGCGGCGCCGGCGGCTGGCAAGACATCGCCCGCCCACGCCGCCGCACCGCCGTCGAGTGGGTCGGCACCCCGGCCTACACCTACGTGCTGCCCCTGATGATCGACGGCATCGAGACCAGCCCCGGCGGCAACACCGTCGTCGAGTCCGCGATCAAGACCCTCACCTCCTGGGGCACCCCCACCAGCAAGACCGGCCAGCCGCCCGTCGTCCGGCTCGCCGGGCCACTGCGCGCCCCCGACTCGCTGCGCTGGGTGATCGACGACATCACCTGGGGTGAGCAGATCCGCAACAACGCCGGGCGCCGCATCCAGCAGCAGGTCACGGTCACCCTCAAGGAGTTCGTCGAGCCGACCCTGATGAAGGGCCCCGCGGCCCGAGCCCGGAACCGCAAGAAGAAGAAGAAGTAAGCGGTGCCTGTCGAGACCAGCCGCCTCGTCGACGAGCTGACCCTCATCAACCGCAAGCGGACCCGCGCCCTGGAGCTCATCGAGGCCGTCTCCGAGCCGCCGGTGATGACCATGACGATGGACGGCGCGAACACCCTCGAGGTCACCGTCGCCGACGCCGACCGCAAGCTGCTCCGGTCCCCCGCCACCGGGGAGCGGTCCTGGGCGCAGGTCGACGGGATCCGGTTCGAGCTCGTCGCGATGAGCAAGACCGAGGACCGGTTCACCCTCACCTTCGAGGACGGCATCGCCGCCGCGCTGCGCCGCCGCACTAAGCCGCTGTCCGTGCCCGCCGGGTCCACCACCCGCCGCGAGTTCGCCATCCGCCTGGCCCGCGAGGCCCGCGTGCCCTACCGCATCGACGACACCAAGCGGCCCCCCGTCGCCCGGGTCCTCGAGCGGTCCGCCTCGGGGGAGAAGTCGACCAGCTGGGACGTGCTCGGCGAGATGGCCGAGGACGTGCGCTGGCGCCGGTTCTCCGACGGCAAGCGCCTCATCATCGGCTCCGACGACTGGCTCTTCGACCGCGACAAGAACCCCAACGTGCTGCGCGAGTACCGCAACGGCGTCCAGTCCATCGACTTCGACCTCGACGTCGCCAAGCGCGCCAGCACCGCCACCCTGACCGTCGACGCGAAGCTGTGGTCCCTCGGGCCCGGCTCGGTGTGCCGGCTGAACGAGGAGATGGGGCCCGCCGACGGGAAGTGGCTCGTCTCCGAGTTCACCCGCCCCCTCACCTCCACCCGCGCCACCGTCACCCTCGTGCGCGCCCAGCACGCCCTCAAGGAACCCAAGCCGCAAGGCCCCGGCGAGCGCGGTGAGCCCGACTTCGTCCCCGGCGCCGACAACGGCACCCCCTCCGGTGGCGCCGCCGGCACCCCGGGCCGCGAGAAGTTCGTGACCTTCGCGCTCGCCCAGAAGGGCAAGCCCTACGTATGGGGCGCCAGCGGCCCCAACGCCTACGACTGCTCGGGGCTCGTGCAGGCCGCCAGCGCCCACGCCGGCCGGTTCCTCGCCAAGCCCTCCTCTTCCCAGTGGGCCGCGGTCGCGCGCGCCGGGCGCACCATGAGCATCGACGCCGCGATCCGCACCCGCGGCGCGCTCCTGTTCCGCATCGGGGTCTCCGAGTACAACCACGTGGCGATCTCGCTGGGCAACGGCTCCACGATCGAGGCGATGGGCTCGGCCTACGGGGTCTGCATCGGCAACGCCGGCGGGCGCGGATGGACAGGGGCCGGGCTGTGGCTATGAACGACCTCGACGCGCTCCTCGGCACCCGCCCCGCCAGCATCCAGCGCGACCCCGTGACCGCTCAAATCGTGCGCGTCGACGCCACCGGCATCTGGGCCGTCCCCCTGGGCGGGGACACCCGCTACCCCATCGGCCCCTGCCAGGGCCCCACCAGCGTCACCGTCGGCACCACCGTGCTCCTCACCTGGACCCGGGACCAGCCGTGGATCAACGGCGGCAGCACCGACCACGAGTCCTCCACCCTCGACGTGCACGGCATCCCCGACACCGCCGAGCTCGAGACCCAAGCCGGCGCCCAGGCCAAGGCCGACGCCGCCGCCACCGGCGCCGTCGCCACCCACGCCGGTGCGACCCTCAACGTGCACGGCATCCCCGACACCGCGCTCCTCGAGACCCAGGCCGGCGCCCAGGCCAAGATCACCGCCGCCATCGACGCCCTGGTCGCTGGCGCCCCCGGCACCCTGGACACCCTCGCCGAGATCGCCGTCGCCCTGCAGGAAGACGACGACGCGATCGCCGCGCTCACCACCGCGATCGCCGCGAAGGAGACCCCCGACGGGGCCCAGGCCAAGGCCGACGCGGCGGCCGACGCCGCCGTGGCCGCGCACGACACCGCCAAGCACGGCGACACCGGCACCCGGATCGTGGTCGCGGCCGGCGGGATCACAGACCTGCCCGACCTCGAGGTGCTGCTGCGCCGCGTCGGGCCCGCGGTGAGCGTGTGGACCCGCGAGGCCACCGCCGCCACCCACACCGGCGCCGTCGCCCTCTACACGCTGCCCACCGGGTTCCGTCCCTTGCCGGCCGCCGCTGCCGGTCTCGTCCTCGACCCCGGCACCGGGATCGTCACCGGCAGCCACCTGAGCACGCTCACCGGCGGAGCCATGACGCTGACAGCCACCAGCGGCGCGCGCCACCACAGCTCGCTCACCTACGTCACGGCCGACGCCTGGCCGACCGCTCTTCCCGGCACCCCGGAGGTCTGATGGCCAAGAACCTGCTCCTGCCGCTGCGCGTGGCGGCCAATGGCACCCTCGGGTCCGTCGAGCACGGCAGCGAACCCGAGGTGTCCCAGTCCGTCGCGCTGCTGGTGGCCACCCGCGTCGGCGAGCGGCGCTCGGTGCCCGACTACGGCCTCGACGACCCCGTCTTCGGGGGCGTGGACGCCGACGAGATCGTCGACACCGTCTCCGCCTGGGAGGGGCGCGCCGACCCCGCCTTCGTCGAGCACCTCGCCGAGTCGCTCATCAACCAGACCGTCGGCCTCTACCCCGCCGAGCAGACCGAGCAGCAGGAGGCCGAGTAATGCCCTGGGAACCCCCCGAGCTCGACACCGACCAGGACGCGGTCACCGACCGGATCCTCGACGGGATGATCGAGGCCATGCCCGGCTGGGAGCCCGTCGAGGGCGCCCCCGAGGTCGTCCTGGCCGAGGAGATCGGCCGCGAGACCGCGGTGCTGTCCGCCCAGACCATCACCGCCCTCGAGCTGGCCGTGGCCGGCATGGGTGAGACGGCGTTCGGGTTCCCCGCCTACCTCGGCGTCACCGCCACCATCGCCGTCGAGGCGACCGTGACCGCCGTCGGCGACGTCATCCCCGAGGCGTTCACCGTGGTCGGGATCAACGAGAACGGCGAGGAGGTCGCCTTCCAGCTGACGGAGGCCGTCGTCGCGACCTCGACCACCCAGCCGCTGACCCTGACCGCCCTCGACGTCGGCGACTACGGCAACACCGTCCCCGCCGGTCCCCTGACCATCGTCACCGCCACCGCCACGGTCATCAGCATCACCGCCACCGCCGCCTCCGAGGGCGGCGCCGACCCCGAGACCCTGCAGCAGTACCTCGACCGGCTCGTCGACTACCTCGCCACCCTGCGCCCCGGCGGGGTGCGTGCCGCCGACCTCGCCGCCCTGGCCCGCAGCGTCCCCGGCGTGCATCGCGCCCTCGGTGTCGACCTCTACGACCCCAACGACCCCGGCGTCGAGACCGAGCGCACAGCCACGGTCTTCCCGATCGCCGAGAACGGGACCCCGGTCCCTGAGGCAGTCGCCAACCAGGTCCGCGCCGTCCTCGAGACCAGCCGCGAGGTCAACTTCGTCATCCACGTCGCCGAGCCCACCTACACCGCGGTCAACGTCGCCTACGAGGCCGTCGCCGAGACCGACGCCGACCCGCTGACCGTGGCCACGGCCATCGAGAACGCCGTGCTGGACTGGCTCGCCGCC
>JBFGFQ010000104.1:0-10136 GCA_041579495.1 Nocardioides sp.
CACGTCCTCCCCTGGACGAGCGGCGCCCGACCGCCCAGCGGTCGGGTGGTGGCGGTGCCGAGCACGGCCGGGACCGAGTTCCACCCGGGGATCCCTGGTCGTCCAGTCACTGTGCGTGCGATCCTGTGACGACCCACCCGAGCACCGCGCTCCAACGCGGCGAGCAGACCCTGAGGCGACCATGAGCGATCCCGAGCGCAGCACCACCGGCGCCGGCCGCCACCGCCCGCACCCCGCCGCGACCCCGGCGACCGACCAGGCCGTCGAACGCCGCCGCCCCAGGTGGGCCGCCCGCCTCGCGCTGCCCGTCGCGGGCGCCCTGCTCGCCGGCGCCCTGGTGGGCGCCACCCCGGCGCAGGCGCGGAAGACCAACGTGGTCGCCGACGGCCCCTGCAAGGGCTCGCCGACCGCCACCTGGAAGCTCAAGGTCCAGCAGGAGGAGAACGGCAGCCTCACCGTGATCGCCGCCGTCTTCAGCGAGGACACCGACGAGTGGGGCTGGAAGCTCAAGCACAACGACGACGTGTCGGCCAAGGGCACCGTGACCGCCCGCGACGCCGACCGGTCCTTCCGGATCACTCGCTCCATGATCGACTTCAGCGGCCCCGACGAGATCACCTTCCGGGCGGGCAACAAGGACAGCGACGAGGTCTGTCGCGGCGACGTGACCTTCAACGGGTGAGCGCGACCCTCTCGGGCCGCCCCGCGGCACCGGCGCCCCGCACCACCTGGGTACGCACCCCCGTCGTGCTGTTCCTCGGGGTGAGCGCCGTGCTCGTGGGCGCCATCTTCGTGGCCACCAACGTCATCGCCGACGACGCGGCCAGCGACGCCGCGCGCGCCCAGGCCGAGTCGGTGAGCGAGCTGCTGGCGCACACGACGGCGGAGCCCTACGTCGGCGGCGGCCTGGTCAGCGGCAAGCCGGGCGCCTACGACAAGTTCTTCCGCAAGGCCCCCAACCTGCTGCAGGCGCGCGACGTCGCCAGTGTCGACCTGTTCGCCCCCGACGGCACCCTCATCTACAGCCAGGACGACCCCCAGGCCCAACCGATCATCAGCCGCGAGCGCTACACGCTCAGCACCGCGCAGCAGCGGGTGCTCGAGGAGGGCGGCACCGGCTCGGAGCTGGCCGACCCCACCTCCCAGCGCAGCCTCGACCGGCGCGGTGACGAGGAGGGCCTGGTCAAGATCTTCACGCGCATCGAGACGCCGCGCGGCGAGCCGGTGCTCTTCGTGGCCTACTGGGCCCTCGACGGGCTCGAGGAGCGGCGCAGCGAGATCTTCGGCGCCTTCCGCTGGATCACCCTGGGCCCGCTGCTGCTGCTCTCGCTGGTCTCCGCGGTCATGCTGGGGCTGCTGACCATGCAGGTACGCCGCGCCGGCCGCGAGCGCGAACGGCTGCTGGAGGCGGCGATGTCGGCTTCCGACGCCGAGCGCCGCCGGATCGCGCGCGACCTGCACGACGGGGTCGTCCAGGACCTGGCCGGCACCGCGTTCTCGCTCTCCGCCGTGGCCCGCGACCCCCAGGTGCCCCCGGTCGTGCGGACCCGGCTGGAGACCGCCGGTGACTCGCTGCGCGACGGCCTGCGCTCGCTGCGCTCGCTGCTGGCCGAGATCCACCCGCCCGACCTGCACGGCAAGGGCCTGGCCTCGGCGATCGCCGACCTGCTGGCCCCGGTCAGCGCCGCGGGCATCACGGCCTCCGCGAGCGTCGAGGACGTCGAGGACGCGCCGGTGGCCGAGGTGACCATGCTGTGGCGGGTGACCCAGGAGGCGGTGCGCAACACGGTGCGCCACGCCGAGGCCTCGACCCTGGCCGTGACCGTGCGCGGGCGCGCCGACGGCAGCCTGCTCGAGGTCGTCGACGACGGCATCGGCTTCGACCAGGACTGCCACCGCGGCCCCGAGCACTTCGGGCTCACCGGGCTGCGCAGCCTGGTCGCCGACGCGGGCGGCCGGCTCGAGGTGCGCTCGGCGCCGGGGGAGGGCACCACCGTGCGCCTGGAGGTACGCCGGTGAGCGCGGCGCCGATCCGGGTGGTGCTCGTCGACGACCACGCGGTGATCCGCGCGGGCCTGGCCCAGCTGCTGGCCTCGACCGCCGACATCAACGTCGTCGGGCAGGCCGGCGACGGCGACGGCGCGGTCGAGGTGGTGCGCGAGACGCGGCCCGACGTGGTGCTGATGGACCTGCAGATGCCGGGCGTCGACGGGGTCAGCGCCACCCGCCGGGTACGCGCCGAGGTCCCGGGCGTCGACGTCCTGGTGCTCACCAGCTTCTCCGACAGCGAGCGGATCATCGACGCCCTCGACGCGGGCGCCGTGGGCTACCTGCTCAAGGACGCCGACCCCGAGGACGTGCTGGCCGGGATCCGGGCGGTGGCCCGCGGGGAGTCCCCGATCCACCCGAAGGCGGCCCGGGTGCTGCTCGGGGTCCGCTCGGGCCCCACCCGGCCGCAGCTGACCGGCCGCGAGGTGGAGGTGCTGCGGCTGGTGCGCGACGGGCTCGCGAACAAGCAGATCGCGCGCCGTCTCGACATCAGCGAGCGCACCGTGAAGGCCCACCTGACCTCGGCGTTCTCGCGCATCGGCGTGGTCGACCGCACCCAGGCCGCGGTGTGGGCCCAGCGCCACGAGCTGTGAGGTCTCACGCGGATCGTTGCCGAACCGCGACCTGAAGGGCGGCGGATCGAGGTGGCGCACGTCACACGCAGAGGGCTAGGTTCTTTACCCAGCACCGACGCCCCACTCTCTCTCGGAGGTTCTCGACGTGACTCGCTCCCGACGCGCCCTGTCCCTGGCCGGCGCCGCCGTCCTGGCCCTGTCCCTCGCCGCGTGCGGCGAGGGTGAACGCGACAGCGGCGGTGGCGGCGAGGGCGGCTCCGCCTCCGGCAGCTGGACCCTCGGCACCACCGAGACCGTCACCGCGATGGACCCCGCCGGCTCCTACGACATCGGCTCGTGGAACATGCAGTACTCGCTGTTCGAGCAGCTGATGGCGATCCCGGCCGGCGAGTCGGAGCCGGTCGGCGACGCGGCGGAGTCGTGCGAGTACGACGACCCGCAGACGATCACCTGCACGCTGCGCGAGGGGCTGACCTTCTCCAACGGCAACGAGCTGACCTCCTCGGACGTCGAGTTCTCCCTCGAGCGCAACCTGCGCATCGCCGACCCGAACGGCTCCGCCGTGCTGCTGGGGGCGATCAAGGACCCCGACGCCGACGCCCTGGCCGAGGGCGCCATCGAGACCCCCGACGACCAGACCGTCGTCTTCAACCTCAACCAGCCCGACCTGACCTTCCTCAAGATCCTCTCCAGCGCCACCGCCTCGATCGTCGACGAGGAGACCTTCCCGGCCGACAGCCTGCTCGAGGACGAGCAGGTGGTCGGCTCGGGACCGTTCATGCTCTCGGACTACTCCGCGAGCAAGCAGGCGGTGCTCGAGGCCAACCCGGAGTACTCCGGTGAGCGTGAGCCGGCCTCCCAGACGGTCTTCGTGCGCTTCTTCAACGACGCCGCGCCGCTGCGCAACGCGATCGCCTCCTCCCAGCTCGACGTCGCCTGGCGCACCCTGAGCCCCACCGACCTGGCCTCCATCGAGGAGGAGGGCGACGTCGACGTGCTGCGAGGCGAGGGCTCGGAGTTCCGCTACTGGGTCTGGCAGCTGGGCACCCCGGTCGGCGGCGACAAGGCGGTGCGCCAGGCCGTCGCCCAGATCATCGACCGCGACGCCATCGCGGAGAACGCCTACGACGGGACCGTGGAGCCGTCGTACTCCATCGTCCCGCCGGGCTTCGGCGGCCAGAAGGACTCCTTCGCCGAGGCGTACGGCGAGAGCCCCGACGTGGAGGCGGCCCGCAAGACGCTCCAGGACGCCGGGGTCAAGACCCCGGTCAAGCTGACCCTGGGCTACACCCCGACCCACTACGGCCCCAACACCGTCGACGAGGCCACCGAGCTGGCGGGCCAGCTCGAGGACAGCGGGCTGTTCCAGGTCAGCACCGAGGACGCGGAGTGGGAGGAGTACCAGACGCTGTACAAGCAGAACGCCTACGACCTGTTCATCCTGGGCTGGTACCCCGACTTCCTCGACGCCGACAACTACCTGTCCCCGTTCCTGCGCGACGGCGGGTTCTACCAGAACAACTACTCCAGCCAGGAGGTCAACACGCTGCTCGACCAGGAGCTCGGCGAGACCGACGAGGCGACCCGTGAGGAGCAGATCGCCGAGCTGCAGGACATCGTCGCCGAGGACGTGCCGCTGATCCCCTCGTGGAACGGCCAGAACGTGGCGGTCGCGGTGCCGGAGATGGAAGGCGTCGAGGGGTCGCTGGACCCGACGTACATCTTCCGGCTCTGGGAGATCAGCAAGGGCTGACGGCTCGCGGACGGGCGCGCTGCGGCGCGCCCGTCCCTCGCCGTCCCGGTGACCAGACAGGAGGCCCATGGGCTCCGCAGCCTCGGGCTCGCTGCCCCGCTACATCCTCATCCGGATCCTCTTGGTGGTCCCGATGATGTTCGTGCTGCTCAGCATCGTCTTCCTGCTGCTGCGGGTCGCCCCCGGCGACCCGGTGACCGCCGCGGTCGGCGACAAGCTCAGCCCGGAGGCACTGGAGAGCCGGCGCGCGGCGCTGGGGCTGGACCGGCCGATGCTGGTGCAGTACCTCGAGTACCTGGGCAACGTGGCCCAGCTCGACTTCGGACGCACCATCAGCGACAACCGCCCGGTCCTGGAGATCATCAAGAACCAGGGCGGCGCGACCCTGACCCTCACCCTCGGCGCCTTCCTGTTCGCGCTGCTCATCGCTCTGCCGCTGGGTCGGTTGGCCGGGCGGCACCGTGACACCGCGCTCGACGCGGTGATCCGGGTCTTCGGCGTCGTCAGCTACGCCGCCCCGATCTTCTGGGTCGGGATCCTGCTGGTGCTGTTCGTGATCACCTACGTGCCCGACTGGCCGACGTTCGGGATCGCCTCGGCCGAGACGGAGTTCTACGTGCCCGACCGCACCGGCATCATCCTGCTCGACGCCGTGCTGGCCAACGACTCGGCCTCGGTGCTCGACGTGCTGCAGCACCACGTGCTGCCGTGCTTCACCCTGGGCCTGCTGCTCTCGGGCGTGATCATCCGGCTGGTGCGGGTCAACGTCATCCAGAGCCTCAAGGACGACTACGTGGAGGCCGCACGGGCCCGTGGCATCCCCGAGCGCCGGGTGGTGCGCAAGCACGCCTTCCGCAACGCGCTGGTGCCGGTCATCACCGTCATCGGGCTGCAGTTCGCGCTGACCCTGTCGGGGGCGATCTTGACCGAGCGGACCTTCAACTGGCCCGGTCTGGGCAACGAGCTCGTCGACTACGTCACCGCCCGCGACTACGTCGCCGTCCAGGGCCTGGTCACCTTCTTCGCGGTGGCCGTGGTGATCGTGAGCGTCGTCGTCGACGTCCTCAACGCCCTCGTCGACCCCCGGGTGAGGTACTGATGCGCAGGACCCTGACGACGATCTGGCACACGCGGGGACTGGCGCGCTACCTGCTGCTGGCCGGGGTGCTGCTGACCGCAGCGTTCGTGGTGCTGGCGGTCTTCGCGCCCTGGATCGCGCCCTACGACTTCGCCCAGAACAGCACCGAGGCCGGCGAGCGCCTGCCCAAGCTCGCGCCGCCCTCGGGCACGCACTGGCTCGGCACCAACGACCAGTTCTACGACATCTGGTCCCGGGTGGTGTGGGGGGCGCGCACCGCGCTGCAGGTGGTGCTGCTCTCGGTGCTGCTCTCGGCGCTGGTCGGGGTGCCGCTGGGCCTGGCCTCCGGGTTCACCGGCGGCTGGCTCGACCGGGTGCTGGTGTTCCTGATGGACGCGCTGTACTCCTTCCCCTCGCTGCTGCTCGCGATCGTGTTCTCGTTCCTGCTGCGCAGCGCCGTGGGCGGCGGGGTGCTCGCGGCCGCGCTGGCGCTGACGGCCGTCTACATCCCGCAGTACTTCCGGGTCGTGCGCAACACCACGGTCTCGGCGCGCGAGGCGACGTACGTCGAAGCGGCCCGGGCGCTGGGGGCACGCCCCTTCACGATCATGCGCAAGTACCTGTTCGGCAACGTCGTGCAGTCGGTCCCGGTGATCGGCACCCTCAACGCCGCCGACGCCCTGGGCACGCTGGCCGCCCTCGGCTTCCTCGGGCTGGGCATCCAACCCACCGAGGCCGCCGAGTGGGGCTACGACCTGAGCCGCGCCCTCGACGACACCTCCGCGGGCGTGTGGTGGCCGGCGCTGTTCCCCGGCCTGGCCATCATCTTGCTCATCACGGCCCTCACCCTGGTCGGCGAGGGACTCAACGAGACCCTCAACCCGGCGCTGCGCCGCCGTCGGCTCCAGCAGGTCAGCTTCGCGCCGCTCTCCCGGGAAGGAGGCGCCCGATGAGCGCCCCGGTCGACCCCGACGTGGTCCTGCAGGCCGAGGACCTGCGGGTCTGGTACGGCACCGAGCGTGGCCCGGTGCGCGCGGTCGACGAGGTCGACTTCACCTTGCGGCGCGGCGAGATCCTCGGCCTGGTGGGGGAGTCGGGCTGCGGCAAGTCGACGCTGGGGCGTGGGCTGCTCGGGCTGCTGCCCGAGGGCGCCGCGCGCGACGGTGTGCTGCGCTTCCAGGGCCGCGACATGCTGGGCCTCTCGCGCCGCGAGCAGAACCGCTTGCGCGGCAACGAGCTCGGGATGATCTTCCAGGAGCCGCTGACCCGACTGAACCCCCTGATGCGCATCTCCGAGCACTTCTCCGAGACGCTGCGCGTGCACGAGAAGGGGATCAGCAAGGACGAGGTCGAGCGCCGCTCGCTCGAGGCGCTGCGGGTGATGGGGATCCCGCCGACCCGGTTCCGGGCCTACCCGCACGAGTTCTCCGGCGGCATGCGCCAGCGGCTGATGATCGCCCTGACCCTGGTGCTGCGCCCCTCCTTCGTGGTCGCCGACGAGCCGACCACGGCCCTCGACGTGCTGGTCGAGGCCCAGATCATCCGGATCCTCCACGACCTGCGCGACACCTTCGACACGTCGCTGCTGCTGATCACCCACAACCTGGGCATCGTGGCCGAGGCCTGCGACCGGGTCGCGGTCATGTACGCCGGCAAGATCGTGGAGATCGGGGAGGCCGCCGAGGTGTTCCGGCACCCCCAGCACCCCTACACGCGCGAGCTGCTGCGCTCGACCATCTCGCTGTCGACCACCGGGCTGAACTTCATCGAGGGCGCCCCGCCCGACCTCACGACCCCGCCACCGGGCTGCCGGTTCCACCCGCGCTGCCCCGACGCGATGGCCGTGTGCGCCACCCGGGAGCCGTCCGCCCTGGACATGCCGGGCGGCAGCCGCGCGGCCTGCTGGGCGGCCGCGGCCCGCCACGACCTGCTCACCCTGGACGCCGAGGAGTCGGCGCCCCTGGAGCGCGAGGAGCTCTCCGTTGCCGACGAAGCCTGAGACCGCCCTGGTCGCCGAGGCCCGCGACCTCTCGGTGCACTACCAGCTGCAGGGCGGCGCCCTGTCGCGGCTGCTCGGCGTCGGCGCGCGCCGGGTCAAGGCCGTCGACGGCGTCACCGTCGAGCTGCGGCGCGGGGAGGTGCTGGGGGTCGTGGGGGAGTCCGGCAGCGGCAAGACCACGCTCGGGCGCGCCCTGCTGGGGCTGGCCCCCGCCACGGGAGGCTCACTGACCTACCACCCGAGCCGCGGTGGCACCCAGGAGATCACCAGCCTCAAGGGCGCCGACCTGCGTCGCCTGCGCACCGACGTGCAGATGGTGTTCCAGGACCCCAGCGCGGCGCTCAACCCCTCGATGACCATCGAGGAGGGCATCGGGCACCCGCTGGTGATCCACAAGATCGCCTCCGGCGATGAGCTGCACCGCCGCGTGGTGGCCGCGCTCGAGCGGGTCGGGCTGTCTCCGGTGGAGCGGTTCCTGTCCAAGTACCCCTCGGACCTGTCCGGCGGGCAGAAGCAGCGGGCGGTGATCGCGCGGGCCATCATCCTCGAGCCGGAGGTCCTGGTGGCCGACGAGCCGGTCTCCATGCTCGACATGAGCGTGCGCGCCAAGATCCTGCAGCTGATGCTCGACCTCAAGAACGACCTGGGGCTGACGTACCTCTACATCACCCACGACCTGGCCTCGGCCAAGTACTTCTGCGACCGGGTGGCCATCATGTACCTGGGCCGGATCGTCGAGATCGGGCCGACCGAGGAGATCTTCGCCCATCCCCGCCACCCCTACACCCAGGCGCTGCTCAAGGCGATCCCGGAGCCGGACCCCGACCGGATGGTGCCGCGTGACCTGCCGCGCGGCGAGATCCCCGACGCCGCCCGGCCCCCGCTGGGCTGCTCGTTCCACCCCCGCTGCCCGGTGGCCACCCCGGTGTGCGGCTGGGAGTCGCGCGACCTCAGGGCGCTGCTGGAGCAGCACTGGGTGCGCGACGCCGACGTCGACTACGAGGCCGAGCGGTCCGTGGTCGGGGACCTCGACGACCTGGACCGCCCGCAGCGCACCGCCCGGCTCGCGGGCCGCGACGTCGCCGCGGTGCGCGACGTGCTCGACCGGGTGCGCGCCGAGGATCCCGACGAGCCGCTGTGGGGCGGCGTACGACGCGTGGGGGAGCACGGGGGCCGGCTCGAGGTCGAGTTCGTCGAGGGCGTCGACCCGCCGCTGCGGGCGGCCGGCGGCGTGCAGGTGGCGTGCGTGCGCTACGGCGAGGACGCCGAGTGGCCCGACGAGGGCTCCTGAGCCGGTGGCAGCGGGGGCGGGGTGCCGCCCCATGCCGGGCACAACGCCTTGTGGGCGCACCAGTCGCACAACCGGCCCCGGTTGGGCAGCCACTCGCCGGTCTCGTGGGCGGTGCTGATGGCCTCCCAGATCGCCTGGACCCGGCGCTCGGTGGCCAGCAGGTCGTCCTCGTCGGGGCGGTAGCGCAGGATCTCGCCGTTGCCGAGGTAGACCAGCTGCAGCAGCGCGGGCACCACTCCGCGGGTGCGCCACAGCACCAGCGCGTAGAACTTCATCTGGAACAGGGCCCGCTACTCGAAGCCGACGCCGGGCGAGCGGCCGGTCTTGTAGTCGACGACGCGCAGCGCGCCGTCGGGCGCCTCGTCGAGGCGGTCGACGAAGCCGCGCAGCAAGAGCCTGGAGTCGAGCACCGTCTCGACGTACAGCTCGCGCTCGGCCGGTTCCAGGCGCGTGGGGTCCTCGAGGGTGAACCACCGCTCGAGCACCGTGCGGCACGACGTCAGCCAGTGCGCGAAGTCCAGGGGCGGCCCGCCGTCGACGCGCTCGCCGGCCGAGGCGAAGAGCTCGGCGAGCCCGGGCTCCGCCTCCACCAGCGCCTCCCAGCTCGGCGCCAGCATGGCCGCGGCCCGCTGCGGGGTGCGCTCGGCGGCCGGCAGGTCGAAGAGGTCCTCCAGCACCTTGTGCACCAGGGTGCCGCGGGCGGCGTCGGGCGAGGGCGGCTCGGGGAGCCGGTCGACGGTGCGGAAGCGGTAGAGCAGCGGGCAGGTCACGAAGTCGCCCGCCCGGCTCGGCGAGAGCGCGCCCACCACGTCGACGCCGTCGACCGGCGTCGAGACGCGCTCGGCCGGTGAGGGTGCGGGTGTCGGCACGGGCTGGCTCATGTCTCGAACCCTAGGCGCGGGCACCGACAGGGCGCCGCCGAGGCGCGCTTCGGGGGCGGGCGGGTGCCGGTCAGGGGGTCGGTCAGGGGTCGGATAGCCTCGTGGGATGTCTGCGAGCCCGCCCGAGCCCGGGACGTCGTCCGGGTCGCCGTCCGGCTCGCCGTCGCGTCCGCCGGGCACCCTGAAGGTCGGCACGATCGCCGGCAGCGACGTGCTGGTCTCGTCGTCGTGGTTCGTCGTAGCGGCCCTGATCGCGGTGCTGGTGGCGCCGGTCGTCGAGGACGTCCGGCCGGGCCTGGGGGCGCTGAAGTACCTCGCCGGGGCCGCCTTCGCGGTGCTGCTCTACGGCTCGGTGCTGCTGCACGAGGCCTCGCACGCGGTGGTCGCGCGCCGCTTCGGCTTCACCATCTCCTCCATCACCCTGCACTTCCTGGGCGGGATGACCTCGATCGAGGGCGAGGCGCGCCGGGCGCGCGAGGAGTTCGCCATCGCCGTCGTCGGGCCGCTGAC
>JBFGFQ010000105.1:0-10106 GCA_041579495.1 Nocardioides sp.
CCGTGGTGATGACCATGACCCTCGATTCCCTCAAAGACGGGATCGCCGCGGCGACCCTCGACACCGGTGACCGGATCAGCGCCGCGACCGCCCGGCGGCTGGCGTGCGAGGCAGGCGTCGTCCCCGTCGTGCTCGGCGGGGCCAGCCAGCCCTTGGATGTGGGACGGGCGAAGCGGTACTTCACCCCGGCCCAGCGGATCGCGATGGGCATCCGCGACAAGGGATGCACCGCCCGGGGCTGCGACGCCCCACCCGCGATGTGCCACGCCCACCACGACGACCCCTGGTCCTGCCACGGCCACACCGACCTGGCCAGAGGCAGGTTGCTGTGCCCCTTCCACCACCGCCGCATCCACGACCCCGAGTACGAGACCGACATCGGCCCCGACAACCAGGTCCACTTCCACCGCCGCACCTAACAGCCCTGCGCGCCCAAGCGACGCAGAGGAACTGGCGCCGACTCGGCGTAGCCCTGCGCGCTTCGGTCGAGACCCGGTGAGTCCATGGCGTACGGCGGGCGGGCAGGTCGGGGGGTCTCGACGGGCGCGCGTCGCTGGCGCTCCTTGCTGCTCGACGAACGCTGCGGCCGGCGTACGTCGGGAGCTGGCGACGGCTCGGCGGGGTCAGACGCGGTCGAGGAACGCCAGCACCCGCTGCAGGACCAGGTCGGCCGCGTCGGCGTCGTACGACGCCAGCGAGCGGTCGGTGAAGAGGTGCTGGTCGCCGGGGTAGGTGAACAGCTCGGCACCCGGTCCCACCACCTCGACCAGCTCGCGGGCCGCGTCGAGGTCGCCGCCGCCGGCGAACTCGGGGTCGTCCTGCATCCCGTGCACCTGGACCGGCACGCCCTCGGGCCACGGTCCGAAGGCGTCCTCACCGGTGACGGGGACGCAGGACTCCATCAGCACCGCGCCGAGGGCTCCCGGGCGGGTCTGGGCGAGCTGCTGGGCGGCCATCACGCCGAAGGAGATGCCGGCGTAGACCACGCCGGGGGAGAGCTGCTGAGCCGCAGCGACCGCCCTCTCGGTCAGGGCGCCGAAGCCGTGCTCGCGCGCGAAGGCCATGCCCTCGTCGAGCGTGGCGAAGGTGCGTCCCTCGAAGACGTCGGGCGTGTGCACGGTGTGCCCGGCGGCGCGCAGGTCGTCGGCCAGGGCGCGCACGCCGTCGGTGAGCCCCTGCACGTGGTGGAACAGCACCATCTCGGTCATCCGGTGATGCTGGCAGCGGGACCGGTGGAAGTAAAGGAATGGCGCGGGCACCGGGCCGACCCGCACCGTTCACCCGGTGCCCGCCTGACGGTCGCCCACCGGCAGGGGAGCGGCACCACGGTGTGCCCATGACCTCTCGGACCTCTCGGACCCTCCTGCCCTCGACCCTGGCCACCACCCTGGTCGCCGCCATGACCACCTCGCTGCTCCTCGTGCCCGGCACCGCCGCGGCCGCCCCCGACCAGCGCGACCGCGCCACCCGCCCGGTGGCACAGCTGGCCACACCGGTCGTCGTGGGCCACCGCGGCGCCTCGGGCTACCGGCCCGAGCACACGCTGGCGGCGTACCGCCTCGCGATCCGGCTGGGCGCCGACTACGTCGAGCCCGACCTCGTCTCGACCAAGGACGGCGTGCTCGTCGCCCGCCACGAGAACGAGATCTCCGGCACCACCGACGTGGCCGAGCACCCCGAGTTCGCCGACCGGCGCACCACCCGGACGGTCGACGGGCGACCGGTCACCGGCTGGTTCACCGAGGACTTCACCCTCGACGAGCTGCGCACGCTGCGCGCGGTCGAGCGGCTGCCGGCGGTTCGACCCGACAACACGCGCTACGACGGCCGGTTCACCGTGCCGACCTTCACCGAGGTGCTGCGCCTGGTGCGCAAGGAGTCCAGGCGCACCGGGCGCACCATCGGCGTCGCCCCCGAGACCAAGCACCCGACCTACTTCGACGAGGCGGGGCTGAGCCTCGAGGAGCCGATGCTGGCGGCGCTGGCGCGCTTCGGGCTCGACAAGTCGCGGAGCAAGGTGCTGATCCAGTCGTTCGAGACCACCAACCTGCGCGAGATCGCGACGCTGACCAAGGCCCCGGTCGAGCAGCTGCTGAGCGGTTCGGGTGCGCCGTACGACCTGGTCGCGGCCGGCGACGACACGACGTACGCCGACCTGGCCACGCCCGAGGGCCTCGCCGAGGTCGCGACGTACGCCGACTGGATCGGCCCCGAGAAGTCGATGGTGGTGCCGCGTGAGGCCGACGGCTCGGCCGGAGCGCCCACCGAGCTCGTCGACGACGCCCATGCCGAGGGCCTGCGCGTGGTCGTCTACACGGTCCGCGACGAGAACCAGTTCATGGCCACGACCTACCGCCGCGGGCTCGACCCGAACGCCAAGGGCGACGTCGTCGCCGAGGTCGCCGACCTGCTCGACGCCGGCATCGACGGGCTCTTCGCCGACCACCCCGACACAGCCGTCTTCGCTCGGCGCGAGTGGTTGCGGCAGCGCTGACGCTCTAGTCGGCCCTTCCGCCCAGCCGTCCCGGCGGTCTAGGTTGCGGCGCAGGGTCGCTGCGACTCCGCGGACGACCGGACCACGCTCTCGGAGGGGAACACCACCATGCGTCCACGCTCAGTCCTGTCGAGCCTCGCCTCGACCGCGCTCGCCGTCACCGTCCTCACCGGGTCCGCGCCCGCCGACCTGGGGGCGGGCGCCTCGCCGGCCGTCGAGGAGTGCATCGACGAGCACGGGCACGCCCGGGTGCGGGAGGGCGCGAAGGTGCACGAGCCGGCCCTCTACGCCAAGAAGGACGCCAAGAAGTACGGCGTGATCAAGGACCTGCCCACGCTGGCGCCAGGATCGGTCACGGTCGAGACCGTCTTCCACGTGCTGACCGAGACGGAGCCGACGCAGGCCGAGCGGGATCGCCTCACCGGGATGATCGACGCCCAGATGGAGGTCCTCAACGACTCCTTCTCGGGCACTACGGCCCCCGACGCCGCCGACACGCCCTTCCGCTTCTCGCTCGACCGCGTCACCTGGACCCAGAACGCCGCGTGGGCCAACGTCACCCCCGGCAGGACCGAGAGGGAGATGAAGACGGCGCTGCACACCGGCGACTCCGAGACCCTCAACGTCTACGTCGCCGACCTCGGCGGCGGCCTCCTCGGCTGGGCCTACTTCCCCAAGGGCTACAACAACGGTCGCGACTACCTCGACGGCGTGGTGATGCTCGACGAGTCGATGCCCGGCGGGACGGCGGGCCCCTACAGCGAGGGCGACACCCTGACCCACGAGGTCGGGCACTGGCTGATGCTCGAGCACACCTTCGCCGGCGGCTGCTCGGCCTCCGGCGACGGGGTGGCCGACACGCCCCGCGAGGCGAGGCCGCAGTTCGGGTGCGCGGTGGGCGCGGACACCTGCACCACCCCGGGGCTGGACCCGATCCACAACTTCATGGACTACAGCGACGACGAGTGCATGAACATGTTCACCCCCGGCCAGGCCGACCGGATGAGCGACGCCTGGCTCGACTTCCGTGCCGGTGGCAACGGCTGAGGTGCCCCCGGCAGGACCCTCGCCCGACTGCGTCTTCTGCCGCATCGTCACCGGTGAGCTGGAGGCCGACCTGGTCCTGGAAACCGAGCACCTGGTCGGCTTCCTCGACCAGCGCCCGGTGTTCAAGGGCCACGTGCTGCTGGTGCCGCGCGAGCACGTGGTGACCCTGCCCGACCTGCCCGCCGGGCTGCGCGACCCGTTCCTGGCGGCCGCGCAGCGCATCGCGGCCGCGGTCGTCGACGAGCTCGGGGCGCAGGGCAGCTTCGTGGCGGTCAACAACACCGTGAGCCAGTCGGTGCCCCACCTGCACCTGCACGTGGTGCCGCGCACCAAGGGCGACGGGCTGCGCGGGTTCTTCTGGCCGCGCCAGAAGTACGCCGACGGCGAGCGGGCGGCGTACGCCGCGAGGCTGCGCGCGGCCCTCGACTGAGCCGCGGCTATCGTGCAGGCGGCGCGGTGACCGCACCGCGTGAGCGTGCCGAGGGCGCGCCGCAGACTTTCGAAGGAGTTGGGTTGCAGATGGGTCGTTTCGACGGACGCGTCGTCGTGGTCACCGGAGGAGCCCGGGGCATCGGCTTCGGCACCGCCACCCGTTTCGCCGAGGAGGGCGCCTCGGTCGCCATCGTCGACCTCGACGAGGCCGCCGCCTCCGAGGCCGCGGGCCGCCTGCCCCTCGTCGACGGCGCGAAGGCCGCCGGCATCGGCGCCGACGTGAGCAACGGCGAGTCGGTCGAGGCCGCGGTCACCCGCGTCGTCGAGGAGCTGGGCGGCATCCACGTGGTGGTCAACAACGCCGGCATCACCCGCGACAACCTGCTGTTCAAGATGACCGAGGACGACTGGGACCTCGTCATGGGCGTGCACCTCAAGGGCGCGTTCCTGATGACCAAGGCCGCCCAGAAGCACTTCGTGGAGCAGAAGTACGGCAAGATCGTGAACATCTCCAGCGTCTCCGCGCTGGGCAACCGCGGCCAGGCCAACTACTCCGCGGCCAAGATGGGCATCCAGGGCTTCACCCGCACCCTGGGCATCGAGCTCGGTCCCTTCGGCATCAACGCCAACGCCGTCGCGCCCGGCTTCATCGCCACCGAGATGACCGACGCCACCGCCGCCCGCCTGAAGATGGACGTCGATGAGTTCCGCGCGCTCTCGGCCGAGGCCAACCCCGTCAAGCGGGTCGGCTTCCCCGAGGACATCGCCGCGGCCGTGGCGTTCCTGGCCAGCGACGAGGCGTCGTACATCACCGGCCAGACGCTGTACGTCGACGGCGGCGCCAAGCTCGGCTGAGCGAGCACCGCCACCCGGCACCCCCGGCCGGCTCGTCCCCCCACCCCCGTCCTCCCCTGATCGGAGCCACCGTGCGCCCAGCACGCACCCGCCACCCCCGGCAGCCCCACCGACGGACCCTGCGGCAGCGTCCCCTGCGGACCGCCGCCGTCGCCCTCGTCGCGTGCCTCGGCCTGGCGGCCTGCTCCTCCGACGACGGGGGCGGGGGGGACGAGCCCGCGGCCGGCCCCGAGGGCCAGAAGGTCAGCAAGGGCGCCACCCTCGACGCCACCTGGCCGCTGACCGGCCTGTCGGTGACCGGGTCGCAGTCGGCCGCCCAGGACCACCCGGTGATGGTGGTCAAGATGGACAACACCCCCTCCAGCGCGCCGCAGCGCGGCCTGGGCGCGGCCGACCTGGTCGTCGAGGAGCTCGTCGAGGGCGGGGTCACCCGGCTCGCCGCGTTCTACTACTCCGACATCCCCGGCACGGTCGGCCCGGTGCGCTCGATGCGCGCCAGCGACATCGGCATCGTGAAGCCCGCCGACGCGGCCGTCGTCACCAGCGGCGCCGCCCCGGTCACCCTGCAGCGGGTGCGCGGCGCCGGCATCAGGTTCTTCTCCGAGGGCTCCAAGGGCTTCTTCCGCGACAACAGCCGCTCGGCGCCGTACAACCTCTTCACCGACCTCGCGGCCACCACGACCCTGGTCGAGGGCGAGGAGGCGCGTCCCGACGACTACCTGCCCTGGGGCGAGGCCGAGGACCTGCCGAAGGGGCGCCCGGCGGGCTCGTTGGCGGCCAGCTTCGGCAGCCACACCACGAACTGGAGCCACGGCCCCAAGGGCTGGACCAACACCAACTCCTTCGCTGCCGCCGACGACCGGTTCCCGGCCGACACGGTGCTGGTGCTGCGGGTGCAGGTCGGCGACGCCGGCTACCGCGACCCGGCCGGCAACCCCGTGCCCGAGACCAAGCTCGAGGGCAAGGGCGAGGCGCTGCTCTTCCACGACGGGCGCGTGGTCAAGGGGCAGTGGTCGAAGGCCGACCTCGCGGCGCCGCTGGCGCTGAGCGTGCGCGGCAAGAAGCTGACGGTCCCCGCCGGGCGCACCTGGGTCGAGCTGGTGCCCGCCGCGACCGGGTCGGTCAGCTACTCGCGCTGACCTCGTCCCGCGGACGCGGGCGCCGGCTCAGCCCGACTGGTCGGGCAGCTCGACACCGGCGTCGGCGAGTGCCTGGAAGCCGCTGATGATGAAGCCGATGGCGGTCTCGACGCGCGCCGCGGCCGCGATCGCGTCGTCGGAGCCGGCCACCGCCTCGCCGGCCGACGACATCGCACCGAAGAAGATCCGGGCGAAGGTCTGCTGCATGTCCTCGTCGAGGTCCCAGGGGCCGGCGTGCAGCACCGCGCGCACGATGTCGAGGACGTTGGCGAAGGTGGAGCGCTCCTCCTGCTCGCGGAAGCGCTCGTAGCCCAGCACCGAGGGACCCTCCTGGATCACGATGCGCCGGTACGTCGGGTCCTGGACGACGACGAGGAAGGCCTGGAGGCCCGCGCGCGCCTTGGTCCACGGGTCGCGGCTCTCCTTGAGCGCCTTCTGGATGGAGCGCGACGCCTCGGTCTCGACGCGCTCGAAGACGGCCTCGAAGAGCGCCTGCTTGCCCGAGAAGTGGTGGTAGAGCGCGCCCTTGGTGACCTCGGCGCCGCTGACGATCGCGTCGAGCGAGGTGCCGGCGTACCCGTGCTCGGTGAACAGCTGCTCGGCGACGTCCACCAGCGCTCGCTTGGTGGAGGCGGAGTACTGCTGGCGGCGGGTTCCCCCGGGCACGCCCGGCACCTTCGGCACCAGCTTGTGGACGGAGGACTTCGGCATGGGTCCACCTTATGTACCCCGGTGTGCCGGGGGTCACGTCGCCGCACCCTGGCGGTGGCCAGCGTCACGGCCCGATCACCCCTCCGGCCGTTGCATACCGTCGGTATGACTCCGTACTCTGAGTACGTACTCAAGGTATGTGAAACCTTGACCGACAAGGAGAACCTGATGACCTGGAACTCGTATCGCCACCGCGGGGAGACCCTCCGTCGTGTGATCGCCAGCGCCGATCTCCGACGCGACGGCCGCCTGCCGATGGACCTCGAGGGTGTCGCCGACGCCTTCGGCTCCGAGCTCGACCTCCTCGGTGCCCTGCAGCTGCGCTGGCACACCCGCCTGGCGGGGCGCATCGAGCGCGAGCTGATGGACGACCCGATGGACCTCCAGCGCGCGGTCGTCGCCGCCTGGCGGGCCACCGCCGACGAGCTGCCGGGCATCCGCGCGATCGTCGACGAGCACCGCGCCCGCCCGCTCGACGACGAGATGGCCGCCGCGATGGCGCGCGCCGAGACCAAGGAGCGGGCCTTCCTCGCCCTGATGGCCGGCCTGGCCAGCGCCAACGACGCCGGCGCCGCTGCGGTGGGCGCGCGCGTCGAGGCCACCGCCCGCGCCGGGTGGGCCCCGGCGCCCGTGGGGGCCGAGGCCGAGCGCCCGACCCTGCTGCACCGGCTCCGGGCGGCCCTCGCCGCCTGAGCCTCCAGCCGACCCGGCTCTCCCTCCGGGTCCCCGACGGCCCCCGCCGACGCGACTCCCTCCCTCCCTCCTTGTCGCGCCGGACGGGGGCCGTCCTCGTCCCCCGACCCGTCGCCAGTTCCTCCGCGAGTCGTCGCCAGTTCCCGGCATGGGCGGCGTACGGCCGGAAGTGGCGCCGGCTCGGTGCCTTCGAACCGGCCGGCTCGGCGGGCACGGCATAGTGGTGCCATGGCGACGGGAGAGGCGCGGGCGGGGATGCTGCTGGTGGCCAGTCCGGCGCTGCTCGACCCGAACTTCGCCGACACCGTCATCCTGCTGCTCGACGCCGACGAGGACGGCGCGCTGGGCGTCGTGCTCAACCGGCCCACGCCGGTGCCGGTCGCCGAGGTCCTGGCCGACTGGACGCCGGTGGTCGCCGAGCCGGAGGTGCTCTTCCAGGGCGGCCCGGTCAGCACCGAGGGCGCGCTGGCCGTGGCCCACCTGGTCGCCTCCGACGCGGGGGAGGAGCCGCTCGGGTTCCGCGCGGTCACCCCGACCCTCGGCCTGGTCGACCTCGACACCCCCGTCGAGCTGCTGTCCGAGCACCTCGACGCACTGCGGATCTTCGCCGGGTACGCCGGCTGGGGAGCCGGCCAGCTCGACGCCGAGATCGCCGAGGGCAGCTGGTACGTCGTGCCCGCCCACGACGACGACGTGTTCCGCGAGGAGACCACCGAGCTGCGCCGCGAGGTGATGCGCCGACAGCCCGGCGAGCTGGCCTGGCACTCCACCCGCCCGGCCGATCCCGACCTGAACTGAGCGCGCGATCTCGCGTAGGGTGGGTCCTGTGAGCAGCTTCGGATTCGGGACCGGCACCGCCGTCGAGGAGGACCTCCGGCAGGACCGTCAGACGGTCCCGACCGACGAGGGCGACCACGAGCGCTTCTCGCACTACGTCGACAAGGACAAGCTGACCGAGGCGATGGTGATGGGCACGCCCGTCATCGCCTTGTGCGGCAAGGTGTGGGTGCCCAGCCGCTCCCCGGAGAAGTTCCCGGTCTGCCCCGACTGCAAGGAGGTCTGGGACTCCTTCAACGACGACAGCCCCTCGGGCGGCCAGGGCGGGCCCGACGCGTGACGGCCCCGCACCAGCCGGACCTCCCCCTCGACGGGTCCGGCCCCTCGCTGACGCCCGCGCTGCCCCCGGCCTGGCCCGAGCGCGCCGCCTGGGGCACCGCCCCGTCGCTGCGCGCCTGGCAGCAGGCGGCGATGGAGAAGTACTTCACCGAGCAGCCGCGTGACTTCCTGGCCGTGGCCACGCCCGGCGCCGGCAAGACCACCTTCGCGCTGTCGGTGGCCGCCGAGCTGCTCGGCAGGCGCCTCATCGACCGGGTCACGGTCGTGGCCCCCACCGAGCACCTGAAGACCCAGTGGGCGCAGGCCGCCGAGCGCGCCGGCATCCCGATCGACCCGACGTACGCCGCCGGCAAGGGCCGCACCTCGCAGGACTACGTCGGCATCGCGGTGACGTACGCCGGCGTGGCGGTCAACCCGCTGGCGATGCGGATCCGCACCGAGCGGTTCAAGACGCTGGTCATCCTCGACGAGGTGCACCACGCCGGTGACGCGCTGTCGTGGGGCGAGGGCGTGCGCGAGGCGTTCGAGCCCGCGACCCGACGCCTGGCGCTGACCGGCACGCCGTTCCGCTCCGACGTCAACCCGATCCCGTTCGTCAGCTACGCCCCCGGCCCCGACGGCATCCCGCGCTCGGCCGCCGACTACACCTACGGCTACTCCCACGCGCTGGCCGACCACGTGGTGCGTCCGGTGCTGTTCCTGGCCTACTCCGGTGAGATGAGCTGGCGCACCCGGGCCGGCGACGAGGTCGCCGCCCGCCTGGGCGAGCCGCTGACCAAGGACCTGACCAACCAGGCGCTGCGCACCGCGCTCGACCCGGAGGGCTCGTGGATCCCCTCGGTGCTCGCCGCCGCCGACAAGCGGCTCTCCGAGGTGCGCCGCCACGTGCCCGACGCCGGCGGCCTGGTGATCGCCACCGACCAGGACAGCGCGCGCTCCTACGCCAAGACGCTGCGCAAGATCACGGGCGAGTCCGCCACCGTGGTGCTCTCCGACGAGAAGGCGGCCTCGAAGAAGATCAGCGCCTTCGCCGCCGACGAGTCCCGCTGGATGGTCGCGGTGCGGATGGTCTCCGAGGGCGTCGACGTGCCCCGCCTGGCCGTCGGCGTGTGGGCGACCACCACCTCGACCCCGCTGTTCTTCGCCCAGGCCGTCGGCCGCTTCGTGCGCGCCCGGACCCGCGGCGAGATCGCCTCGATCTTCCTGCCCTCGGTGCCGCGGCTGCTCTCCTTCGCCTCCGAGATGGAGGTCCAGCGCGACCACGTGCTGGGGCGCAAGGTCACCGACGAGGACGACATCTTCGCCGCCGAGGACGACCTGCTGGCCCAGGCCAACGCCAGCGAGTCGGCCTCCTCCGACGAGCAGTCGCTGCCCTTCGAGGCCATCGGCTCCGAGGCCCGCTTCGACCACGTCCTCTACGACGGCGCCACCTTCGGCCACGAGGGCGAGGTGCAGGTCGGCTCCGAGGAGGAGATGGACTTCCTCGGCATCCCGGGGCTGCTGGAGGCCGACCAGGTCCGGGACCTGCTGCACGCCCGGCAGAGCGAGCGGGCCAAGCAGCAGCGCCGGACCAGCTCCACCGAGCAGGACGTGGTCCGCGACGTCTCCACCCACGAGCA
>JBFGFQ010000106.1:0-10095 GCA_041579495.1 Nocardioides sp.
GGCGCCGGCGCGGGCGGCGCCACCGTCATCGTCCCCGCCCGCTGACACGTCCCATATCTCGCGCCCACCCGTCCCAGATCTCCCGCTGACCCGTCCCATATCTCGCGCCCACCCGTCCCAGATCTCGCGTTCCGGGGGACGGGCGCCGGGTCGGCGGGGAAGTGGCGCCGGGTCGGCGGGGAACTGGCGCCGGGTCGGCGGGGAAGTGGCGCCGGCTCGGCGGGGAACTGGCGCCGGCTCGGGGTCAGCGGGCGCCGGCGGGCGGGTCGAGGTGGCCGGTGCGCCACAGCCCGCCGTTGGCCTCCAGCCACTGCCGGGCGTCGCGGCGGCCCAGGGCGGCCGCCTCGTCGAAGAAGTCGGGGTCGAACATCAGGTACGAGAGCAGCTCGCCCTGCAGCGGGCTGTCGCTGCCCAGCAGCCGGTGCATGACCTGCAGGTCGGGGTCGCCCAGGGTGCGGCGCACGGTGCCGTGGTTGGCGCGGAAGACGTCCATCGCGACCTGCGCCAGCTCCTCGCCCCGCTCGGGGGCGACGGCGGCGTAGGGGAGCACCCGCTGGGGCTCACGGCCGCGCTCGCGCCGGTGCCGCTCGAGGTGCGGGGCCAGGTCGGGGTCGTCGACGAGCACGTTGGTCTCGGCGAGCCGGCGCAGGTCGTGGCGCAGCGGGTCGTCCATCACCGCCCCCAGCAGGGTCGCGCCGCCGTCGCCGAGGTCGACCGGCTCCCGGTCGCGCACGGGGTCGGACTCCGAGGGGCGGATGCTGCCGGTGCCGACGACCACCACGCGCTCGGCCCCGAGCTCGACCGCGGGGGCGAGCGGCACCCGGCGCCGGGTCGCGCCGTCGACGTACCAACCGGCCGCCTCGGCGGGCTCGCCCACCTCGACCGAGGGGAACAGGGCCGGGATCGCCGCCGACGCCATCAGGTGCTCGACCCCGACCCGGGCGCGCACGTAGGCGCGGTGGTGCTCGGCCGGCGGCACGGGCAGGTCGCCGTACCCGTCGGCGGTCTCGGTGAACATGGTGACCCGTCCGGTGCGCACCGCCGTGGCGGTCAGCGCCAGCGCCTGCACCCGCCCGGCGGCGAGGTTCTCGTGCAGCGACTCCCAGTCGATCGCCCGGCCCAGGGTGGCCGCCAGCGGCCCGGTGCCGAAGATGCCGCGCAGCCGGAAGGCGGTCAGCCCCAGCGTCTCTGAGGCGTAGCGGGCCAGCACCACCGGCGCCTGGCGCCACAGCGGCTGCATCACCTGCTTCTTGGTGGCCTGGCCCAGCACCTCGTGCAACCGCTCGCCCTGCTCCTCGGCGTCGAGGTGGGCGGTCGAGGTCAGCGCCGCGCTGAGCAGCGCGCCGGCGCTGGTGCCGACCAGCAGCGTCGGGCGGCGACCCTCAGCAGCCAGCGCCGGCAGCAGCACCCCCAGCGCCCCCACCTGGTACGCCGAGCGCGCACCGCCGGCGTCGAGGACCAGGCAGGTGCGCCCCCCGGTGGGCTGCTCGGTGGACTGCTCGGTGGACTGGTCGAGAGGCTGGGCGGTGGAGTCGGCGGCCATCCCCCGAGGTTCTCACGACGCGGCGGTCACGCGATCTGGGTGCGGCCACCGGGCAGCCGGCGCGCGGCGCTCAGCCGGGCCTCGGCGCCGGAGCGGGCGCCCGCCTCCCACGCGGCGACCCCGCCGTCGAGCCCGGTGCGCCGCCGACCGGCCTGCCAGGAGCCCCGGGCGGTGGAGGTGCGGCCGTAGAAGTCGGCCACCTCGGCCTCCTTCTCGGCCAGCACCAGCACGGTCGAGGCGCCGGCATCGGCCTGCGCGTCCTCGAGGCGCTCCCGCTCGGCGCGGGCCTCGGCCTCGTGCCGCGCCGCCCACAGCCGGCCGGCGATCTGCTCGACGAACGCCTCGTAGAACGCCAGCCGCGCGGTCTTCTTGCTGGGCGGCCCGAACGTGCCGGTGCGGGGGTTCCACACCGCGGCGTCGACCTGGTGGGCGTCGCTGGACAGGAAGGCGTTGGCGTCGTGGACCATCTGCAGCGCCAGGTGCACGTAGAGCGCCTCGACGACCTCGAGGTCGGTGGGGAAGCCGTAGGCGTAGACGGTGGTGGAGTTGCGGGCCACGTCGGCGCGCACGTCGTTGGGCTGGGCGCAGGCCAGGAAGAGCCCGACCAGGCGCGAGTTGCCCATGGCCCGGGGCTCGCCGATGGTGATCGTGCGCTGCACCGGCTCGGCGCGCTGCTGCTCGCGGGCGGTGTGCTGGCGCGCGGTGGCCAGGTCGATCGACCACCGCGTGGAGAGGTACTGCGCCTTGGCCAGGAACGCCTCGGCCTCCTCCGGCGTCGAGGCCGCCTCGGCCTGGGCCAGCACCTTGGCCAGCTTGTCGATGAACGTGCTCACAGGGGTGCTCCCGTCGTCACGCCGCGCTCGGCGAGGGCCACGCGCAGCAGGTGGGCGGCCTCGGGGCCGATGACGTGCTCGTAGAGGTGCAGCAGGTGGGCCAGGAACCGCGGGCCGTGGGCGGGCCGGTCGAGGCACAGGTGGTGGGCCAGCTCGTGCAGCACCGTCGTCTCGGTCAGCGCCCACCGCCCGCCGGCGGCGTACGGCGGCACCGCGATGGTCGGCCCGCCCGCCCCGTGCGGCTCGTAGTGGGCGGCCCGGGAGCCGCGGCGCTCGCGCACCGCGACCGGCACCCCGGCGCGGGGCAGCGCCGCCACCGGGGGGTGGGCCAGCACCCGCTCGAGGTACGCCGGCACGTCGGCGACGTCGCCGAACTTGCGCAGCCCCGGCAGCACCAGCGTCGAGCCGTAGTGCTCGATCGTGCCGCCCCGCTCGAGCACCCGGCCCACGGCGTCCTCGGCGTCGTACACCGTGGAGCGGTGCCGGTCGCGAGGTGCGGCGGAGGGGGTCACGGCGGTGCTCCTTCGCTGGGGTGGACGGGGCGGGGGACGGGGTGTGCGGGGTCCTTCCTACCCGGTCGCGCCGACAGGCCGGCGTGGCCCTCCACAGCCCGGCCGGTCATGATGGGGGTGTGCGCTTCACCGAGAACGAGATGACCCAGGCGATGGCCGGCGCGGCCAAGTCCGTGCTGGCGGTGCGCAAGGACGTGCGCAAGCAGAAGCTCGACGTCGACCTGGTGTGGGAGCAGATGTCGCGCTACGAGCGCTTCCAGGTGCTCGACGCGCTCGGCGACCAGGTGCTGCCGGTGCTGGTGGCGCTGCCCGACGTGGAGGTCGAGCCCGGCACCCGCCCCACGTTCACCGACGAGCAGGTGCGCGAGACGGTCGAGGCCGGCGTCGGCGACGAGGTCGGACGGCTGCAGCGCGCGGTGCTGGTGCGCACCCGGATCGCGTTGGTCAAGGCCGCGCTGGCGGCCGTGCCCCCGCGCCAGGACCCCGACGCGCTGATCGTGCCCGACCACCTCTGACACCGACCCGGCCGGTGCGACCCGGCCGGCTCGCGGGTCAGGCGGGGTCGGTGGGCGCGGCGGCCTGCACGTCGCCGACGCGCGAGGTGCCGCCGCTGGTGCCCAGCGAGCGCGCGATGGCCTCGTCGAGGTCGAGGAACGTGTGGCCCGGCACCAGCTCGCGGCGCACGTCGTCCTCGCCGCAGACCATGTCGTGCGAGAGGCTCTCGGCCAGCGCCACGACGGTGCCGCGCGGCATCCCGGTCAGCAGCGCGCTGGCCCGGCCCACGACCCACATCGGCACGCCCGGGACCATCGGGCGCCAGCGGCGCAGCCCGGCGACCTTCGCGTAGCGGGCGAGCAGGTCGGGGTAGGACAGCACCTCGTCGGCACCGAGGTCGTAGGCCCGGTTGCGCGGCTCGCCCTCGATGGCCGCGGCCAGCACCGTGACCACGTCCTCGACGGACACCGGCTGCAGGTTGCGCCTCATCCAGCTCGGCACCGGCGTGATCGGCAGCCGGTCGCTGAGCCGGCGCAGCAGCTCGAAGGAGGTCGACCCGGAGCCGACGATCATCGCCGCGCGCAGCACGGTGGCCGGCACCGCCGCGTCGAGGAAGACCTGCTCGACCTCGGCGCGCGAGCGCAGGTGGTCGGAGAGCTCGCCCGGCGGGATCAGGCCCGAGAGGTAGACGATGCGCTGCACGCCCGCGGCCTCGGCGGCGCGGGCGACCAGCTCGGCGGCCTCGCGGTCCTTGCGCACGAACTCACCCGACGCCATCGAGTGCACCAGGTAGACGACCGCGTCGACTCCCTCGACGGCCTGCGCGACCAGGTCCTCGTCGGTGATGTCGAAGCGCCGGGCCTCGACCTGGGCGCCCCAGGGGTAGTCGTCGAGCGCCGCCTCGTCGCGGGTGGCGGCGAGCACCTGGTGGCCGGCCTCGAGCAGGACCGGGACCAGCCGCGAGCCGACGTACCCGGTGGAGCCGGTGACCAGGACGCGGCTCACGACCGGGCTCCACGGCGTACGGCGCACGGGTGCGGGCAGGGGGCAGCGGGGGCAGGAGGGGTGCGGGTCACCGTCGCAACGTAGCGGGACGCGGACCCGCCCAGCACCCCCCCGGAGGGGGCCCCTGGGCGCCTCACCCGGGGTGATGTCGCGCACCCGGCCGCCTGCCTAGCGTGGAGGGCGACCTCCCGTCACCGATCTGCGAGGACACGACCGTGAACCTGCTCGACCCCTTCGGGCTGCTCGCCGGCGTGCTGCCCCTGCCGGCGCAGCCGGTCGCCGACCCGACAGTGGTCCTGGTCACCGGGGCCACCAGCGGCATCGGCGAGGCCACCGCGCTGCGCGCCGGCGCCGAGGGCCACCACCTGGTGCTCGTGGCCCGCCGCGAGGAGAAGCTGCAGGAGGTCGCGGGTCGCTGCGACGAGGCCGGCGCCGCCTCGACCCTGGTGGTGCCCGCCGACCTGTCCGACGACGACGCGGTGGCCGCCATGGTCGCCACCGTGCTCGAGCACCACGAGCGCATCGACACCGTCCTGCACTGCGCCGGCGTCGTGTCCTACGGCCGCACCGAGGACACCTCGGCCGCCGACTTCGCCGACGTCGTGTCCACCAACCTGCTCGGCACCGCCTGCGTGGCCCGCCACGTGCTGCCGGTGCTGCGCCGCCAGCGCCGCGGCGACCTGGTGGTCGTCGGGTCGCTGCTCGGCTACATCGCGGTGCCCGAGATGACGCCGTACGTCGTGAGCAAGTGGGGGGTGCGCGCGCTGGTGCGCCAGCTGCGCATCGAGAACGTCGACCTGCCGGGGGTGCGGATCAGCCACGTCTCGCCCGGCAGCGTCGACACCCCCATCTACGACAACGCCCTCGACTCCGCGGGCGCGGTCAACACCCCGCCGCCGCCCACCATCAGTCCCGAGCGGGTCGCGCGGGTGGTGCTGGCGCAGGTCGGCTCGCGCCGGGCCACCCGTCAGACCGCGCTGAGCAACTACGGCCTGATGGCGGCCTTCGCGATGGCGCCCGCGGCGGCGTACGACCGGCTCGTCGGCCCGCTCTTCCACGTCGCCTCGCGGCGCAAGCAGCCCCAGGACAGCACGGCATGACCCGCGTGGTGATGGTCGTCGGGGGCACCTCCGGCATCGGCCTGGCCACCGCCCAGCAGGTGGTGGCCGAGGGCGACACCGCCGTCGTGGTGGCCCGCGACGCCGCCCGCGTCGAGGAGGTGGCCGCTGACCTGCGCCGCTCGGGCCCCGGTCGCGCCAGCGGCAGCGCCGCTGACGTCACCGACGAGGACGCCGTGCGGGCCGCGGTCGCGGCCTGCCTGGCCGAGCACGGCCGCCTCGACGCGGTCGTGCTGACCGCGCAGGTGGTCGCCTACGGGACCGTCGAGGAGGTGCCGCCGGAGATCTTCGGGCGCGTCCTCGACACCGGGCTGCGCGGCACCCAGCACGTCGCCCGCGCGGTGCTGCCGCACTTCCGCGAGCACGGCGGCGCCCTGGTCGTGGTCAGCTCGCTGCTGGGGCAGATCGCGGTGCCGTCGATGGGCGCCTACTGCGCCGCCAAGTGGGGCCAGCTGGCGCTGGTGCGCGGGCTGCAGGCCGAGCTGCGCGGCGAGCGCGGGGTCAGCGTCTCGCTGGTGCTGCCGGGGGCCGTCGACACGCCCGTCTACCAGCAGTCCGCGACGTACGCCGGCAGGGCGGGCCACGCCCCGCCGCCCGTCGTCGGTCCCGACCGGGTCGCCCGGGTCTGCCTGCGCCTGATCGACCGGCCGCGCCGCCAGGTGCACGTGGGGCCCGCCAACCGGCTCACGGTGCTCGGCTTCCGGCTGCTGCCCGGCGTCTACGACCGGCTCGCGCCGGTGCTGGTGCGCCGGGTGGCCCTGCGGGGGCGCCGGGTCGAGCCGCACCCCGGCAACGTCGAGGAGCCCCGCCCCGGGCTCGAGGCGGTGCGCGGCGGCTGGTCGCTGCTGGGGCGCCGGGCCCGCTAGTCCGCCTCGGCGCGCCAGCGCTCGGCCACCTCGGCGCCGGTGAGCACGTCCTGGCGGTGCTGGGTCTTGAGCATGGCCAGCGTGTGGTCGTGCTCCGACCAGTCCACCGAGGCGGTCGCGTCGGAGACCAGGGTGGCCTCGAGGTCGAGCGCGAACGCGTCACGTGCCGTGGCCGCGATGCACGACTCGGTCGAGACGCCGCACAGCACCACCCGGCGCACCCCGGCGTCCTCGAGACGCTCGGCGAGGTCGGTGCCGAAGAAGGCGCTGTCGCGGGTCTTCTCGACGACCTCGGCGCCGCCGGGGTCGAGACCCTCGACCCGCTCGACGCCGTCGGTGCCCCGCTCGACGACCCCCTGGCCGTCCTCGAGCATGGTCAGGGTCCAGGTGCTGCGGTCGGTCTCGTGCACGGTCTGCACCTCGACGACCCGGACCCCGACCTCGCGGGCCGCCCGCACCAGGTCGTTGCAGGTCGCCACCAGGTCGTCGCGGCAGCGGTCGAGCTCGGGGTCGTCGAAGTAGTCGCGCTGCAGGTCGATCAGCAGCAGCGCCTCGGACGGTGCGGGCACGGGGGTCTCCTCCTCGGTCGCAGGACGGCCGCACCATGCTGCGACCCGCCCCGCCCGTGCGACCACACCCTCCAGGACGACGTACGACGCCCCGCGTCACCCGGGTCAGCCGGTGTTGCGCAGCCCCGCGGCGATCCCGTTGATGGTCAGCAGCAGCGCGCGCTGCAGCTCGGCGGGCGGCTCCTGCCCCTCGGGCACGGCGCGCACCCGCGCCAATAGCGAGACCTGCAGCGCGTGCAGCGGCGCGAGGTAGGAGTCGCGCAGCTCGAGGGTCTGGCGCAGCACCGGTGCGCTCTCGAGCAGCTCGCGCTGGCCGGTCACCCGCAGCACCTCGGCGACGGTGCGCTCGTGCTCCTCGCGGACCCGCTCGAACAGCCCGGACAGCTCGGCCGAGGCGTCCCCGACCAGGGTCCGCACGTAGCGGGCCGCGATGTCGAGGTCGGTCTTGGCCAGCGTCATCTGCACGTTGGACAGGAAGGTGCGGAAGAACGGCCACGACGCGTACATCTCGCGCAGCACGTCGTCGCGCCCGGCCTCGCGCGCGGCCGCCAGCCCCGACCCGACGCCGTACCAGCCGGGCAGGATGATGCGCGACTGGGTCCAGCCGAAGACCCACGGGATCGCGCGCAGGTCGTCGAGCCCGCCGTCGCCGCCGGGGCGCTTGGCCGGGCGCGAGCCGATGTTCATCTTGCCGAGCTCGTCGACGGGGGTGGCGGCCACGAAGAAGCGCACCAGGCCCGGGTCGCGCACCAGCGCCCGGTAGGCCGTCTGGCCGTGCGCGGCCACCACGTCCATGGTGTCGTCCCAGCCGTCGAGGACCTCGCGGGGCAGCAGCCGGTCGCGGTGCAGCACCGAGGCCTCGAGGACCGCGGCCAGCGCGCCCTCGAGGTTCCAGCGGCCCAGCTCGGGCAGCAGGTACTTGTCGGAGATGACCTCGCCCTGCTCGGTCACCTTGATCGGGCCGTCGAGGCTGCCGTTGGGCTGCGACAGGATCGCCTCGGCGGTCGGGCCGCCGCCGCGGCCCACCGACCCGCCGCGGCCGTGGAAGAGCCGCAGCAGCACGCCGTGGTGCTGCGCGACGTCGCGCAGCGCCCGCTGGGCGCGGTGGATCTGCCACTGCGATGCCGCGATGCCGGCGTCCTTGGAGGAGTCGGAGTAGCCCAGCATGATCTCCTGCACGTCGCCGCGCGCCGCGACCACGCGGCGGTACGACGGGTCGCCGAGCAGGGCGTCGAGCAGCGGGCCGGCGGTCTCGAGCTCGGCGACGGTCTCGAAGAGCGGCGCGAACCCGATCCGTGCCGTCGCCGGGCCGTCCTCGGTGCCGAGGTCGACCAGCCCGGCCTCGCGGGCCAGCACCACGACGGCGAACAGGTCGTCGACGTCGTGGGTCATCGAGACGATGTAGGTCTCGACCACGTCGGGGCCGTAGGTGTCCTGCGCGTGGCGCAGGGTGCGCAGCAGGTCGAGCGAGGCCGCGGCGGGCCCGTCGGGCGGCACCTGCCCGGCGCCGACGAGGGGACGGCGCCCGGCCATCTCGGCCGACAGCACCCGGGTGCGGGCGGCGTGGTCGAGCGAGCCGTAGGGCTCCTCGAGCTCGTCGAGGCGGTCGTAGAGCTCGGCCAGCGCCTCGTGGTGCTTCTCGGAGTGCTCGCGCACGTCGAGGGTGGCCATGCCGGTGCCGATCGCGGTGGCGGTGCGCAGCAGCCGCAGCACCGAGCCGTCGGCGGTGAGCCGGTCGCCGTCGGCGAGCATCGAGTCGCGCACCAGGCGCAGGTCCTCGACCAGCTCGCCGAGGTGCAGGTAGTCGCGGCCGGGCTCGTGGGCGGTGCCGTGGGCCAGCCGGTCGCGGGTGCGCATCAGCCGCACCCGCACGTACGACAGCTTGAGCCGGTAGGGCTCCTCGGCGTTGAGCCGCCGGATCGTGGAGTAGGTGATCGGCAGCGCCTCGGCGTCGTCCTCGAGGCTGGCCAGCAGCTCGTCGCTGGCGCTGACGACCCGGGTCGAGGCCGAGACCTCGGTGAGGATCTCCTCGACCTGCGCGACCAGCTCACGCAGCCCGGTGTCGTGCTGCAGCGCCAGCACCTCGAGGGTGACCGCGGGGGTCACGTTGGGGTTGCCGTCGCGGTCGCCGCCGGCCCAGCTGCCGAAGCGCAGCGGGCGCGCGGTCGCCGGCAGCTCGACCCCGATCGAGGCGAGCCGCCGGTCGAGCTCCTGCAGCAGGTCGGGCACCACCCGCCGGGCCAGCTGGCCCAGGTAGTACAGCGACGTGCGGGCCTCGTCCTTCGGCTCGGGGCGGGCGATGCGCAGCTCGTCGGTCTGCCACAGCAGGTCGACGAGCTCGGCGAGGCGGCGCTCGTGGCGCTCGGCGTCGCCAGGACGCGCGCGCGGGTCCTCGGCGGCGTGCACGACGTCGGCGATCTTGCGCAGCAGCCGCAGCACCGTGCGCCGGCTGGCCTCGGTCGGGTGGGCGGTGAAGACCGGTCGGTACTCGACGCGGCCCAGCACCTCGGAGACCAGCCCGACGTCGACGCTGCCGTCGGCCAGCGCCTTGCCGATCCGCTCGACCGCGACGGCCAGCGGCCCCTCGTCCTCGGCGGTCACCTCCTGCCAGCGGTGCAGCTGCTCGGTGACGTTGACCAGCTGGAAGTAGCCGGTGAACGCGCGCGCCAGCACCACCGCGGTGTCGTCGTCGACCCCGGCCAGCAGGTCGTGCAGCGCGCCGTCGTCGGGCTCGCGGGCCAGCGCCCGCACCCGCTCGACCAGCTCGAGCAGCTCGGGGCCCTCGTGGCGGGTCAGCGCCTCGCCCAGCAGCGCCGCCAGCTGGCGCACCGAGGCGCGCAGAGCCGTGTGCTGCTCGTCGGAGGAGACGCCGGTGGCGAAGCGGGTCACGTCGGGCTGGTCGGTCTCGGCCATGGCAGCAGTGTGGTCGCTGCCGGGTCGCGGCGGCAGGGGGTGACCGCGCTGTGGGCACCCGCCGGCCCGGCGCTGACCCGTCGTCGACCCTGTGCCGGGCCGTTGGTGGCGGGTGGCAGCATGCGTCGCATGGCTGCTCTCGACGTCGACCGTGTCCGCGCCTGGTTCCCCGCGCTGTGGGTCGGGGCCGCCGCCGGGGAGGCCCGCTTCGACGGCCCGGGCGGGTCGTTGGTGCCCAGCC
>JBFGFQ010000107.1:0-10014 GCA_041579495.1 Nocardioides sp.
ATGGCCGCCCAGGTGCAGGTGGCCTCGTACATGTCGACCTCGGCCCGGTCGCGGGCCGCCTTGCGGGAGCGGGCGTAGGCGAGGACCGCGTCGGCGGTGTCGCAGCGCTCGAGCTCCTGAGTGGTCATAATCCCATTCTAGTCGAACACGCGTTCGAGTCAAGGGTGTCGCGGGAGCTGTGGACGGCCGTCAGGGCATCTCTGGGCAGTCCTGCCACACCGCGGCCGACCGGCCGGTCTCCGCCTCCAGGTCCGCGGCGAGGACGCGCCCCTCGACCCAGAACGGCTCCCAGGTCGCGTCGAGGATGCGCTCATCATCCGGCACCTTGCCGGCGGCGGCTCCCCACGCTGTGAGCCGGTCGCGCAGGGTGTGGCTGATGGGCAACCGATCGAGAGGGACGGGTCGGTTGGTGTCGCGGTCGGACACCGAGGTCTCCGGATCCGGGGACAGGCAGAGCCGCTCCGGCAGCGGGGCGCGCGTCACCACCTCGTTGCTCAACCACTCGCCGAACGCCTCGAGACCAACGGGCCGGCGGGACGCCACGGAGATCCGCGGACGAGCCCAGCCGTGATCGAGCTCCCTCTTGGCCCGTCGCTGCTCCTTGCCCGTCGCACCGGCGATGTACTCGGCCCACCAGGGGCGGGACACCCTCAGTTCGAGGGTGCCGGGCGCCCCTGAGCCGTGCTCGAAGCCGTCGGCGAAGCCCAGATGCTCCCACCCGACGAACAGGTCGCGGGCCACCAGCAGGACGCCCTTCCGGTCTACGCGGGCGACCACCTGACGGCCTGCCTGAAGCTCCACAGTGCCCAGGTCGAGCTCGCGGGACCACTTGGCCCACAGCTCCGGAGCGGGTCGTTGCTTGCGTCCACCGAACATGGGGCTCCTTCCGTCCCGGGCAGGCTACGGCCGGTCACCCGCGCGGGTGGGCGCGGGGCAGGCCTGCAGGGGTACCGGTCGGGGGACAGCAACCACGACCACGCAAGGGAGCACACCGTGCCGTCAGTCGAGCGCACCGTCACCGTCGACCAGCCGATCCAGAAGGTCTGGGACTACCTCAGCGACTTCCGCAACAGCGAGGAGTGGGACCCGCCGTCGGTCAGCACCGAGCGCACCAGCGGCGACGGGGGAGTCGGCACGACGTACCACAACGTCTCGAAGCTCCTCGGCTCCGAGCAGGAGGTCGACTACACCGTCACGAAGCACGAGGAGCCGCACACGTTCCAGCTGGAGGGCGACGCCGGCTCGATCAAGCTGCTCGACACGATCACCTTCGAGGAGCGCAACGGGCGCACGTCGGTGACCTACCACGCCGAGTTCGACCCGCAGGGCGCCGCCAAGCTCGCCGAGCCGCTGATGCCGGCGGGGCTCAAGCTGCTGGCCGACAAGGTCGCCGCCAGCATGGAGGAGCACCTCAGCAGGCTCTGAGACCCGGCAGGCGGGGGCTCAGCCGAACGGCAGCGGCTCGGGTGCCAGCGAGACCGCCTTGGCGCGCGCCGCGGTGAGGCGGCGGCGGTGGTGCTGGCGGCAGAGCACCTCGTAGGCGACGTCGGCATCGGCGTCGGCGGTCGTCTCGGGGGCGTCGACGTCGCCGACCACGATCACCTCGCCGTCGGTGACCATCACGCCGTTCTCGGTGCGGGCGTTGTGGGTGGCGCGCTTGCCGCACCAGCACAGCGCCTCGACCTGCAGCACGTTCATCCGGTCGGCCAGCTCGACCAGGCGCCCCGAGCCCGGGAACAGCTCGGTGCGGAAGTCGGTGAGGATGCCGAAGGCGAACACGTCGATCTGCAGCTCGTCGACGATCTTGGCCAGCTGGTCGACCTGGTCGCGGGTGTAGAACTGGGCCTCGTCGCAGATGACGTAGTCGATGCGGGTGCCCTGGGTGAGGCTGTCGACCACGTGGCGCCAGAAGTCGAAGTCGGCGTCGACCTCGAGCGCCTCGTGGGTGAGCCCGAGGCGGCTGGAGATGCGTCCCTGCCCGGCCCGGTCGCGGGTGACGAAGATCCGCCCCTGCCGCCCCCGGGCGGCGTGGTTGTGGTTCGTCTGGAGCGCCAGGGTGCTCTTGCCCGAGTCCATGGTCCCGGTGAAGAAGTGCAGTTCGGCCACGGGGCGCGATCCTCTCACGTGCCGACCCGTGCGGCACGATGGGCGCCATGAGCAGTCCTCTCATCAGCGCCCACATGCTCCGCGGCCTCCTCGACGACCCGCACGCGCCCGACGTGACGCTCCTCGACGTCCGCTACCGCCTCGGTGGTCCCGCCGGCCCCGGCGAGCACGCCGCCGGCCACCTGCCGGGGGCGGCGTACGTCGACCTCGACACCGACCTGGCCGCGCCGCCCGCGACCACGCCCGACGGCGGCGGCCGGCACCCGCTGCCGAGCACCGAGGACTTCGAGGCCGCCATGCGCCGCCTCGGCGTCGACGACCACCGCCCCGTCGTGGTGTACGACGACTGGTCGGGGCTGGCCGCCGGGCGCGCCTGGTGGCTGCTGCGCCACCACGGCCACCGCAACGTGCGCGTCCTCGACGGCGGCTGGGCGGCGTGGCTGGCCGCCGGGGGACCGGTCGAGACCGGGCCGGTCGCCCCCGCCCCGGGCGGATTCACGGCGCGACCCGGCCAGATGCCGGTGGTGGGCCTCGACGGCGTCCTCGACGTCGACGTGCTGGTCGACGCGCGCGCCCCCGAGCGCTACCGGGGCGACGTCGAGCCGATGGACCCGGTGGCCGGCCACGTGCCGGGCGCGGTCAACGTGCCGACCAGCACCAACCTGACCTCGGCCGGCACCTTCCGCGACGCGACCACCCTGCGCGCGCTCTACGCCGCCGAGGGCGTCGAGCCCGGCACCGACGTCGCGGCGTACTGCGGCTCGGGCGTGACGGCCTGCCACGACGTCCTCGCGATGGAGGTCGCCGGCATCCGCGCGGCGCTCTACCCCGGCTCGTGGAGCGAGTGGAGCGCCGACCCCGAGCGGCCCGTCGAGCGGGGCACGCCTACCAGTGGACGCCCTTGAAGATCTTGGCCAGCATGATCTGCTCGCTCTCGCGGGTGCCGCCCGCGACCTCGCCCTTGGCGGCCGCCGAGTCGGGGAACACGTGGTAGGCCATGTTGAGCAGGCGGAAGGTCAGCTTGGGCGCCACCGTGTGTGCCACGGCGCCGACGTTGCCGAGCAGCGTGTTGATCTCGTGGGGCCGCCCGACCATCGCCTCGACCACCAGGTCGGCCGCCTGCGCGGGTGAGATCGTGGGGAACTTGTCGTAGATCTTGGTCGGCGCGATCATCGGCGTGCGCACCAGCGGCATGTGGATGCCGGTGAAGGTGATGCCGTCGCCGACCAGCTCGGAGGCCACCACGTTGCTCCACGAGTCGAGCGCCGACTTCGAGGCGACGTACGCCGAGAAGCGCGGCGGGTTGGTCTGCACGCCGATCGAGCTGACGTTGACCACGTGGCCGCGTCCCTGCGCCTGCATCGTGGGCATCAGGCCCATCACCAGGCGGATCGCGCCGAAGTAGTTCAGCTGCATGGTGCGCTCGAAGTCGTGGAAGCGGTCGTGCGAGAGGCGCAGCGAGCGGCGGATCGAGCGGCCGGCGTTGTTGACGACGTAGTCGATCGAGGGCAGCTCGGCGTTCAGCTGCTCGCACAACCGGTCGATCGCCTCGAGGTCGGAGAGGTCGCACGGGTAGACGACGGCCTGCCCGCCGCGCAGCTCGATCGTCGCCCGCACCTCCTCGAGCTTGTCCTTGCCGCGGGCCACCAGCACCGGCACGCCGCCGGCCTGGGCGACCTTGTGGGCGGTGACCTGGCCGATGCCCGAGGAGGCGCCGGTGATCACGACGTACTTGCCCTGCAGCGCCCCACGGATGCGCGGGTCGCGGGCGGTCGTCTCGTCGAGGTGCTCCTCCCAGTAGGAGTAGAGCGTGCGCGCGTAGGACTCCAGGTCGGGCACGGCGATGCCGGAGCCGGCCAGCGCCCGCTCGGTGCGCCGGGAGTCGAAGACAGCCGTGAAGCTCGTGTGCGCCAGCACCTCGGCGGGTACGCCGACGCGGCTGGTCACCAGGTCGAGCGCGGCCTGCAGCGGGCCCATCTTGCCCACGGCGTTGAGCAGTCCGGCGGGCTGGACCGCCCGCGGCAGCCGGCGCGCCAGCCCGCGGTCGAGCCCGACCGCGAAGGTCGGCGCCCCCGCGGCCGCGCAGAAGGCGTTGATCATCTCCACGACCGGCTGCGGCTCGGGGTTGACCAGGTGGAACGCCTCGCCGTCGTGGCCCGGCAGGTGGGCCAGGTGGTCCATGGCCCGGGCCACGTAGTCGACCGGCACCACGTTGGTGTCGCCCATGTCGACCCCCGCCAGCGGCAGCCACGCCGGCAGCACGTCGCGCATGGTCTTCATCAGCCCGAAGAAGTAGTAGGGGCCGTCGACCTTGTCCATCGCACCGGTCTGGGAGTCGCCCACCACGATCGAGGGCCGGTAGACCCGCCACGGCACGGTGCCCTCCTCGCGCACGATGCGCTCGGACTCGAACTTGGTGCGGTGGTAGGGCGAGGGCAGGTGCTGGCCCTCGTCGAACATCGTCTCGTCGAAGGCGCCGCGGAACTCGCCGGCGGCGGCCACCGAGCTGACCTGGTGGAAGCAGCCGACCTCCAGGTCGCCGGCCAGGGCCAGCGCGTGCCGGGTGCCGCCGACGTTCATCGCCTCGTTCGTGGCGTCGTCGGCGGTCATGTCGTAGATGGCGGCCAGGTGGAAGAAGTGCTCGACCTGACCGCGGTGCTCGGCCACCCAGGCCGGGTCGACGCCCAGCGCCTCGGTGGACAGCTCGCCCACGACCGGGGTGATCCGGTCGGTGCCCCAGTGCCGGATCAGCGCCTCCATGCGGGGCAGCGAGGCCTCGCGCACCAGCACGAAGACCTGGCCCTCGCGGTGGTCGAGCAGCTCCTCGACGAGGAAACGGCCGATGAACCCGGTGGCGCCGGTCACGAAGTAGGACATGGCCGGAGACTACTCGCCGGCGACCCCGGGCGGGAGGCTCGAGTGCTACTCCTGCTTGCCGCCGCCGAACATGATCTCGTCCCAGCTCGGGACCGAGGCCCGGCCGCGGCTCTTGCGCACCGGCCGGCGCACCGGCGGCTCGTGCTCCGGCTCCGGCTGGGGCTCCGGCTGGGGCTCCGGCTGGGGCTCCGCCTCCGCGGCGGGGGCCGGCGCGGGCTCGGGGGTCGGCACAGGCTCGGGATCGGGCTCGCGGGCGGGCTCGGGGGAGACCAGGCCGATGGCGTCCTCGCCCAGCGGCAGCTGCTCGTCGTCGAGCGAGACGCGGCGCCGGGCCCGGGCCTGCTGCAGGTCGTCGAGCGGCGCGGCCAGGGTGGCGGTGGCGATGACCTCGCCCACCAGCCAGCGGGCGTCCTCGTCGTCGAGCAGCACGTAGTTGCCGGGCATGTCGTAGGTGAAGTGCGCCTGGCCCGAGCGCGGCCGGGTCTCGAACTCGGCGGTCAGGGTCCAGCGCCCGTCGTCGCGGCGCCAGGCGTCCCAGGTGACGACGTCGGGTCCGACCTGCTCGGCGCGCAGGTGCGCCTCCACGGCCTCGCCGAGGGTGCGCGCGCCGTCGGCGCCGGCGGTGCGGCGCACCGAGCTGCGCTGGGCGCGCTGGGCCACGTGCTCGCGCTCGGCGAGCACCGGGCCGGCGTACGGCATGATCTTCTCGACGCTCGTCTGGGCCGCGTCGGCCACGGACTCGGGGCTCTCGCCCGCCCGGATCCGTGCCTGGATGTCGCGGGGGCGCAGGACGCTGTCCATCTTCATCTCCAACTGGCCGAGTCGTGAGGAATCGCCGCGCAGGGCGGCGCGGAGCCGGGCGTCGACGTCGAGGTCGAACTCGGCACCGGTGGCGTCGACCATGAGCAGGCGCTTCCCGTCCTCGCTCATCCCCGCGAGGGTCAGGTGCACCATGTCAGGTCCACCTCCTCGTCCACCGGCGCCGGCGACGTGCCGACGACGGTCAGGAGCCTACGCCAGCGAGGGCCTCCCGCCGTGGACGCCGTGCCCTGCGCGCGACGGGTCGTGGGTAGCCTCGCCGGGTGCCACCAGTCGAGCCCGCCCCCACCCTCGTCGTCCTCGACCTCGTCGGCATCTTCGTCTTCGCGATCTCGGGTGCGCTGGTGGCGGTGCGCAAGGAGCTCGACCTCTTCGCCGTGCTGGTGCTCGCGGGCACCACCGGCCTGGGCGGCGGGTTCCTGCGCGACGTGCTGATCGACGCCACGCCGCCCGCGGCGCTGGCCGACTGGCGCTACCTGCTGGTCCCGGTGGGCGCCGGCCTGCTGACCTTCGTCTACCACCCGACGCTGGGCCGGATGGAGCGGCTGGTCACGGTCTTCGACGCGTTCGGGCTGGCGCTCTTCTGCGTCGCCGGGGCGCTGAAGGCCGTCGACTACGGCCTCGGCCCGCTGCCCGCGGCGCTGCTGGGGATGGTCACCGGCATCGGCGGCGGGATGGTGCGCGACGTGCTCGCCGGCCGGGTGCCGATCATCTTCCGCGGCGAGCTCTACGCGACCCCGGCCCTGGCCGGGGCGATGGTGGCGGTGCTGATGGAGCGCGGCGGGCTGCCGGTGGTCGCGGCCGCGCTGACCGGCGCCGCGGTCTGCCTGGCCTGGCGGCTGCTGGCGGTGTGGCGCGGGTGGCACGCCCCGCTGCCCCGCGGTTCGGCCAGCGTCTGAGGCCGGCCCGTCAGTCGCCCAGCACCCGCCGCAGGTAGGCGTTGGTGAGGACCCGGTCGGGGTCGAGCCGTTCGCGCACCGCGAGGAACTCCTCGAAGCGCGGGTACGCCGGTGCGAGGTCGGCGGCGGTGCGGGTGTGCAGCTTGCCCCAGTGCGGGCGGCCGTCGTGGGCGCGCAGGATCGGCTCGAGCAGGGCGAAGTACGCCTCGTGCGGCACCGCGCGGTGGGTGTGGAAGGCCAGGTACGTCGTGTCGCGCCCGTACGCCGTCGACAGCGGGACGTCGTCGGCGGGGGCGGTGCGGACCTCCACGGGGAAGCTGATCCGCAGCCCCGACGCCTCGATCGCGGCCCGCGCCTCGCGCAGCGCCGCCACCCCAGCCTCGCGCGGCACGGCGTACTCCATCTCGCGGAAGACCACCGAGCGCCGGGCGGTGAAGACCTTGTGCGGGACGTCGCTGTAGGTGCGCTCCGACAGCAGCGCCGAGCTGGCCCGGTTGAGCCGTGGGACCACCGCGGGCACCCGCGCCGCGGCGGCGGTCAGCGCACCGAAGACGGTGTTCTGCAGGAGGTCGTCGTCGAGCCGGTGCCGCCAGCGGGGGAGCGGACGGGCCTCGTCGAGCGGCGCGTCGAGGCGGTCGTTGCACTTGGCCTGCACCCGGTCGGTGTGCGGGAACCAGTAGAGGTCGACGTGGTGGTGGTCGGCGACGAGGTCGTCGAAGGCCTCCAGCGCCTCGTCCCAGCCCAGCGGCCGCTCCTGCGCCTCGAGCACGAAGAGCGGCTCGACGGCGAGGGTCAGCGTGGTCAGGATCCCCAGAGCACCCAGCCCGAGTCGGCCCATGGCCAGGACCTCGGGGTGCTGCTCGGCGTCGGCGCGCAGCACCTCGCCGGTGCCGGTGACCATCTCGAGCGCGACCACCTGCGCGGCCAGGCCGGCGGTGACGCCGCCGGTGCCGTGGGTGCCGGTGGAGACCGCGCCGGCCAGCGTCTGCTCGGCGATGTCGCCCATGTTGTGCAGGCTCAGGCCGAGCCCCTCGAGGGTCGCGTTGAGCACGTGCAGGGGGGTGCCGGCCAGCGCCGTGACGGTCATCGCGTCGCGGTCGACGCCGACCACGCCGCTCATCGCGCCCGGGGTGAGCAGCGTGTGCTCGGGGGCGGCGACGCCGGTGAAGCTGTGGCCGGTGCCGACCATCTTCAGCGTCGTGCCCTCCTCGCGGGCGCGGCGCACGAGCGCCACGACGTCGTCGACGCCGCGGGGCTCGGCCGCGCGCACCGGGTGCGTGGTCTCGGTGCCCGACCAGTTGCGCCACATGGGTGGGACGCTAGCCGCTCGGACGGTGACAGGATGGCGGCATGTGGACCCTGATCGCCCTGCTCGTGCTCGTCCCGCTGGCCGCCTGGGCCGGGATCAGGATCCTGCGCGACCCGCACCGGAAGTGAGGGTCTGGGCCGCCAGCACCGCCAGCAGGCCGGCCCCGAGCGAGACCAGGTAGGCCGTCGAGGCGCCCGAGGCGTCGATGACCAGCCCCGAAAGGGTCGCCCCGGGGGCGACACCGGCGACCAGGCCGGTCTGCACCACCGACATGCCCTCGGTCAGCCGACCGCGCGGCATCGTCGCCTCGGTCAGCGACATCGTCGCCACCATGGTCGGCGCGATCGCGGCGCCGCCGATGAGCAGCACCAGCGCCATCAGCGGCAGCGACCCCACGAACGGCAGCGGCGCCATCGCCGCGGCCATCGCCAGCGCGCCCCACTTCAGCCGGGTGGCCGGGCCGGCGCGCCAGATGATCGCGCCGGTGACCACGCCGGAGACCAGGCTGCCCAGCGCCCACAGCGCCAGCAGCCCGCCGGCCCAGGCGGGGCTGCCCTGCTCGTCGGCGAAGGCGATCGTGGTGACCTCGGCGGCCCCGAAGAGCACCCCGAGCATGAAGGAGACGACCGCCAGCGGCACCAGCGTGCGCCACGGCAGCGGCGGGCGGGGGCCGGTGTCGCGGTCGTGCGGTTGGATCGGCGGCTCGGTGCCGCGCTGCGCCGCGAACGCGAGGCCGCCCACGACCCCGAAGAGCATCGCCGAGCCGAGCCCGGCCATCGGGTGCACGGCGGTGGCCAGCACGGTCACCAGGATCGGGCCGAGGATGAAGCAGGCCTCGTCGACCACGGCCTCGAGGGCGTAGGCGGTCTGCACCTCGGCGGGCGCGTCGAGCACGTGCGACCAGCGAGCCCGCACGCACGAGCCGATCTGGGGCAGCGTCGCGCCGGCCAGCGCGGCGGCGGCGTACGTCGCGGCGACCGGCCACTCCGAGCGCACCGACCAGATCAACGTCGTCAGCGCGAGCCCGAAGACCACGCTGGCGGTGGCCAGCACCGGGCCCTGCCCGAGCCGGTCGACGAGCCTGCCCTGGGCGATCGCGAGCAGCGCGTTGGCCAGCATGTACGCCGCGGAGACGGCGCCGGCGAGCCCGTAGGAGCCGGTCGAGGCCTCGACCAGCAGCACGATCCCGAGGCCGACCATGCTGATCGGCAGGCGCGCGAAGAGACCGGTGAGGCTGAACCGCAGGGCACCGGGACGACCCAGCACGCGGGCGTACGACGTGAACATCCGAGCGGAGCGTAAGCCCGCTCCTCACGACCGGGCGAATCCCTTTCGGAGGGGTGATGGGGCGCCTCCCTACGATGGCGCCATGGCGACTCCCGACGTGCAGCCCTACGACGCGCTCCTGCTGGTGTCCTTCGGTGGTCCCGAGGGCCCCGACGACGTGGTCCCGTTCCTCGAGAACGTCACCCGCGGCCGGGGGATCCCCCGTGAGCGGCTCGAGGAGGTCGGCCAGCACTACCACCTCTTCGGCGGCCGCTCGCCCATCAACGACCAGTGCCGCGAGCTCAAGGCGGCCATCGAGGCCGACCTCGCCGAGCACGGCATCGACCTGCCGGTCTACTGGGGCAACCGCAACTGGGACCCCTACCTCGGCGAGACGCTGCAGCAGATGGCCGACGACGGCATCACCCGCGCGGCCTGCTTCGTCACCAGCGCCTACTCGTCGTGGTCCTCGTGCCGGCAGTACCGGGAGAACCTGTACGACGCCGTCGACGCGCTCCCCGGCGGGGTCGAGGGGTCGCCGGTGCGCCTCGACAAGCTGCGCCACTACTTCAACCACCCCGGCTTCGTGGAGCCCAACGTCGACGCGACGCTGGCGGCCCTGGCCGACCTGCCCGAGGAGGTGCGGGCCGGGGCCCGGCTGGTCTTCGTGACCCACTCGATCCCGACCGCGATGAACGAGTCCAGCGGCGACCCGGAGGCCACCTACGACGGCGGCGG
>JBFGFQ010000108.1:0-9997 GCA_041579495.1 Nocardioides sp.
ATCGCCCTGCACGGGCGCACGGTCTCGCAGGCCTACTCCGGCCGGGCCGACTGGGAGGCCATCGGCGAGCTGGTGGCCCACGTCGACATCCCCGTGCTCGGCAACGGCGACATCTGGGAGGCCGCCGACGCGGTGCGGATGGTCGAGCAGACCGGGGCCGCCGGCGTGGTGGTGGGCCGCGGGTGCCTGGGTCGGCCGTGGCTCTTCCGCGACCTCGCCGCCGCGTTCGCGGGCGAGGAGGTGGCCACGCTGCCGACGCTGGGCGAGGTGCGCGACATGATGCGCCGCCACGCCGAGCTGCTGTGCCGGCACATGGGGGAGGAGCGCGGCTGCAAGGAGTTCCGCAAGCACGTCTCGTGGTACCTCAAGGGCTTCGCGGCCGGCGGCGACGCGCGCCGCTCGTTGGGCCTCGTCTCGACGCTCGCCGACCTCGACGCCCTGCTGGCCGACCTCGACCCGCACGAGCCCTTCCCGACCGCCGCCCTCGGGGCCCCGCGCGGTCGCCAGGGCTCCCCCCGGGCCCGGGTCGCGCTGCCCGACGGCTGGCTCGACGACACCGACGGCCGCGGTCTGAGCAGTCCCGAGGACGCCGTGGAGACGACCGGCGGCTGAGGCGCGGGTGTGAGGCCGCTCACACCGGGTGAGCGAGCACACCCCCGATTTTGCCCGCGACGATGCCCGATCGGCTCTTGCGGTGTGTTTCAGTGGGGAACCTCGCCGATCCGCGATCCTGCGGACCGGCGACTCCTGTGTCATCGACAGCAAAGGATCAGCGCTGTGGCAGACCTTCGCCACAAGCGGGACACCAATGCCCGCCCCCGTCCGCGCGCCACCATCGTGGCCGGGACCCTCGCCGTCCTGGCGACCGCCTCCGCGGTCACCATCGGCATCGCCTCCTCCGAGCCGGCCGCCACCGAGGTGCCGGTCGCGGCCTCGGTCTCCGAGCTGAGCGCCGGCATCACCGAGGCCGAGCTCGCCGCGCGGGGCTCGGTCGTCTCGCGCACCTCCGACCGCTCGCTGGCCACCGCCCCGGTCCGCGAGGGCGTGCGGCTGGAGAAGAAGTCGGCGCTCGACAAGATGATGGCCGCCCAGGCCGTCAAGGACGCCGTCAACGGTGCCGACACCAAGCTGTGGACCACCACCGCGCTCAACCTGTGGGTCTCGCCCGCGGGCAAGGCGCGCAAGGTCGGCCTTCTCGACGCCGAGGAGAAGGTCCTGGTCACCGGACGCTCCCTGTACGGCCGCGACGAGGTCGTGGTCGGGGGCGCCTCGCGCTGGGTCAGCGCCGGCTACCTCAGCGACGAGAAGCCCGTCGACGAGGCCGAGGCCGAGGAGTCGACCGAGGCCGCCCCGGCCGACGCGACCTGCAGCAACGGCACCTCGGTGCCGTCGGGGGTCAGCCCCAACATCGTCAAGGTGCACGAGGCGGTCTGCGCCGCGTTCCCCGAGATCACCACCTACGGCACGTTCCGCGGTGACGGGGAGCACGCCCAGGGGATCGCCGTCGACATCATGGTCAGCGGCTCGCGCGGCTGGGAGGTCGCGGAGTTCGTGCGTGCCAACGCCGGCAGCCTCGGCGTCTCCTACGCGATCTACTCCCAGCGCATCTGGTCGGTCGAGCGCTCCGGCGAGGGCTGGCGCGGCATGTCGGACCGTGGTTCGGTCACCGCCAACCACTACGACCACGTGCACGTCACGACCTACTGAGCCACCCGCTCGTCCCGTGACCGACGCCTCCGGGCGCCGGTCCAGACCAGTGCACGAGTGTTTCGGTCCAGGGACCTGCGGGTAGCCTGCAGGTCATGGGGGGTCGTCTTGCTGTGCTCGTGGCCGCCGCGGCATCGACCGCGGTGGCCCTGACGGCTGTGGTGATGCTGCGCCTCGGCGACGGTGCGGGCGCCCCCGAGGCCCTCGACGCGAGCACGTCGCAGGGTGCCGACGTCTCGGCCACGCCCGAGGCGGCCCGCGTCGCCGAGCCGCCCGACCCGGCGAGCCTGCCCTCGCTGGGCCTGCAGTTCCACGGCACCTGGACCCACTACGACACCGCCGAGCGGGCCGAGGTCCTCGACCGCATCGAGGAGTCCGGGGCCCGCTGGGTGCGCCTCGACGTCGGCTGGGCGATGCTCCAGCCCCGCCCCGGGGGCTTCGACGAGGGCTGGGCGGTGCCGCTCGTCGACGAGGTGATGCAGCAGCTGCGTGAGCGCGACCTCAAGGTCCTGGTGATGTTCTGGCTCACCCCGACCTGGGCGTCCTCCGAGCCCGACGAGTTCACCGCGCAGTACACCAGCCCCGACGACCCGGCCGACTACGCCGCGGCCCTGGGCGAGGTCGCGGAGCGCTGGGGCGACGTGGTCGACGCCTACGAGGTCTGGAACGAGCCGAACCTCGAGGTCTTCTACCACGGCACCGACCCGCAGACGTACGCCGACCTGCTGTGCGCCTCGTACCCCGTCGTGCGCCGTGCGGACCCCGACGCCCGCATCGTCTTCGGTGGCCTGATGTACAACGACGACGACTGGCTGCAGCGGGCCTACGACGCCGGCGCCGGCGGGTGCTTCGACGTGATGTCGGTGCACTCCTACCAGGCGCCCGCCGACTCCCCGCCCTCGGTCGTCGACGACGGCGAGGTCTGGAACCTGCGCAACCTCGACGAGGTGCGCGACACCATGGTCGAGAACGGCGACCGGCTGCCGGTGTGGATCACCGAGTTCGGCTGGAGCGTCCACGACAACGACTCCGAGACCGAGCCGTGGCGCCGCGGCGTCGACGAGCAGACCCAGGCGCGCTACGCCGCCGAGGCCCTGACCCTGCTGGGCGAGGACTTCCCCTACGTCCGCGTGGCGTTCTGGTACAAGGACGCGGCCAACGACGAGAGCACCGACGTGCACCAGGAGGGCTACGCCATGCTCGACGAGGAGCGCCGGCCGCGGCCGGTCTGGCAGGTCTTCCGCGACCTCTACGGGGTGACCCGATGAGCGGGCAGTCGTTCACCGCTGTGCTCGGGCGCGCGCTGCGCTTCCGCTGGGCCGTGCTGCTGGCGGTGCTGGTGCCCGCCGCCGTGGTCGGCGTCCTGGCCGTCGAGACCCGGGCCGACGACACCACCGCCGTCGCGGTCGTGGGTGTGGCCCCCGAGTCCGCCGACGTGCTCAGCACCGACGCCGTGCAGCTGGCGCTGGGTCGCTACTCGGTCGCCCTGACCTCGCCCGAGGTGCTCGCCGAGGTGTCCGACGAGACCGGCGTCGCCGTCGGGGTCCTCGACGGGGCCGTCGACGTCACGGCCTCCCAGGAGTCCGGCAACCTGACCGTGCGCGCCACCCTGCCGAGCACCGACCAGGCGCTGCTGGTGGCCCGTGCGGTCGCCGAGCGCACCGTGACCCTGGGCGAGGAGGACCCGCTCGCCGACGCGGCCGTCCTGTCCGGCGCCCGGGTCGAGTCGCCCGGTCTGCTCGCGGGCGACCGCGTCCTGCAGGTGCTGCTGGTGCTCGCGGCACTGCTCGCCGGCCTGGTGGTCGCCTACGCGCTGGAGGCCGCACGCCCGCGGGTGCGCACCGGCGGCGACGCCGCCGACGCGGCCGGCGGCCCCCTGCTGGGCAGCCTGCCCCCCTTCACCTCCACCTGGCCGCGCCGTGCCGTGGCCCCCGACCGGGAGATCCTGGCCTCGGCGCGGGCGCTGCGCACGGGCTTCCTGGCCTCGGCGTCCGCCGCTCCCGCCGGCCCGGTGCTCGTGGTCGGCGCGACCCCCGGGGCCGGCGCCAGCACGGCCGGCTTCCTGCTGGCCCGCACCCTGGTCGACCGGGGCCAGTCGGCCCTCGTCGTCGACCTCGACCTCGAGCACGCCGGGCTGAGCGTCACCATGGGCACCCCGAGCCGGTTCGCCCTGCACGACGCGCTCACCGAGAGCGCCCCGCTCGCCGACGTCGTGCACCGCGAGGGCGGCGTCGCCGTGCTGACCACCGAGCCCCTGCTGGGCGTCGACGACCTCGTCGACCGGCGGCTGCCCGACCTGCTCAAGCGCGCCGCGGACCGCTACGACGTGGTGCTGTGCGACAGCGCCCCGCTGGGCAGCGGCGAGGTCAGCGAGGTGGTGGCCGCGCACGCCGCCTCGGCGCTGCTGGTGGTGCGCGCCGGCACCCCGGCCGCGGTCGTCGAGCGCACCGCCGCCCGGCTGGGCCGCCTGGGCGTCCCGGTCCGCGGCGTCGTGCTCAACCACGCCACCCGTGCCCAGGCCGACGCCCCCGGGCTGCACGGGACGGGTCGTGGTGACTGAGACGGGCGAGGCCCGCCGCTCGGCCGGGCCGTCGCGCGGCCGTCCGCCCGTGGTGCTGATGTACCACGGGTTCTGCACGCACCGACGCGACGACGACCCGGAGAACCTCTTCGTCGAGGTCGACCGGTTCGAGGAGCAGCTGCGCTGGCTGCTGGCGCAGGGGTGGGTGGCCCTCGACCTCGACGGCTACGTCGCGGCCACCACGGACCCCCGCCGCCGGCCGCGGCGCTCCTTCGTGGTCACCATCGACGACGGCTTCACCTCGGTGCTGCACCTGGCCGTGCCGGTCCTCGAGCGGCTGGGGGTGCCGGCGCTGCTCTACGTGCCCTCCGACCTGGCCGGTCGCACCGCCACCTGGCTCCCGCAGCCGGGCGACGAGCCGCTGCTCGACCCCGACGAGCTGCGCCACCTGCACGCGCTGCCCTGGCTCGAGCTCGGCGTGCACGGCGCCGACCACGTCGACCTGCGCGGCGTGGGTGCCGCGGCGCTCGACCACCAGGTGCGTCGCGCCCACGGCCGGCTGGCCGAGCTGGTCGGTGACCCGCTGCGCTCGTTCGCCTACCCCTTCGGCGCCCACGACGCCGCCGCGCGCGCCGCGGTGGCCCGCGAGGGCTTCGACGTCGCCTTCTCGGTCTTCGACGACGCCGGCCCGCACGCCGTGAGCCGCGTCGACGTCAACGCCACCGACACCCTCGCCTCGTTCCGGCTCAAGGTGCAGCTGCCCGGCTACCGCCAGTGGTGGGCCGTCCTCGACCGGGCCCCGGTCGTGCGGCGCACGGTCCGGGCCGCGCTCACCACCGTCGGCGGGCGGCGGAGCGGCCGGTGAGCGCACCCACGGCCCCACCGGCCCGGCCCCGCTCCCGGGCGTGGGGCGACGTGCCCCGCCGCCCCACCCGGCGTACGACGCCAGGTCCGGCGGGGGCGTCGGGCCCGGGTCCGCGCACCCGGGCGGTCGCCGGGCTGGTCGTCCTGGCCGTGACCGGTGCCGCCCTGGGGCTGCTGCTGGCCGGCGCGGGCCTGGTGGCCGGACCTCTGGCCCCGCTGGTGGTCGTGCTGGCCCCGGTCGCCGGTGTCATGGCCTGGCAGCGCACCGACCTCGTGGTGCCGACCGCGGCGCTCACGCTGCCGCTGGGCCACGTCGCGGCCGGGCCGGTCGACCTGGTGCAGCTGGTGACGGCGCTGGTGGTGCTCGCGGTGCTGGTGCCGGCCGCGTCCCGGTTCGACTGGCGGCTGCCACCCTGGCCGGTCGCCGTCCCGCTCGGGCTGTTCGTGGTGGTGGCCGCGCTCGCCACCCCGCGGGCCCGCGACACCGACCTCGCCTTCCGGCTCGACGTGCAGCTGCTTCTGCTCGTGCTGCTGGTGCTGGCCGTGGTGACCGCGGTGCGCACCACCCGGCACGTGCTCGGCGTGGTCGCCGCGCTGCTGGTGGCCGGCGCGGGGTCCTCGGTGTGGGCGCTGCTCGCCTCGGGACCCACCGAGAGCTTCTACGGCGGCGGTGTCGTGACCGGGCGCGCCGTGGGCGTCTTCGCCCAGCCCAACGAGCTCGGCCTGTTCAGCGCGGTGCTGCTGGTGCTCGCGCTCGGCACCGCGCTGAGCACCGCGACGCCCCGGCTGCGCACCGCGGCCCTGGTCGCTGCGGTGCTCCTGCTCGCCGCGCTCGGCCTGTCGCTCTCACGCGGTGCCTGGTTCGGGGCCCTCGTCGGTCTCGTCGCGCTGGGTGTCCTGGTCGCGCCCACGAGACGCACCCTGCTGCGTGCGGGAGCCGCGCTGCTCGTGCTCGTGACGGCGCTCGGCCTGCTCGGGGTGGGGCCGCTCGGCCAGGTCGTCGACCGGGTCGCCTCCGTCGGCGAGGCCACCGCCAACCCCTACGACCAGCGCCCGCTCATCTGGGCCGAGGGGCTCCGCCTGGTCGGCGAGGCGCCGCTGCTCGGCCACGGCCCGGGCGGCTACTACCTGGCGGCCGCCAGCGACGCGCTGCGCTCCGGGGTCGTCCTCGAGGTCGAGCACGCCCACCAGCTGCTGCTCAACACCGCCGTCGAGTTCGGGCTCGTCGGCCTGCTCGCGCTGCTGGCCCTGCTCGCCGGTCTCGCCGCCGGGCTGGGCCGGGCGCGCCGGGCCACGGCCGCGCTCCCCGCCGCCGCGCCCCGGCGCTGGCTGCCGGGCGTCCTCGCGGCGTCCCTGGTGCCGGTGCTGGCCCACGGCATGCTCGACTACCCGCTGCGCAACCCCGTGGTGCTCACGACCGTGTGGCTCGTCCTCGCGACGCTCGTGGCCGCCTGCATCCCGGCCCCCACCGATCCGGAGGACGCCCGATGAGCCCTGACCCCACCCCGACCCGGGCGGCCCGGCGCCTCGACCCGCTCCGGCTGCTGGTGGTGACCCCGACCGGGGTGCTCGGCGGCTCCGAGACCTGGCTGCTCGACCTGCTGCGCACGACCCGCCCCCGGGTGCGGGCGGAGGTGTGGATGCTCGAGGACGGCCCGTTGCGCGAGGCGCTCGAGGCCGACGGCGTCCTGGTCACGGTCCTCCCCACGGGCCCACGCGCCCGCGACCTGGCGCTGCGCAACCTCGACCTGGGACGCCGGCTGCGGCGCAGCGACGCCGAGGTCGTGCTGGCCAACGGCGTCAAGGCCGCGGCCGCGGTGGTGCCGGCGGCCCGCACCGTCGGGGTCCCGGTGGTGTGGGCCAAGCACGACTTCTCCTGGGACCGCGAGCTCGCACCCCGGCTGGGGCGGATGTGCGACGCCGTCGTCGCCACCTCGCGCTCGGTCGCCGCGGCCACCGGTCGCGACGACGTCACGATCGTGCCGCCGCCGCGCCCGCCCGCGCCGACCCCCCGCGCCGAGGCGGCGGCGTACTGGGCGGGGCACGGGGTGGCCACCGGCGACGGGCCGGTGCTCGCGGTGCTCGGCCGGCTCGTGGGCTACAAGGGCGTCGACACCGCCGTCGAGGCGCTGGCCCACGAGGCGGCGCTGCCGTGGCGGCTGGTCGTGGCCGGACCCGACGACCCGACCGAGCCGGGGGAGCGGGCGCGTCTCGAGGCGCTGGCCGAGCGGCTCGGCGTGCGCGACCGGGTGCTGCTGACCGGGCCGGTGCCCGAGGCCGGGCGCCACCTGGCGGCCTTCGACGCCGTGGCCGTGCTGACCCGCGGCGACGGCCGGCGCTTCGGGCGCGAGGGCTACTCCCTGGTGGCGCTCGAGGCACTGGGTGCGGGCGTGCCCCTGGTGGGCGCCGCCGGCAACCCCGAGGTCGAGCGGATGGCGCTCACCGCGGGCCGGGTCGTGCCGCCCACCGACCCCCACGCCGTGGCCCGCGCCCTGGGCGAGCTGCGGGACCCCGGCGCGCGCGAGCGGTGCAGCCGCGCGGGGCGCGCCGTCCTCGCCGAGCACCCCGACGCGAACGCCTGCGGGCAGCGCGTCGTGCAGGTCCTGGCGCAGGCCGCGCGGCGTCCCGGGGCCGGGCTGGTCGGTCCGCCGATGACGGTGCTGACCTGCTTCCGCGACGAGGAGGGCCACATCGACGAGGTCGTCGACGCCGTCGTCGACCAGCTCGGGCCCGACGACGAGTACCTGCTGCTCGACGACTGCTCCACCGACAAGACCGGCGCCGAGCTCGCTGCCTGGGCCGGCCGCGACCGTCGGATCCGGCTGCTGGAGGGGCCCGGGGTCAACCTGTCGGTGGCCCGCAACACCGGCTTCGCCGCGGCCCGCCACCCGCGGGTGGCCTGCACCGACGCCGGCTGCGCGCCCGGTCCCCGGTGGCTCGACGGGCTGCGGGCCGCGTTCGCCGAGCCCGACCCGGTCGACCTGGTGGTCGGCGTCTACGACGTCGACGGCGGCGACCCCGTGCGCGACGCCGCCCGGGTCGCGCTCTTCCCCTCGATCGAGGAGGCCCGCCGCCCGGACGTGCTGACCCGCCTGGCGAGCCGGGTCACCGGCCGCCGCTTCTCGCCCCGTCGTCTCGACGGCCGCTCGATGGCCTGCTCGGTGCCGGCGTGGGAGGCCGCCGGCGGCTTCGACGCCCGGTTGCGCAGCTCCGAGGACGCCGTCTTCGGCGACGCCGTGCTCGCCTCCGGCGGCCGCAGCGCGCTGGCCCTCGACGCCCGGGTCACCTGGGCGCAGACCGGCGACCTGGCCGACATGGCGCGGATGTACGCCAAGTACGGCGAGTGGGGCGGTCGGGCCGGTTCGTGGCAGCTGGTCAGCCGCGACCTGGTGCGCGCGTCGGCGTACGCCGTCGGGCCGCTGCTGCTGGCCGGCGGCGGGCGCGGGACCCGCGTCGGCGTGCTCGCGGGCGCCGGTGCCTACCTGGCGCTGCCGGCGCTGCGCGCCCGCGACGTCGACGTCGTGCCCGGCACCTGGGCGATGGTCCCGGTCGTCATCGCGCTCAAGGACGTCGCCAAGGCCACCGGGTGCCTGCGCGGGCTGGCCGCCCGCGCGGCGGGGAGCGTCGGTGGCTGAGCAGGTCATCAGCGCGACGACCCACCGGGCCGCGCGCAACGCGGTCGTGCGCGCCGTCGCGGAGGTGCTCGGCAAGCTGGCCACGCTGGCCTGGACCGTGGCCGCGGCCCGGGCGCTGAGCCCCGACGACTTCGGCGCGGTGTTCTACGCGCTCACGATCATGCTGGTGCTCACCTCGCTGGCGGCCTGGGGCTTCGACCTCGGCCTTACCCGGCGCGGGAGCGCCGAGCCCGGGTCGCTGCCCCGGCTCTTCAGGGCCACCCAGGTGTGGAAGACGCTGCTGGCCGTGCCGGTCCTGCTGGTCGCCACGGCGCTGCTGGCGGGAGTGCCCTCGGTCGGGTCCTGGCAGGTGCTCGCGCTGATGATGGCCGCGGGCCTGCCCGAGCTGTGGAGCCAGACGATCCGCAGCGCGGCTGCCTGCCGCCAGGTGTCCGCGGGGGTGTCGTCGGCGCTGGTGGTGCAGCGGGTGACCACCGCGGCCGCCGTGCTGGTCGCGCTGGGGGTCGACGCCGGGGCCGAGGGGGTGGCCGGGGGCTTCCTCGCCGGCACCGTGGTCGGCTGGCTCGCGCACGTGCTCGCGGCCCGCCGACTCGACGTGCGGCAGCCACTGCGCGGGCTGGGGCGCGGCGACCTGGCGGCCGCCGCCCACCAGACCGTGCTGGTCGGGGTCAGCGGCCTGGTGCTGATGCTGCTCTTCCGCGTCGACGTGCTGATCCTGGGCCACCTCGAGGGGCCCGACGCGGTCGCCGTCTACACCGTGGCCTACCGGCTGCTCGAGACCGTGCTCTTCGTGACGTACGCGATCAACTCGGCGGTGCTGCCGGTGCTCAGCGCCACCACCAGCAGCGTGACCCGCAGGGTCGGCGTCGAGCGGGCCGTCGCCGTCGGTGGCTTCGTCTACCTGCCCTTCGTCGTCGTGTCCATCACCGAGGGCCGCGCCGTCATCGACCTGCTCTTCGGCGCGACGTACGCCGCGTCCGCGGCGCCGGTGCTGGCGTGGCTGGCGCCCGCGGCGATGCTGCTCGCGGTGGCCAGCTTCACCGACTCGCTGCTGCACGTGCTGCGGCTCCACCGTGCTCTGCTGGCCTCCTCGACCTTGGCGCTGGGGGTCAACGTCGCCCTCAACCTCGCCCTCATCCCGGTGCTCGGCGCCACCGGTGCCGCGGTGGCGACCACGGTCTCCTACTTCGTGCAGGCCGTGGCGGTCCTGGTCTTCCTGCAACGGGTGGGGGAGCGCCCGGCTGTGCTGCGGCCGTTGCTCAGCGCGGGC
>JBFGFQ010000109.1:0-9925 GCA_041579495.1 Nocardioides sp.
ACCGGCCCAGCCGTTACGACTATTTTCGGCGGGGGCGATACTAGTGCTCCGAGCGTGGATGGCATGACCGAGAAGAAGTGGAGCCAAGTACCACCTAGTTAACACCCCCGCAACAGGTGGTATAATAGGATGATGAATAATCTCCCCTCACCACCCAGCACAGGAGCGCGCCACGATGACCGGCCCGGAGGAGTACGTCGAGGTCTTCAGGCCGACCAGCGGTCGGTTCCTCGGGGTGGTCGGCCTGCTGGTCTGCGCCGGGGTCGTCGCGATCGGGCTGCTCGACCGCGGCTCGGGCTTCGGGGTGACCACGATGGCGGTCGCGGTGCTCGTCGGCGTGCTGGTGCACGGCTCGATGCTCAAGCCCGTGGTGCGCGCCACCGACGACGAGCTCGAGCTGGTCAACCTCTTCGAGACCGTGCGGCTGCCGCTGGCGGCGATCGAGTCGCTGGCGGTGCGCCAGGTGCTCGCGGTGCTCGTCGGCGACAAGCGCTACGTCTCGCCGGCGATCGGGCGCACCTTCCGCCAGGCGCTGCGCAAGCCGCGCTCGACCCGCGAGCTGGCGATGACGCCGGTGCCGGGGGAGGGCCTGGTCGCCGAGGAGGGCATGAGCTACGCCGACTACGTCGAGGACCGGCTGCGCGAGCTGGCCGCCCAGGCGCGCAGCCGTGCCCGGGTCAAGATCGGCAGCCCCGAGCAGGTCGCCCTGGCCGAGCGGGTCGTACGCCGCCCGGCGTGGGTCCAGATCGGCCTCGCGGTAGTGGCCGGGCTGGTCGCCCTGCTCAGCCTCCTGCTCGGCTGAGCCCGAGCAGGAGCGGGCTCACAGCCCGAGCGCGGCGCGCACGTCGGCGCCGAGCGCGTCGAGGCGCGTGGCGGCCGAGATGCGGGCCGCCTCCACGGGCTCGTCGCGCACCGGCACCACGACCTCGAGGTAGGCCTTGAGCTTGGGCTCGGTGCCGCTGGGGCGCACCACGACGCGGGCGCCGTCGGCGAGCCGGTAGCGCAGGCCCTCGGTGGGGGGCAGGTCGCCCGAGCCCTCGGCGAGGTCGTCGACGCCCTCGACGGCCAGGCCACCGAGCTCGGCCGGCGGCTGCTCGCGCAGCCGGGCCATCGCGTCGGTGATCAGCGCGAGGTCGTCGACGCGCACGCTGACCTGGTCGGTGGCGTGCAGCCCGTGCTCGACGGCCAGGTCGTCGAGCAGGTCGAGCAGGGTGCGTCCCTCGGCCTTGGCCTCGGCGGCCATCTCGCAGAGCAGCAGCAGCGCCGAGACGCCGTCCTTGTCCTTGACGTGCTCGGGGTCGCAGCAGTAGCCGAGCGCCTCCTCGTAGCCGAAGGAGAGGCCCTCGACGCGCCCGATCCACTTGAAGCCGGTGAGCGTCTCGGCGTACGGCAGGCCGGCGGCCGCGGCGATCTTGCCCAGCAGGCTCGACGACACGATGCTCGTGGCCAGCGTGCCGGTGACGCCACGGCGCACCAGGTGCGAGGCCAGCAGCGCGCCGACCTCGTCGCCGCGCAGCATCCGCCAGCCGGTCGGGGTCGGGACGGCCGCCGCGCACCGGTCGGCGTCGGGGTCGTTGGCCACCACGAGGTCGGCGTCGGTGCGCCCCGCGAGCTCGAGGGCCAGGTCCATGGCCCCCTCCTCCTCGGGGTTGGGGAAGGAGACGGTGGAGAAGTCGGGGTCGGGCTGCTCCTGCTGCTCGACGATGCGGGGCGCCGCGAAGCCGGCGGTCTCCAGCACCTGCGCGACCGTGGTGCCACCCACGCCGTGCAGCGGGGTGTAGACGACGTCGAGGTCGCGCGGGCCGTCACCGGCCAGCCCGGCGACCGTGTCGAGGTAGGTGTCGACCACGGTCTCGTCGAGCACCCGGGCGCCGTCGCCGCGGGGCACCGAGGCCAGGTCGCCGACCGCGGCGATCCGCTCGGCGATCTCCGCGTCGGCCGGCGGCACGATCTGGCTGCCGTCGCCGAGGTAGACCTTGTAGCCGTTGTCCTGGGGCGGGTTGTGGCTGGCGGTCACCATCACCCCGGCCACGCAGCCGAGCTCGCGGATGGCGAAGGCCAGCACCGGCGTCGGCAGCGGGCGCGGCAGCAGCCACACGTCGAGGCCGGCGCCGTTGAGGATCTCGGCCGAGTCGCGGGCGAACCGCTCGGACAGGTGGCGGGCGTCGTAGCCCACGACGACCGCGCCGCGTCCGGCGTGCCCGCCCTCGGCGTCGGCGACCAGGTACGACGCCAGGCCGGCCGCGGCCCGCGAGACCACGACCCGGTTCATCCGGTTCGGCCCCGCCCCCATCGCGCCGCGCAGACCGGCGGTGCCGAACTCCAGGGTGCCGTCGAAGCGGTCGGCCAGCTCGGCACGGGCGGCCTCGTCACCGGACTCCACGGCGGCCACGAGCTGCTCCAGCTCGTCGCGGGTCGTGGCGTCGGGGTCGGCCCGCGCCCAGGCGCGGGCACGGTCGAGCAGCTCGGTCGAGGAGGTCGGCGAGGTCATGGCCAGCACGCTAGTCCCTGACCCGGGGTCCTGGCCGGGTGAGGTGCGGGTGCCGGTGTCGGTGGGTGGGCCTAGGCTCGGGGTCGTGAAGCGACGATGAGCAAGATGGACGCGCTGCGAGCGATGCGCGAGGCCAAGTACGAGGCCGCCCGGGCCGGCAGGTCGGGCAGTGCCGCGACCCCCCGCACCCGGCCCCCGGTGGCGCCCAGGACCAGCCAGAAGGCAGCCCCGGCCGCCACCGACGAGCCGAAGGCCGAGACCGACGGCCTGTGCGGGCACCGCAACATGAGCGGGCGCACCTGCACCCGCGAGCACGGGCACGCCGCCAAGAGCCACCGCTACTCCTGAGCAGGGGAGCAGCCCCTCGTCAGGGGTGCGTCAGTCGGTCGGCGCGCTGAGCATCGCGACGATCATCCGCACCAGGTTGTCGACGAACTCGTCGGTGCCCAGCTGGGCGCGGCGCGGCTGGTCACGGTCCATCGCCCTGGCCCGGTCGCTGATGGCGCGCAGCAGGAAGCCGGTCATCAGCGCGACCCGCTCGTCGGCCAGGTGGGCGGGCATGGCCGGCATCCGCGCGCGGATCTCCTCGAACACGGCGTACCCGCCGGTGCGCTCGAGCGCGCCCCGGATGTCGGGGTGGATGTCGGTGCGCTCCTCGGCGACCAGCTCGGCCACGATCCGCACGTAGTGGCGCCCGCTGGTGCCGGTCTCGGCCAGCTCGGTGGTGGGCCTGGCGGCCGCCTCGATCGCCGCCCCCAGGTCGCCCGGCCGCTCGCGGGCCAGGGCGAGCAGCGCCAGCTCGCGCTCGCCCAGGAACGCCGCGTGCTGCTCGAGCACCGCGGCGACGAGGCCCTCGCGGGAGCCGAAGTGGTAGTGCACCGCGCCGCGGTTGCGCTGCCCGGCCTGCCGGGTGATGTCGAGCAGCGAGGCGTTGGTGGTGCCGTGCTCGGCGAACGCCCCGCTCGCCGCCGCGATCAGCAGCTGCCGGGTCTCGGCCCCGCTCTCGTTGCCCATCTCAGACCCGCGGGACGATGCGGCCCAGGAGGCTGCCCATCCGCTCCGCCGCGGCCCGACCGGCCTCGATGACCTCCTGGTGGTCCAGGGGCTGGTCGCCGATGCCGGCGGCCAGGTTGGTCACCAGGCTGATGCCCAGGACCTCCATCCCGGCCTCGCGGGCCGCGATCGCCTCGAGCGTGGTCGACATGCCGACCAGGTCGGCGCCCAGGACGCCGGCCATCCGCACCTCGGCGGGCGTCTCGTAGTGGGGGCCGGGGAACTGGGCGTAGACGCCCTCGTCGAGCGTCGGGTCGACCTCCTGGCACAGCGCCCGCAGCCGGGCGGAGTAGAGGTCGGTCAGGTCGACGAAGGTGGCGCCGACGATGGGGGAGCGGCCGGTGAGGTTGAGGTGGTCCCGGATCAGCACCGGCGTGCCGGGGGTCCAGGCCTCGTTGAGCCCGCCGCAGCCGTTGGTCAGCACGATCGTGGAGCAGCCCGCGGCGGCCGCGGTGCGCACCGGGTGCACGACCGCGGCCACGCCGCGGCCCTCGTAGTAGTGGGTGCGGGAGAGGAAGACCAGCAGGTTCCGCTCGCCCTGGCGCACCGACCGGATCCGGCCCGAGTGCCCGGCGACGGCCGCGGCGCTGAAGCCGGGCAGGTCGGTGGTCTCGATCTCGGCCGTGGCCTCGCCGAGCGCGTCGACCGCGGGCAGCCAGCCCGAGCCGAGCACCAGGGCGACGTCGTGGCGCTCCACGCCGGTCAGCTCGGCCAGGCGGTCGGCCGCCTGCTGCGCGAGGTCGTACGGCGTGCTGGTGGGCGTGTCGCTGTCGCTGGGCGTGTCGCTCGGGTTCACGCCGCGACTCTAGACGCTGCGGGCGGCGGCCGTCAGAGACCCGTGGAGCGGCAGGGCCGGCGGCGCAGCGCGGCGACGTAGTCGGCCGGCGCGTCGGCCGCCTCGGCGGCGTCGGCGAGCACGCCGAGGTGCAGCGCCGAGGGGAGGCCGCCCTCGTAGGCGTCGAGGACGTAGGTCCAGGCCACCTCCTCGCCGGTCATCGTCGAGACCCGCACCTTGGTCTTGCGGTAGAGGCCCGAGTCGGCCGACTCCAGCGAGTCGAGCAGCTTCTCGTCCTCGCGGGTGACGTCGTACAGCGCGACGAAGACCTGCTCGAAGGGGTCCTGCACGAGGGTCGGCAGCGCGCCGTCCCAGCCGTGCTCCTCGCCGCCGAAGGTCAGCCGCCAGCCACCCAGCCAGCCGGTCGTGCGCAGCGGCGAGTGGGGGCACCTCTCGCCCATCCGGGCCGGATCGAGGTTGGTGCCGTAGGCGGCGTAGAGCGTCACGACACCGAAGGCTAGTCCGTCGGCCGTCGGCATTAGGGTGGGGGACGTGACCCACTTCGATGTTCTCGTTCTTGGTGCCGGCCCCGGAGGCTACGTCGCGGCGATCCGAGCAGCTCAGCTCGGCAAGTCGGTCGCGGTCGTGGAGGAGAAGTACTGGGGCGGTGTCTGCCTCAACGTGGGCTGCATCCCCTCCAAGGCGCTGCTGCGCAACGCCGAGATCTCCCACCTCATCACGCACGAGAAGAAGACCTTCGGCATCGAGGGCGACGCCACGATGGCCTTCGGCCCGACCCACGCGCGCAGCCGCAAGGTCGCCGAGGCCAGCGCCAAGGGCGTGCACTACCTGATGAAGAAGAACAAGATCACCGAGGTCGACGGCTGGGGCACCCTGACCGGCACCAAGGACGGCAAGCACGGCATCGACGTCAAGGACGCCGACGGCAGCACCACCTCGTACACCTGCGACGACCTGATCATCGCCACCGGCGCGAAGACCCGGCTGATCCCCGGCACCGAGCTCAGCGAGCGCGTGGTCACCTACGAGGAGCAGATCCTCACCGACCAGCTGCCCGGCTCGATCATCATCGCCGGCTCCGGCGCCATCGGCGTCGAGTTCGCCTACGTGATGGTCAACTTCGGGGTGAAGGTCACGATCGTGGAGTTCCTCGACCGGATGGTGCCCACCGAGGACGCCGACGTGTCCAAGGAGCTGCTCAAGCAGTACAAGAAGCTCGGTGTCGAGGTGCTGCTCTCGACCAAGGTGGAGGGCATCGACGACTCCGGCGAGAAGGTCAAGGTCACCGTCAGCAAGGACGGCGAGCAGCAGGTGCTCGAGGCCGACAAGGTCCTGCAGGCCATCGGCTTCGCGCCCCGGGTCGAGGGCTTCGGCCTCGACGCGACCGGCGTCGAGCTGACCGAGCGCGGCGCGATCGCGGTCGACGCGCGCGGGCGCACCAACGTCGACGGCGTGTGGGCGATCGGCGACGTCACCGGCAAGCTGATGCTGGCCCACACCGCCGAGTCGATGGGCGTCATCGCCGCCGAGACGATCGCCGGCGCCGAGACCGTCGAGATCGACTTCGACATGATCCCGCGCGCCACCTTCTGCCAGCCGCAGATCGCCTCCTTCGGCTACTCCGAGGAGCAGGCCAAGGAGAAGGGCTACGACGTCAAGACCGCGCAGTTCCCCTTCTCGGCCAACGGCAAGGCCCGCGGCATGGCCGAGGGCGTCGGGTTCGTCAAGATCGTCGCCGACGCCGAGCACAACGAGATCATCGGCGCCCACATGATCGGCCCCGAGGTCACCGAGCTGCTGCCGGCGCTGACGCTGGCGCAGAAGTGGGACCTCACCGCCGACGAGGTCGCCCGCAACGTCTTCGCGCACCCGACCCTGTCGGAGGCGATGAAGGAGGCCGTCGAGGGGATCGCCGGCCACATGATCAACCTCTGAGACGCACCACGCGCGGAAGGAACAGATGAGCGACAAGGTCGTCATCGTCGGGGGAGGCCCCGGCGGGTACGAAGCGGCGCACGTGGCCGCACAGCTGGGGGCGCAGGTCACCATCGTCGACACCGACGGTCTGGGCGGCTCGGCCGTGCTGACCGACTGCGTGCCCAGCAAGACCCTGATCGCCACCAGCGAGGTGATGAGCGAGGTGGCCGAGGCCGCCGAGCTCGGGATCACCTTCAACGACCCGCAGGGCGACGCCGCGACGGCGATCAAGGTCGACCTGGGCCGGGTCAACCGCCGCGTCAAGCAGCTGGCCGCCGACCAGTCCGGCGACATCCGCCGCCGCCTCGAGCGCGACGGGGTCGAGCTGGTCGTGGGTCGCGGGCGCCTCGACGGCCCCGGCCGGGTCGTGGTCACCGACGCCGACGGCGCCGAGTCGACCCTGGAGGCCGACGCGGTGCTCATCGCCACCGGTGCCGCGCCGAGGGTGCTGCCCACCGCGCAGCCCGACGGCGAGCGGATCCTGTCGTGGGACCAGGTCTACGACCTCGACGAGCTGCCCTCCGAGCTGATCGTGGTCGGCTCGGGCGTCACCGGCGCCGAGTTCGCCAGCGCCTACCTGGCCCTCGGCGTGCCGGTCACCCTGGTCTCCTCGCGCGACCGGGTGCTGCCCGGTGAGGACGCCGACGCCTCGCTGGTGCTGCAGGAGGTCTCCGAGCGGCGCGGCATGAAGGTGCTCTCGAAGTCGCGGATGGAGTCGGTGACCCGCGACGGCGACGTCGTGACCGTCACCCTCACCGACGGGCGCACCGTGCAGGGCTCGCACTGCATCCTGGCGCTCGGCTCGGTGCCCAACACCACCGACCTCGGGCTCGAGGAGTCCGGGGTGGTGCTCAAGGACGGCGGCTTCGTCAACGTCGACCGGGTCTCGCGCACCTCGGCGCGCGGCGTGTACGCCGCCGGCGACTGCACCGGCGTGCTGATGCTGGCCTCGGTGGCCGCGATGCAGGGCCGGATCGCGATGTGGCACCTGCTCGGCGACACCGTGCACCCGCTGGACCTCAAGAAGGTCTCCTCCAACGTCTTCACCGCCCCCGAGATCGCCACGGTCGGCTGGTCGCAGCAGGCCGTCGACAACGGCGAGATCCAGGCCGAGGTCGTGATGCTGCCGCTCGGCGGCAACCCGCGGGCCAAGATGCAGGGCGTGCGCGACGGTTTCGTCAAGCTCTTCTGCCGCCCCGGCACCGGCATCGTCGTCGGTGGCGTCGTGGTGGGCCCGCGCGCCAGCGAGCTGATCCACCCGGTGGCGCTGGCCGTCGCCGAGTCGATCACCGCCGACCAGCTGGCCCAGACCTTCACCGTCTACCCGTCGATGAGCGGCTCGATCGCCGAGGCCGCGCGCCGGCTGCACCGGGTCTGAGACCGGCCCGGCCTCCGGGGCTCGCGCTCGTCGCCGTCCGGAGCTGGGTGCGGTCCTGACGATCCTCACGCGACACGCCGGTGCGGGCGTGCGCGTCGTCAGGATGGTCCTCGGGAGCACGTCCACCGGAGACCCAGGGAGGCGCGATGTCCGACGACGCGGTGCTCGAGCAGGCCCTGGCGCACGCGCGGGCGTGGCGGGCCGGGGCGCCCGAGCACCCGGTCGGTCCGCAGGTGGGCATCGAGGAGATGCTGGCGACCTTCGGCGGGCCGCTGCCCGAGCAGGGCGCCGACCCGGTCGCGGTGGTGGACGAGCTGGGGCTGGGCGCGCCGCCCGGGTTGCTGAACATCCAGTCGGGGCGGTTCTTCGGCTGGGTGATGGGCGGCACGCTCCCGGCGGCGCTCGGTGCCGACTGGCTGGTGAGCGCCTGGGACCAGAACGCCGGGCTGCGCGACGCGATGCCCGCCGTCGCGGCGCTGGAGGAGGTGGCCGGTCGCTGGGTCCTGGACCTGCTCGGGCTGCCCGCCGGCGCGGACGTCGGCTTCGTGACCGGCGCGACGATGGCCAACTTCACCGGGCTCGCCGCCGCGCGGTACGCCGTGCTCGACCGCGCCGGCTGGGACGTCCACCGCGACGGGCTGACCGGCGCGCCGCGGGTGCACGTGCTGGTGGGGGCCGAGCGTCACGACACCGTCGACCTGGCGCTGCGCTACCTGGGGCTGGGCGCGCCCACGGTCGTGGCGGCCGACGCCCAGGGGCGGATGGACCCGGCCGCGCTGGACGCCGCGTTGGCAGGCGTGCCGGACGGCGAGCCCGTCGTCGTCTGCCTGCAGGCGGGCAACCTGCACTCCGGGGCGTTCGACCCGTTCACCGAGCTCGTCCCCGCCGCCCACGAGCGCGGCGCCTGGGTGCACGTGGACGGTGCGTTCGGGCTGTGGGCCTGCGCGGCGCCCCGCCTGGCCGGCCTCGCCCGTGGCGTCGAGGACGCCGACTCGTGGGCCACCGACGCCCACAAGACCCTCAACGTCACCTACGACTGCGGCATCGTGGTCGTCAGGGACCCGGTGGCGGTGCGCAGCGCGATGGGCGTGCACGCCAGCTACCTGCCCGACGCCGCCGGGCGCGGCAACCCCTACGAGCAGGTGCCCGAGCTCTCGCGCCGGGCCCGCGGCGTCCCCGTGTGGGCGGCGCTGCGCTCGCTGGGCCGGGCCGGGGTCGCCGCCCAGGTCGAGCGGCTGGCGGCGCGGGCGCGCGGCATCGCCGACGGGCTGGACGGCGTGCCGGGCGTCCAGGTGCTCAACGACGTCGTCTACACCCAGGTCTGCCTCGCGGTCGGCGAGGGCCGCGCCGAGGAGGTCAGCGCGCGGCTGACCGGGTCGGGGGAGGTGTGGCTGTCGCCGTCGCGCTGGCAGGACCGCGACGTCGTGCGGGTCTCGGTCTCCAACGCCGCCACCTCCGAGGACGACGTGCGCCGCACGGTCGCGGCCGTCCGGCGGGCCGTGGACGGTTGAGGCGGTCCGCTCGGTCGACCGCACCGGAGGCGTGCCGAGGAGGCCGCATCACGGCAACGGCGCCGCCGTGGCATAGCGTTGCGCCGGATGACCGACCGCGACACCCTGCGCCCTGCGACCCCGCCCCTGGTGGCGGGTCTCGACGTGACCGCCAAGGCGGGTCTCGTGCTGCTCCTGATCATGTCCCTCCTCTTCCCCGACCTGGGCAACGTGGAGGACAAGGCGGCGGGGCTGCGCGCGGCCGCCTACCCCATGCTCGCCTTCACCGTGCCGGTCGTGTGGTGGGTGCTCTGGCGCGAGCGCACGTCGTTCCCGTGGGTGGCGGACCTGCTGATCACCTCCACCTGCTTCACCGACACGCTCGGCAACAGGCTCGACCTCTACGACACGGTGGTCTGGTTCGACGACCTGATGCACCTGGTGAACACCGGGCTGCTCACCGCGGCCGTCATCCTGCTGACGATGCGGCACAGCTCGACCGTGGCGGCGGTCGTGGAGAGGTCGCTGGCCTTCGGCGTCACCGCCGCGGTCGGCTGGGAGATCGCCGAGTACTTCGCGTTCATCAGCAAGTCCTCCGAGAAGCGCCACGCCTACGCCGACACCCTCGGTGACCTCGCCCTCGGCTCGGTGGGCGCGGTGGTCGCCGGCCTCGTGGTGCACCGGTTGTGGCAGCGAGGCCTGCTCGTGTCGGCCGCACCGCAGCTGGAGCCGTACGGGGC
>JBFGFQ010000110.1:0-9820 GCA_041579495.1 Nocardioides sp.
AAGACGACGCGAGCCAGCCCGGACCTCGCGGGTGCGAGATCCGGGCCGGCTCGATGAGAGATCTGCGCCGGGTCAGCGGGAGATCTGGGCCTGGTCAGGCCTGGGGGGCCGCCTCGGCGGGCTGGTTGCTGCCCTGGGCGTCGCCCTGGCCGCCGTTGCCCTGGCCGCCACCGGAGCGGCGGCGACGGCGGCGGTTGCGGCTGCGGGTGCCCGAGCCGTCGCCGGAGCCCTCGACGGGCTTCTCGACCTTCTCGCCGGCCTCGTTGGTGCTCACCTCGGCGACGGGGTCGCCGGCGCGGCTGCGGGTGCGGGTGCGGTCGCGGTTGCGCGGGGGACGCTGGCCACCGTCGCGGCCGCCCTCACGACCCCGGTCGCGCCCGCCGTCGCGCGGGGCGCGGGGCTCGCGGGGCGCCTCGGGGACGACGCGGCCCTTGGTGCCCTCGGGGATGCCCTGGTCGGTGAAGAGGTGCGGCGACGTCGAGTACGTCTCCTGCGGCTCGTCGAAGGGCAGGTCGAGGGTCTTGTTGATCATCTTCCAGCGGTGCAGGTCGGCCCAGTCCACGAAGGTGATCGCGATGCCCGAGGCGCCGGCGCGACCGGTGCGGCCGATGCGGTGCACGTAGGTCTTGTCGTCCTCGGGGCAGGTGTAGTTGATGACGTGCGAGACGCCGCGCACGTCGATGCCGCGGGCGGCGACGTCGGTGGCCACCAGCACCCGGATCTTGTCCTCGCGGAACTTCGTCAGCGCCTTCTCGCGCGCGACCTGCGCCATGTCGCCGTGCAGCGGGCTGGCGGCGAAGCCGCGCTCGGAGAGGTCGTCGGCCACCCGCTGGCTCTGGCGCTTGGTGCGGGTGAAGACGATGATCTTCTCGGCGTCGGCGGCCTGCAGGATGCGACCGATGATCTCGGGCTTGTCGAGGTCGTGGGCCTGGTAGATGAACTGCGCGGTGGCCGGCACGGTCGCGTTCTCGTACGACGACTCGGCCCGGATGTTCATCGGGTGGCGCATGTGGGTGCGCGCCAGCGCGACGATCGCGGAGGGCATCGTGGCCGAGAACAGCATCGTCTGCCGGGTCTCGGGGGTCATCTTGAGCAGGCGCTCGACGTCGGGCAGGAAGCCGAGGTCCAGCATCTCGTCGGCCTCGTCGAGCACCAGCGCATGCACGTGGCCGAGGTCCAGCACCTTGCGGTGCGCCAGGTCGATGAGGCGGCCGGGGGTGCCCACGACGATGTCGACGCCGCTCTCGAGCGCCTCGAGCTGGGGCTCGTAGCCCACGCCGCCGTAGACGGTCAGCACGCGCAGGCCCAGGTCCTTGCTGGCCAGGGCGAGGTCGTTGGAGACCTGCAGGGCCAGCTCGCGGGTCGGGGCGACGATGAGGGCCTGCGGCTTGCCCTGCGGCAGGTCGGCGTACGCCGGGTCGCTGGGGGCGGTGCTTCGCTGCAGCACCGGGATGCCGAAGGCGAGGGTCTTGCCGGTGCCCGTGCGGGCCTGGCCGATGAGGTCGGTGCCCATCAGGGCGACCGAGAGGGTCATCTCCTGGATGGCGAAGGGAGTGGTGATGCCGGCGCGCTCGAGCGCGTCGCAGATCCCGGGGAGGACCCCCAGGTCACGGAAGGTGGTCACGTTGTTCGTCTGCTTTCGTCGTCAGCCGCGGTGGGCCGGGTGGCTCGGAGCGGCGGACCCGGCGGACTCGGAAAGCTCGCTGGCGCGTCTGCCGCGCACATGCTGGCGGGTGGTTTCCCGCCTCGGCGCCGTGCCCGGGTGCCCGCTCGTGGCGGCACCGGCGCAGCGCTCGATGGGGCCAGGGTATCGGTAGGGTGCGCGCATGACTGAATCCCAGGCCGGCGACACGCCCGCCTCCCGGGCGCGCGAGGCGGAGCTCGCGCTGGCCGACCCCGCCTACCGCGAGGCCGTCGTCGACCTGCTCGGCGTGCTGGCCTACGGCGAGATCTCGGCCTTCGAGCGGCTCGCCGAGGACGCCAAGCTGGCCCCCACGCTGGAGGACAAGCTGGCGATCGCGCAGATGGCGGCCAGCGAGGTCGGCCGGGTCGAGCGGCTGCACGGGCGGATCCGCGAGCTCGGCGGCGACCCGTTCGCCGCGATGGCCCCCTTCCGCGACGCGCTCGACCTCTTCCACGAGCACACAGCCCCCTCGGACTGGTACGAGGGGCTGATCAAGGCCTACGTCGGGGACGGGCTCGCCGACGACTTCTACCGCGAGATCGCGGCCTACCTCGACGCCGGCACCCGCGAGCTGGTGCTGTCCTCGCTCGAGGAGGGCCCGCACGCGCACTTCGTCGTGGAGCGGGTGCGGGCGGCGATCGTCCGCGACCACCGCCTCGGCGGCCGGCTGGCCCTGTGGGGCCGGCGGCTGATGGGGGAGGCGCTGATCCAGGCGCAGCGGGTGGCGGCCGAGCGCGAGGCGCTCTCGGCGCTGCTGGCCGGTGGCGTGGACCGCCCCGGGCTCGACCTGGCCGCGCTGGGACGGATGTTCACCCGGCTCACCGAGCGCCACACCGAGCGGATGGCGGAGCTGGGCCTCGACTCCTGAGCCGGCCCCGCCCCGCCCGGCGGCCCCCGCCCCGCTGCGCCCGCCCGGGACCGGGGTCAGCTGCGGAAGCCGACCGTCCCGACGGTCGTGGTGCCGATCTCGACGTAGGCGAGCTTGGCGGCCGGCACCAGCACGGTGCGGCCCTTGGTGTCGGTGAGGGTGACGACGCCACCGGACTCGACGGCGGCGGCGACCTGCTGCTGCACCTGCTCGGCCGTCTCGTCGGTCTCGATGCTCAGCTCGCGCTGGGCCTGCTGGATGCCGATCTTGACCTCCACGGGTCCTCCTCCTGTTGGGTGCTGCTGGACTCTGGGGCGGGGCCGACGGCTCAGTGCTCGTCGGTCTTGGGGTAGCCGCGGATGCCGCGCCAGGCCAGGCCGGCGATGAGCGCGGTGGCGTCGGCGCGGTCGATGCCCGCTGTGTCGTTGAGCCAGAACCGCGCGCTGACCTGCGCCATTCCCACCAGCGAGACCGCCAGCAGGCGCGAGGCCTCGTCGGGCAGCCCGGTGTCGTCGCGGATCACCTCGGCGATCATCGCCGCGCACTCGGTGGTGACCCGGTCGACGAGCTGGCGCACCGCGGCCTCGTTGGTCAGGTCGGACTCGAACACCAGCCGGAAGGCGCCGTTGTCGTCGGCGACGTAGTCGTAGAAGGCGTCGATGGTCGCGGCCACGCGCTGCTTGTTGTCGGGCGTGGAGGCCAGGGCGGCCCGGCAGTTCTCGATGACCTGGTCGCAGGCGATGTCGAGCAGCGCCAGGTAGAGGTCCATCTTGCCGGGGAAGTGCTGGTAGAGCACCGGCTTGGAGACCCCGGCGCGCTCGGCGATGTCGTCCATCGCGGCGGCGTGGTAGCCCGAGGCCACGAAGACCCCGAGCGCGGAGTCGAGCAGCTGGGCGCGGCGCTCGCGGCGCGGCATCCGCGCACCGCGCTGCCGGGAGGGCGCGTCGGTGGCGGCCTCGACGTCGTACTGGCCAGCTGGCACGACTGCCCTCCTCAGGGGTGCGGGTGACGGGTCCTTTACGGTGCGGCGCGAGCCTACCCCGCGGTAGCGCCGGTCCGGATGACGGGACGCCGCGGGACGACGGGCGCAGCGCGAGCACGATGGGCACGGCCTGGGAACAGGACGCGACCGCACGCTGTTGCGTCGAGCAGACCCCAGCGAGGGAACACCGCGAACCGACCGAGGAGCCCAGCAGTGACCTACCCAGCACTCGTGGAGCCGGCAGCCGAGCTGACCGTCGACGAGGTCCGCCGCTACAGCCGGCACCTGATCATCCCCGACGTGGGGATGACCGGTCAGAAGCGACTGAAGAACGCCAAGGTGCTCGTCATCGGCGCGGGCGGCCTCGGCAGCCCCGCGCTGCTCTACCTGGCCGCCGCCGGCGTCGGCACCATCGGCATCGCCGAGTTCGACGAGGTCGACGAGTCGAACCTGCAGCGCCAGATCATCCACACCCAGTCCGACATCGGGAAGTCCAAGGCCGTCTCGGCCAAGGAGTCGCTCGCCGAGGCCAACCCGTACGTCGAGGTGGTGCTGCACGAGGAGCGCCTCGACAACGACAACGTCATGGACGTCTTCCGCGGCTACGACCTGATCGTCGACGGCACCGACAACTTCGCGACCCGCTACATGGTCAACGACGCGGCGTACTTCCTCGGGATCCCCTACGTGTGGGGCTCGATCTACCGCTTCGACGGGCAGGCCTCGGTCTTCGCGCCGTCGATGGCCGACGACGCCCCCTGCTACCGCTGCCTCTACCCCGAGCCGCCGCCGCCGGGCATGGTGCCGAGCTGTGCCGAGGGCGGCGTGCTGGGCGTGCTGTGCGCCTCGATCGGCTCGATCCAGGTCAACGAGGCCATCAAGCTGCTGACCGGGGCCGGCGACCCGGCCATCGGCAAGCTGGTCATCTACGACGCCCTCGAGCTCGAGTGGCGCAAGCTCAAGGTGCGCAAGGACCCCAACTGCCGCCTGTGCGGCCCGAACGCCGACGTCACCGGGCTGATCGACTACGACGCCTTCTGCGGCGCGATCTCCGAGGACGCCGCCGACGCCGCGGCCGGCTCGACGATCTCGGTCACCCAGCTCGAGACGATGCTGGCCGAGCGCGAGGCCGGGGAGCGTGACTTCGTGCTCGTCGACGTGCGCGAGCCCAACGAGTACGAGATCAACAAGATCCCCGGCTCGGTGCTGATCCCCAAGGGCGAGTTCCTCAACGGCAACGCCCTGGGCCAGCTGCCCGCGGACAAGCAGGTGGTCCTGCACTGCAAGTCGGGCGTGCGCTCGGCCGAGGCGCTCGCGGTGCTCAAGGGCGCCGGCTTCGACGACAGCGTCCACGTCGGCGGTGGCGTGGTCGCCTGGGTCAACCAGATCGACCCCAGCCAGCCGTCGTACTGAGGCATTGGTGCTGAGGCAGTCGTACTGAGCAGGGGCGCATAGCCCGAACGGGTCACGCCCGGGTAGTCAGAAATGGCCATCCGGGCGTGACCCTTTGCGATGTCGCTCGTTGTGAGGTTGAGGTGGCCCCCGTCTCGGGGCCGGCCACCCGCCACCACAGGGAGGACATCTCACCGATGAGGACCGCCAGCACCACCGCATCCACCGCCCGTCGCGCCACCGGGGCGCTCGCCGTGCTCGCCGCCGCCGGCCTGGGCGCCGCGGCCGCCACGTCGGCCCCCGCCGTCGCCGCGCCGACCTGGGCGCCCGCGGACGAGGCGACGATCACCCCCGGCACGCAGATGTACACCGACGGCGCCCAGTGCACCTCGAACTTCGTCTTCACCGACGCCGCGGCCAACGTCTACCTCGGCTACGCCGCGCACTGCGCGGGCCTGGGTGAGGCCACCGACACCAACGGCTGCCTCAACGACTCGCTGCCCCTGGGCACCGAGGTCACCTTCCGCGAGGGCGGCAGCCTGCTCAGCCGTGGCACCGAGCTCGGCAGCGGCGAGCTCGTGTACTCGTCGTGGCGCACCATGCGCGACATCGGCACGACCGACGAGAACGCCTGCGCCTACAACGACTTCGCGCTGGTGAAGGTCGACGCCGCCGACGTCGCGAAGGTCAACCCGAGCATCCCGTTCTGGGGCGGCCCGACCGGCATCGACACCGACGGCACCGCCGCCGGCGACGAGGTCTACACCTACGGCAACTCGAGCCTGCGCGGCGGCCTCGAGCCGCTCTCGCCGCACACCGGCACCAGCCTCGGCGACAGCGCCGCCGACGACGGCTGGAGCCACCCGCTCTACACCGTGACCCCGGGCGTGCCCGGCGACTCGGGCTCGGCGTTCGTCAGCGAGGACGGCGAGGCCATCGGCACGCTGTCGACGCTCGGCCTGCTGCCGCTGCCGGCGTCGAACAACATCGGTGACCTCGACCGCGAGCTGTCCTTCGCCCAGCAGCACTCCGGCATCGCGGGCCTCGAGCTCGCCCTGGGCACCGAGCCCTTCTCGCCGCTGCTCTGAGTCTCCTCAGGTCGGCCTCCGGGTCGGTCATCCGGTGCCCCCGCTCGCGTAGCCGAGCGGGGGCATCGCTCGTTGAGGGACCATGCGCACCCGATCCGTCCCCGCCCGTGCCGCCCTCGTCCTCGCCGTGCTGGCCGCCGTGGTGACCGGCCTGGTGCTGCCGGGGCCCGCCGGGGCCGCCCCCGCGCGGCGCTTCGACGCCTGGGCGCCGGTCTCGGAGGCCACGATCACCCCCGGCGTGCAGATGTACACCGAGGGCGCGCAGTGCACCGCCAACTTCGTCTACACCGACAGGCGCGGACGCGTGTACGTCGGCTACGCCGCGCACTGCGCCGGCCTGGGGGAGGCCACCGACACCAGTGGCTGCACCACCCCGAGCCTGCCGCTGGGCACCAAGGTGCGCTTCGCGCAGGGCGGCAACCTGGCCTCCGGCGGCACCACCGTGGGTCGGGGCCGGCTGGCCTACTCCTCCTGGGAGACGATGGCGCGCGTGGGCACCACCGACCCCGACACCTGCGACTACAACGACTTCGCCCTGGTGCGCCTGCAGAAGCGGTTCGTCCGTGCGGTCAACCCCAGCGTGCCGTTCTTCGGCGGACCGACCGGCCTGTCGCGCGAGGGCGCCCCGGCCGGCTCCGAGGTCTACAGCTACGGCCAGTCCAGCCTGCGCCCCACCACCCTGCTCTCCCCGAAGTACGGCGTCTCGGTCGGCGCCTACGGCGACTGGAGCTGGGACGTCTACACGCTGACCCCGGGCGTGCCCGGTGACTCCGGCTCGGGCCTGCTCGACGCCGAGGGCGCCGCGTTCGGGACCCTGTCGACGGTGGCCCTGGCGCCGCTGCCGCTGAGCAACGGCGTCGGCGACCTGGCCTCCGAGCTTCGGTTCGCGCGCCGCCACTCGGGCATCAAGGGCCTGCGGCTGGCCACCGGCACCGAGCCGTTCTCCGCCTCGCCGCTGGGCTGAGCCCACGGGTAGGTTCTGCGGCGTGCGGCACCCGGAGGACTACGTCGAGGACGTGCTGTCGTGCGTCGAGCAGGTGCCACCGGGCCGCGTCACGACGTACGGCGCCATCGCCGAGGCCGTGGGCCGCTACGGGCCGCGCCGGGTCGGCAACGTGATGGCCACCCACGGCGGCGCGGTCGCGTGGTGGCGGGTGGTGCGCGCCGACGGCACGCTGCCGCCCAGCCACGACGGCGAGGCGCGCCAGGCGTACCTGGCGGAGGGCACCGCGCTGCGGTCCTCGGGGCGGGTCGACCTGTCGGTGGCCTTCTTCAGGCCTGAGCCGCCCGTGCAGCCTGAGCCGCCCGCTCACGACTGAGCTCGGCGAGGCGTGCCAGCGCCGCGGGGAAGACCTCGGCGGGCGGGGTGACCAGCCCGGCGCCGACCTGCCCGGTGCCGGCGACCCGGCCGGCCATGCCGGTGTTGATCTGCGGCAGCACACCGGTGCGGCAGACCCGGGTGACGTCGATGCCGGTCGGGGTGCCCTGGAAGTCGAGCACCGGCACCGCCCAGCGCGGGTGCTCGGCGAGCGTGATCTCGTGCATCCGCCGGGTGGTGGCCAGGGCGTCGGGGACGCTGCCGCCGACCAGCCGCACGATCGCCGGCGCGGTGGCCATCGCGAAGCCGCCGATGCCGGCGGTCTCGGTGATGGCGGAGTCGCCGATGTCGGGGTTGGCGTCGTCGGGGCCGTAGTCGCCCAGGAACAGCCCGTCGGCGACCTGCGCGGGCCCGGTGAACCACTCGTCGCCGGTGCCGGCGACCTGGATGCCGAAGTCGGTGCCGTTGCGCGCCATCGCCACCACCATCGCCGACCCCTCGGTGCCCCGGGCCGCGTCGAGGGCCAGCTTGCAGGCCGGCATGGCGAGGTTGAGGAAGAAGTGGTCGTTGCCGCCGATGAAGCGCAGCACCTCGGCGACGTCGGCGGCGCGGCCGCCGTGCTCGGTACCGGCCACCAGGGCGGGCGCCAGGTCGCGCAGCAGCATGAGGGTGCCGGCGCGGTTGCGGTTGTGGGCCTCGTCGCCCATCTGCAGCATCTGGGTCAGCACCCCGCTGACGTCGACGGGCCCCTGCTGGTCGCGCACCGCGCGCACCGCGCCCTGCAGCAGCGGGCCCAGCACGTCGCCCATCCAGCGCAGGCGGGTCAGCACCTCGGGGGAGTACGCGCCGTCGCGCAGCACCTTGCCCAGGCCCTCGTTGAGGGTGCAGTGGGTGCGCCGGCCGGTGGCGGGGTCCTCGAGCACGAACATCCACATGCTCGCCGCGACCACGCCGGCCATCGGTCCGACCGCGGCGTGGTGGTGGCACGGCTCGAGGGTCGCGCGGCCCGACTCGAAGAGGGCGGGGGCGTCCTCGGGGTCGTCGACGAGCCCCTCGAGGGCGGCGGCGCCCATCAGCGCGCCGCGCATCGGTCCGGAGGCCCGTTCCCAGGTCAACGGCGGGCCGGCGTGCAGGAACTGACCGCGCTGCAGCCCGAGGGCCTCGGTGGCCGGAAGCACGTCGACCAGCACGGCCGTGGTGTCGATGACCGCCTGCACGGCGCGGGCGTCGGCCACGGCGCGCAGCGGGTCGACGGCCAGCGTGGCCAGGTCGTCCTCGGTGCCGGGCATCGGTGGTCGCCACTCCACCCGCTGCACCCCGACCGCCTGGGCCTCGAGGGCGTCGCCGAACAGGTCGGCGCCGACGGTGACGACTCTCATCGCGCTCCTCCGGTGAGCAGGGCCAGCGCGCGCCGGGTGGCGCCGGCGTTCGACAGGTGCACCTCGGCGACCTCCGCGAGCGCGGCGCGCTGCCTCGGCAGGTCCTGCGGGTCGGCCTGGGTGCCGACGAGGGTCACCACCACCGGCCGGGCGGCGCCGCCCAGCACCGGCACCAGCCGGGCGGCGGGGTCGGGGTCGGCGCCGTGGCCGAGCACCACGTCGAGCAGCACCACGCCGGTGTGCGGGTGGTCGAGGGCGTGGGCGATCCGCTCGAGCCGCAGGGTCGGGTCGATCATCGGGTGCGCCCGGCCCTGGGTCAGGTCGTCGTCGCCGAGGTCGACGACGTCGTGGGGCACGCCGGCCGCGCGGGCCAGCAGCGTCGTCTCCTGGGCCAGGGTGCCGCCCGCGAACAGCCCGCGCAGCAGCTCACCACGCGTCTCGCGCTGGACCGCACCGGCCACCGGCCACGCCGGCACCGGCACCCCGAGGCCGGTCAGCACCTGCTCGGCGACCGCGGTGAGGTCGGGGCGCCCGGGCCCCAGCAGCGCCAGGTGCACCGGCGTGCGCAACGTGTCGACGTACGACGACAGGGTGGCGGCGACGTCGTCGTCGGGCGGCTTGGAGACCAGCACGACGGTGTCGACGCGCGGGTCGGCGTCGAGGCGGCGCAGCGCCTCGCGGGTGGCCAGGCCGCCGACCGCCGAGCCGAGGTCGCGCCCGCCGACCCCCAGCGCCCACGACACCCCCACCCCGGCGTGGTCGAGCAGCGCCAGCAGCTGCTGGCAGCCGGTGCCGGAGGCGGCCACGATGCCGACCCGGCCGGGGCGGGTGACGTTGGCGAAGCCGAGGCCGACGCCGTCGAGCACCGCGGTGCCGCAGTCAGGGCCCATCACCAGCAGCTCCCGCTCGGCCGCGGCCCGCTTGAGGGCGACCTCGTGCTCGAGCGGCACGTTGTCGCTGAAGATCATCACGTCGTGGCCGGCGGCGATCGCGTCGGCGGCCTCGACGACGGCCGACGGGCCCGGCACCGACACCAGCACGGGGTCGCCCGGCCGGGCGGTGCGCAGCGCCGACGCGGTGGTGCGCGACGGCTCGGGGGCGCCGGCCGC
>JBFGFQ010000111.1:0-9798 GCA_041579495.1 Nocardioides sp.
GCAACGCCCCCATCCGCCAGCACGACCACATCACCCCCGACCACGCCGGCGGCCCCACCAGCACCAGCAACGGCCAAGGCCTCTGCACCAGCTGCAACCAGCTCAAGGAAGAACCCGGCTGGACCCACACCGCCCTGCACCGCGACGACCTCGACCCCCACGACGTCGAAGTCACCTCCCCCGCAGGACAGAGCGCCCGCACCAGAGCACCCGACCCACCCGGCCTCATGCCACCCGACCCCACCTGGGTCGAGCAGTGGCCGGGTCACTGGGTCCTCACCGCCTGACGTCCGGGGAGCCCGAGGGCTCCAGGTGTCGTCGCGCTGCGCTGCGCACGACGTCGCTGAGGCGGTCGAGCAGGGCCGACTCGAGCCGCCACCGCTGCCAGTGCAGTGCCACGTCGAGGTGCTCGTCGCCCCCCAGGACGACCAGCGCCCCCGAGCGCACCGCCGGGTCGAGCTGGGGCTCCGGCACCATCCCCCAGCCGAGCCCGGCCTCGATGGCGGCCACGAAGTCCGCCGAGGTGGGCACCCGGTGCACGACCCGGGGCGCCGCCGCCCCACGCCGCCGCAACCACTGGTCCTGCAGCGCGTCCTTGTCGTTGAAGACCACCATCGGCAGCCCCGACCAGTCCGGACGAGCTGCAGCGCCGGGCGGGACCAACCGCGCGGCCGCGGCCGGTCGGTAGCGCAGCGTGCCCAGCGGCTCCGCACGACACCCCTGGACGGCGACCGGGTCACTGGTGACCGCGCCGAGGACCCGGCCGTCGCGCAGCAGGTCGTGCGACCACGCCTGGTCCTCCACGTGCAGCGTCAGCGCCACGCCGGGCCAGGCGGCGACGCCCGCCAGCACCTCGCGGAACCAGGTCGCCAACGAGTCGGCGTTGACGGCGACACCCAGGTCGCGCAGCGGCACGTCTCCGGACTCCTGGGCGTCGACCCCCAGCTCCGCACGCGCCTCGGCCGCCAGCAGCGCCTGGGCACGTCCCAGCCGGACCAGGGTGGCGCCCGCCTCCGTCGGCGTGCAGGGCGTGGCGCGCCGCACCAGCACCTGACCGACCTCCGACTCCAGGGCGCGGACGCGCTGGCTCACGGCGCTGGGCGTCACGTGCAACGCGCGAGCGGCGGCCTCGAAGGTGCCGGTGTCGCACACCGACACCAGGGCGGCCAGCTGGCCGGCGGCGAACGTCATGAAGCAACGCTAATGCATGCTCAGGAACATTCGTTGGCCTTCACGCCCCGACCACGCATAGCCTCGGCACATGACCTCCACCGCCCTCGCCGGACTCCTCGCCGGCCTCGGTCTGATCGTCGCGATCGGCAGCCAGAACGCCTTCGTGCTGCGCCAGGGCCTGGCCCGCCAGCAGGTCGGGCCCGTGGTGGCGGTCTGCGCGGTCTCCGACGCGGTGCTCATCGCCGCGGGGGTGGCCGGCATCGGCACCCTCGTCGAGCAGGCACCGGGCGTGCTGGTGGTGGTCCGCTGGGCGGGCGCGCTCTTCCTGGCGACGTACGGCGTGCTGTCGCTGCGGCGGGCGGCCCGCGGCGGGGAGACCCTCGAGGCCGCCGCCCAGGGCGTGACCCGGCTCGTGCCGGCGGTGCTCACCACGCTGGCGCTGACCTGGCTCAACCCGCACGTCTACCTCGACACCGTGCTGCTGCTCGGCTCGCTGGCCAGCGGCTACGGCGCCGAGGGCCGCTGGGCCTTCGCGGCCGGCGCGGCCCTGGGCTCCGTGGTGTGGTTCGTGGGGCTCGGCTACGGCGCCCGGCTGGCCTCGGGCCTCTTCGCCCGCCCGGGCGCCTGGCGGGTGCTCGACCTGCTCATCGGCGTCGTGATGCTCGGCCTGGCCGCTTCGCTGGCGCTCGGCTGACCCGCCTCAGCGCACCGGCCGGATCGGCCCCGCGCCGGGCTCGGCCGCCTCGAGCACCTCGACCTCGTCACCCTCACGGATCGTGACGGGCCGCCCGCCGGGCAGGTCGGGCACCAGGTTGGTGCCGAACCAGGTGGCGCCGTCCCAGCGGCGGATCCGCGCCAGCGAGGCGATCGGCTCCCTGCCGCCCTCGGCGCTGTCGGGGTCGAGCGTGGTGATCACGCAGCGGGCGCAGCCCTTGACCGCGCGGAGGACGACGCCGCCGATGCGCACCCGCCGCCAGTCGTCCTCGGCCCAGGCGTCCACCCCGGCCACCACCACGTTGGGGCGGAAGCGGGTCATCGGCAGCCTGTCGTGGGCGCCCTGGCTGCGCTCGAGCACCTCGTCGTTGAGCGCGGCCAGCGACGCCTCGGTGGTCACCAGCAGCGGGTAGCCGTCGGCGAAGGAGACCCGGTCTGCCGGGTCGGCGTACTCGGCCGAGACCGGGCGGCGGGTCGGGTCGTCGAGGTGCACCAGGCGCGCCGGGCGGCCGAGGACGTCGCCCAGCCAGGCGTCGGCCGCCTCCCCCGCGTGCGCGGCGGTGAGCTCGGAGCGCCACAGCCGCACCGGCACCTGGCGCTCCGGGTCAGGAGTGGCCACGTCGAGCGGGCGGCGACCGGGCGCCTCGACCCGCAGGCCGCCGGCGGTGATCTCGGGGTGCAGCAGCAGCAGCGGGTGCACCTCGCGCGCGGTGAGGGCCTGCCCGTCGGGGTCGACCACCATCCAGCGCCGGTCGCCGGCGAGGCCCCACGGCTCCACCGATGCCTCGGCGAGCCGCTCGCCGCGCCCCGACTTCAGCGGGTAGCGGTGGATCGCGCTGAGGGTGGGAGCGGCGGGGTGGCTCACCCGACCCCGCCCAGCGGCAGCGTGAGCACCGCGGGGGCGCCGTCGACGACGCGCACCGGCACGCCCCAGTCCTGCTGGTGCATCCGGCAGGCGGCGCCCTCGCCGCCCTCGGCGTCGCAGGAGGCGGCCCGGGCGGCGACGTGCAGGACGCCCTCGCCGGCGTGCGGGTCGAGCACCAGGGTGCGCGTCAGCGCGGTGCCGCGACCCGAGCCCTCGCGCAGCAGCCCCGGCGGGGTGGACTCGACGACGAGCTGCGAGGGCGGGCCGAAGCGGTCGTCGACCTTCTGGCCCGGCGGCGGCTCGAAGGTGACCACGAGCTCGACACCGGCCGCCACCTCGGTGACCGGGCGCTGGGTGGAGTGGGCGAAGCCGTCGACGGTGGCCACCGACCCCAGCGGCACCCGGGTGAGCCGGTGCGCGGCCGACTCGACCACCACCAGCACGGTGGGGTCGGCGGGGTCGAGGTGCGCCCCGCTCGGCTCGGCCAGGCCCGTGGCCAGGGTCGTCAGGGTCGCGGTGACGGGGTCGAAGCGGCGCACCGCGCCGTTGTAGGTGTCGCAGACCGCCACCGACCCGTCGGGCAGCACGGTGACGCCCAGCGGGTGCTGCAGCAGCGCCTGCTCGGCGTCGCCGTCGCGGAAGCCGAAGTCGAAGAGGCCGCTGCCCACGGCCGTGCCGACCACCGGGCCGGTGTCGGCGTCGGCGTCGACCCAGCGCAGCGACGACGTCTCGCTGTCGGCCAGCCACATCCGGTCGCCGGCCGGGGCCAGCCCGGAGGTCTGGGCGAACCACGCCTGCCCGGCGGGGCCGTCGAGCAGGCCCTCGTGGGCGGTGCCGGCCGCGACCGCCACCTCGCCGGTGCGCGGGTCGAGGGTCCACAGCTGGTGGATGCCGGCCATCGCGACCCACACCCGCTCGCCCCACCAGGCCACGTCCCACGGCGACGACAGCCGCTCGGTGCCGTCGCCCGGCATCCACTGGGCGCCGTCGCCCGCCAGCGTGCGCACCTCGCCGGTGGCCAGCGCCAGCCCCGCGAGCCGGTGGCCCACGGTGTCGGCCACCACGACGTCGTACCCGACCTCGGCGGCCACGTCGGGCGGCAGCAGGCACAGCCCGTTGGGCTCGCGGAAGCCGCCGGTGCGACGCACCACGACCCCCTCGGCGTCGAGCTCGACGACCTCGTCGTGCCCGGCGTCGGCGACCAGCACGTGGCCGTCGGGCAGCGGCACGGCCTTGGCCGGGAAGCGCAGGTCGGTGGGCTCCACCTCCGGCGCGACGTACGGCGACCCCGCGGGCTGCAGCGTGCCGCGCGCGCGGTGCTGGGGCACCAGCTCGGCCAGCAGCGCCTCGATCGCGTGGGCGTGGCCCTCGCCGGCGTACTGCGCGACCACGTAGCCCTCGGGGTCGACCAGCACCAGGGTCGGCCAGGCGCGGGCGGTGTAGGCCTGCCAGGTGACCAGCTCGGGGTCGTCGAGCACGGGGTGGTGCACGCCGTAGCGCTCGACCGCCGCGGCGAGGGCCACCGGGTCGGCCTCGTGGGCGAACTTGGGGCTGTGCACCCCGACCACCACGAGCTCCTCGGCGTACGCCGCCTCGAGGGGGCGCAGCTCGTCGAGGACGTGCAGGCAGTTGACGCAGCAGAACGTCCAGAAGTCCAGCAGCAGGAAGCGTCCGCGCAGGTCGCTCAGGGACAGGGGGCCGTCGGTGTTGAGCCAGCCGCGGCCGACCAGCTCAGGGGCTCGTACTCGCACCCGCCCATTGTGTCGGGCGCGAGCGTTGCCGCCCGCGGCGGGACCGCCCTGCGATACCGTGGCGGACCTGAGACGACGGAGGTCGCACGCCATGCTCCACCCCGACCTCCGGGCAGGATCCGAGGCCGAGCTGCACGTCACCTACGACCGGTACGCGCGGATGGTGCGGCGGTCCCTGGGCTCCGACATCGCGCTGGTCAGCCTGGTGGAGGAGCAGCGGCAGGTCTTCGTCGGCGCCGACGGGCTCACCGGTGAGGTCGCCACCTCCCGCGAGACCCCGCTCTCGCACTCCTTCTGCCAGTGGGTGGTCGCCGACCAGGCGCCCCTGGTGATCTCCGACGCCCGGCTCGACGAGCGGCTGCGCTCCAACCTGGCCATCCCGGACCTCGGCGTCGTCGGCTACGCCGGGTACCCGATCCGCGACCACCGCGGCCGCATCGTCGGGTCGCTCTGCGCGATCACGCACAGCCCCCGCGAGTGGAGCGGCGCCGACCTGGCCTCGCTCCAGGACCTCGCCGCGGCCTGCTCGAGCGAGCTGGCCCAGCGCGGCCTGCGCGAGGAGGCGGCAGTGGCCGCCGAGTCGGCGGCCAGCCTGTGGCGGCGCAGCCGGGTGCTGCTCGCGCTGAGCGAGGGCCTGGCCAGCACCCGGACCCTCGGCGACGTCGCCGTGGCCGTCGAGCAGGTCTCGGTCGAGCAGCTCGGCTGCTCGCGCGCCGGCATCTGGATCGACGACACGAGCCTGCACCCCGGCACCGCGGAGCCGTCCACCGACGACGGCCGCCTGCACTACGTGCCGCGCACCGGCGACGACTGGCGCTCCGCCCAGCTCAACCAGCAGCTCGGCCGCGACCACTCCAACCCGCTCGGCAGCGCGATGGTGCGCCAGGCGCCGGTCTGGTTCCGCGACCGCGCCCACCAGAACGAGGAGTACCTCGACCTCGACCTGCGCGCGCAGGTCGGGGAGGCGCGCGCCTTCCTGCCGCTCTACGACTCCGCGGGCGTCGCGCTGGGCGCGATGGCCCTGATCTGGGACGAGACCCGCGACCAGAGCGACGACGACCTGACCACGATGACCGCGCTGGCGTCGTACACCGCGCAGGCGGTGAGCCGGGCGCTGCTGGTGCAGGAGCGCCTCGACGCGCTGGTGACGCTGCAGAGCGCGCTGCTGCCGGCGCTGCCGCGCAGCACCAGCCACGAGATCGCCGCGCGCTACCGGCCCGCGGCGGCGCGCGACCAGGTGGGCGGCGACTGGTACGACGCCGTGGTGATGCCCGGTGGGGACACCTCGCTGATGATCGGCGACATCGTGGGCCACGACCTCGGCGCGGCCGCGACGATGGGCCAGGTGCGCAACATGCTGCGCGCGATCACCTGGGCGGTCGACGACCGGCCGGCGGCCAACGTGCGGCTGCTCGACCACGCGCTGCACGACCTCGAGGTCGACGGCCTGGCCACGATGGTGCACGCCCGGATCGAGGCCGGCGACGGCTCCGCGGGGCACTGGCTGGCGTGGACGAACGCGGGGCACCCGCCGCCGCTGCTGCTGGGCCCCGAGGGAGGGGGCGCCTACCTGCAGGACGGTCCGCCCGACCTGATGATCGGGGTGCTGCCCGACGTCGAGCGCACCGACCAGCGCACCCTCGTCGACGACGGCGCCACCCTGCTGCTCTACACCGACGGCCTCGTCGAGCGCCGCGGCGAGCACCTCGACGAGGGCCTCGAGCGGCTGCGCGAGGCCGGCTCGCGGCACGCGCGCCTGCCGGTCGAGAAGTTCCTCGACGCGGTGCTGCGCGACCTGGTCGACGCCGACCTCGACGACGACATCGCCGTGATGGCGGTGCGCTTCACCCCCGCGACGGTCTGACCGGGGTGCGCGGTGGGGCTCAGCCCTGCTCGCGCCGCTCGTGCAACCGCTGCTGGGCGGCCTCGAGGTAGGCCAGGCACGGCGCCTGCCGGCCCGGGTGCTGCTCGGTGAGGTGGAAGGTCCACCGGTCCATCGCGGCGAGGTAGCCGTTGTCGGCCCCCGGCCGGTACGTCGACCACGGCCGGCGCTGGGTGCGCCCGGTGGCCCGGGCCGAGGCCGAGGTGGTGCACTCGGCGCAGGCGATCCGGTAGACGAACGCGTCGTCGGGCCCCACGTCGATGGTGACGGCGGCCAGCGGACCGGCCTCCGCGGTGGCCCTGCGCGCTCGCGCCGAACGTGTCGCCGGCATCGGAACACCCCTCTCGTCGACGACCGAGCCTACGCGGGCGGACAGGGCCTGTCGTCGCCGGTCGGAGGGCCCCTAGGCTGCGGCGCATGAGCGACCCCGACGACCGCGACCTCCTCACCGGCTGGACCGAGACCTGGTGGCAGGCCATCGACGACTTCACCGCGCTGCTCGAGGACCTCGACGAGGCCGAGTGGGGCACCCCGACCGACCTGGCCGGCTGGGACGTGCGCGCGGTCGCCTCCCACGTGGCCCACCTCGAGCAGGTCCTGGCGACCGGGGTCGAGGAGCACGCCGAGGTCGGCGAGCCGGCCCACTGCAAGGGCCTGATGAACCTCTACACCGAGATCGGCGTCGTGAACCGCCGCGAGGCCTCGCCCGACGCGATCATCAACGAGATCCGCTCCGCGGCGACCGCGCGGCGTACGGCGCTGCTGGCCGACCCGCCCACCGACGCCGCCGCGCAGCCCGAGCGGTCCTTCGGCGGGGTACCGTGGAGCTGGGGCACGCTGCTGCGCAACCGCCCCCTCGACGTGTGGATGCACGAGCAGGACGTGCGGCGCGCCACCGGCCGCCCGGGCGGCCTCGACACCGCGCCGGCGCAGCACACCATCGACTACCTCTCGGAGTCGATGGGCTACGTGCTCGGGAAGAAGGTGGGCGCGCCGGCCGGCACCACGCTGCTGCTGCGGGTCGAGGGCTGCGAGCCGGTCGCGTTCGCGGTCGGCGACGACGGCCGTGGCCGTGCGGTGGCTCCCCCGGCCGCGCCGACGGTGACCCTCGACCTCGACCGCGACTCGTTCGTGCGCCTGGTCGGCGGACGCTGCGACGTCGAGCCCGGCGCGGTCCGCGTGGAGGGCGACGAGGAGCTCGGCGCCCGGCTCGTCGCGTCGATGGCCACCACCCCGTGAGCGCGCCCGCCACCGACACCTGGCGGCTCGCCGACATCCCCGACCAGGCCGGGCGGACCATCGTGGTCACCGGGCCGTCGGTCGGCGGGCTGGGCTTCTCCACCGCGCTCGAGCTGGCGCGTCGGGGTGCCCGCGTGGTGCTCGCCGGCCGCACACAGGCCAAGCTCGACGAGGCGCGGGCGGCCATCGAGGCAGAGGTGCGCGGCGCCGACCTCGAGCCGCTGCTCGTCGACGTCTCCGACCTGTCGTCGGTACGCCGCGCGGCCGCGGCCGCGGGCCGGCTGGGCCCGATCCACGTGCTGGTCAACAACGCCGGGGTGATGGGCACGCCGTACTCGCGCACCGCCGACGGCCTCGAGCTGCAGATGGCCACCAACCACTTCGGGCCGTTCCTGCTGACCGGCCTGCTGCTGCCCCAGCTGGTCGCCAGCGAGGCCGGCCGGGTGGTGACGGTGTCGTCGCAGTTCCACCGCGCGGCGCGCCGGGCCCCGCTGGAGGACCCGCGCAGCACGGCGGGGCGCTACGCGCGCTGGCCGACGTACGCGCGCTCCAAGCTGGCCAACCTGCTGTTCACCTTCGAGCTCGACCGGCGCTGCCGGGGCGCCGAGGTGCCGGTGCTCGCCACGGCGGCGCACCCCGGCTTCGCCGGCAGCCACCTCGCGGTCAACGGCCAGTACGGCCGCACCAGCGGCGGGGTCGCGAGCATCCTCGACGCCGCGGTCAAGGCGGTCTCGCAGCCGGTGGCCCACGGGGCGTGGCCGACGCTGATGGCCGCCACCGCCGACCTGCCCGGCGGCACCTACTGCGGCCCGAGCGGGCTCGGCGAGATGGGCGGCGCCCCGCAGGTGACCACCGCGCGGCCGCTGGCCCACGACGAGGGCGCCCAGCGGCGGCTGTGGGAGATCAGCGAGCAGGTCACCGGCATCAGCTACCCCTGACCCCGGCGCACCTCGGCGTACCTCAGGGGGCGGACCGGTCGGGCGAGTCGCTCACTTGTCAGGGGTTGCAACACCTGACAAGTGCATGAGTCCCCGGTCGGCCGGGGACTCATGCAGGGCGGCCTCAGCGCTGCTCGTCGCGCACCCGCACCAGCCCGCCGAGGGTGGCGACGTACGCCGCGCCGCCGGGGCCCAGGGTGACCGGCGCCCAGTGGTTGTCGTGCAGCGGGCCGCGGCCGGTGCGCACCGAGAACGCCGGGCGCCCGGTGCGCACGTCGAGCGCGGAGAGGTACCACGCGTCGACGCCCCACCAGCTGCGGCGCTTGGTCCAGGCGTGCAGCAGCCCCGAGCCCGGGTCGAGGGCGGGGGTCGAGGACGGGACGACGACGTCGGAGGTCCAGGCGGGCACGCACTCGCGCCCCACGACGTCGATGCGGGCCAGGCCGCCGGTGGGCACCCGGCCCAGCACGGTGCGCAGCGGCCCGTCGTAGCCGTGGGTGTTGGCGACCACGACCCCGCGCCCGACCGCGACCAGGGAGCTCTCGGTGGCCGAGGCGTCGTCGCCGAAGACCTCGCTCTGGCAGACCCGGGCACCGTCGGCGGCGTCGAGGACGACCACGTGCATGCGCGGGTTGGCGTTGTCGGTGATGGCCACCAGCCCGTCGGCCAGCAGCGTGGCGGGCGTGCCGCTGCCCTGGCTGAGCTGGCCGGGCTTGGTGGCGCTGCCGCGCTCGTAGGCGCTGCGCCAGGTCACCACCGGCTCGCCGCCGCGCACGTCGAGGCGGTGCAGCGCCGCGACCGTGACGACGTACACGCCCCCGTCGGGGCCGGCGCTGAGCGGGTTGGCGACCTCCTCGCCGAGCTCGAGCAGCCGCGGCGGGCCGCCGAGCGGGTCGACGAAGCCGGCGCGGCCCTGGCGGGTGACGAACCAGGTGCGCTCGTCGCTGTCGGGCAGCACCGCCAGCAGGCAGTCGTCGTCGGGCAGCAGGTCGCCGAGGTCGTGGGTCTCCTCGGTGGTCAGGTCGGCCTCACCGGCGCCGTCGGCGGTGGCCACCACCAGGATCCGCCGGTCGGCGGTGGGCACGACGACCCGGTCGAGGTCGTCGAGGTGGAAGGCCACCCGGTCGCAGCCGGGCCCGCCGGCCGGGTCGGGCAGGTCCTTGCCGGCCAGCGGCCGCAGCGAGTCGGCGTCGACGACGCGCAGCCGCTGGTCGTCGCCCGCGCCGCACAGCGCCA
>JBFGFQ010000112.1:0-9750 GCA_041579495.1 Nocardioides sp.
CGCACCAGCCCCACGACCGTGGTCACCGACACCACGGCACCGGCCACGACGGCGGTCAGCAACGGCAGCACGAAGCCCCGCAGGCGGGCCAGCTGGCGGTGCAGCGGCACCGCGAGCGCGACCGTGGCCGGGCCGAGCACGAAGGTGATCAGCGCCGTGTCGTCGGCGTACGACGCGTAGTCGACGTCGAGGAGCACCACCAGCGTGCCGACGAGCACGATGGCGACCAGCACGGGCTGCGCCAGCGGGTGCGACCCGGTGCGGTCGCGCAGCCACAGGCCGGCCTGGTAGGCCAGCAGGGTCAGCACCAGCCACAGCAGCGGCTGGTCGAGCAGGGCGTCCACGGCGGTGCTCATCCGGGGCTCACCTCTCGCCGTCGACGACGCGGGTGCGGCGGCCGAGGCGGTCGGCCAGGACGCCCACGACGGCCAGGCCCAGGAACCACGAGCCGACCAGCGCCACGACCACGGCCACCAGGTCGTCGCGCAGCACCCCGGCGTAGGCGACGATGCCGACGCCGGCGGGCACGAAGAGCAGCTGCAGGTGCGGCAGCACCGCGTCGGCGGTGCGGTGCACGGGGCTGTCGTCGGGCGGGTCGCGGACGACGAGCACGACCAGCAGCAGCACCATGCCCACCACGGGCCCGGGCACGGGAATGCCAGTGGCGTCGACGACCAGCTCGCCGACGAGCTGGCAGGCGAGCAGCCAGAGCAGTCCGAGCAGCACGGGGTCAGTGTCCCCGACGGTGGCAGCCGACCAGGTGGGGGTCGAAGACGCCGATGGCCTCCATCAGCGCGAACATCGTGGTCGGGCCGACGAAGACGAAGCCGCGTCGCTTGAGGTCCTTGCTGAGCGCCAGGGACTCGGGCGAGGTGGTCTGCTGCTCGGCCGTGGTGGTGGGCGCGGGCGGGTCGGCCGGCGCGTGCGAGCGCACCAGCGCCTCGAGCCCGCCGTCGGCGCGCAGCGCCACCGTGGCGGCCGCGTTGGTCAGCGCCGCCTCGATCTTGCGGCGGTTGCGCACGATCCGGGCGTCGGCCATCAGGCGCTCGACGTCGCCGGCGTCGTACGACGCGACCCGCTCGGCGTCGAAGCCGGCGAAGACCTCGCGGAAGGCCGGCCGCTTGGCCAGGATCGTGGCCCACGACAGGCCCGACTGGAAGGCCTCCAGGGTCAGCCGCTCGAGGTGCGCGCTCTCGCCCTCGACCCGCCGGCCCCACTCCTGGTCGTGGTAGTCGCGCATCGTGCTCGGCGCGGCGCCCGCCCACGGGCAGCGCGGCACGCCGTCGTCGCCGACGACGGGCCCGACGGGTCCGCTCACCCGCGCTCCCGGAGCCGGACGTGGGGCAGGGCCGGCGCGGGGATGGGCCGGGTGTGGTCGCCCTCGACGACGCCGAAGCGGCCCGGGGCGACGTCCTGGGCGTCGGCGACCACCTCGCCGTCGCGCTCGACCTGCGCCTGCCACTCCTCGCGGTAGGCCGCGACCTCCTCGTGGCTGCGGCCCACGAAGTTCCACCACATCACGATCGACTCGCCGAGGGGCGTGCCGCCGAGCAGCAGCAGCCGCACCGGCTCGTCGCCGGCGACGAGGGTGGTGGTCGAGCGGCCGAGCGGCACGTGGGCGAGCTCGTGGGTGGCCACGGGAACCCCGTCGACCTCCACGGACCCGAGGTCGACGAGCACCCCGTGCTCGTGGAGGGGGTCGACGTCGAGGCGCAGCGTCGCGTCGGGGTCGAGCAGGACCTCCGCCCCCACGAGCGGGGTGTGGGTGCGCACCGGCGAGCGCCGGCCGAGCAGCTCGCCGAGGAACACCCGGGCCTGCCAGCCCTCGCCCTCGACCGGTTCGGGGGCGTGGTGCTCGAACCCGGGGTCGGTGTGCCGGGCGGCGTCGGGCAGCGCGACCCACAGCTGCGCGCCGTGCAGGGTGCCGGTGGACGCCGTCGAGATCTCCGAGTGGCTGATGCCCCGCCCGGCGGTCATCAGGTTCAGCTCGCCCGGCCGCACCACCGCATGGTGGCCGGCCGAGTCGCGGTGCTCGATCTCGCCGGTGAAGAGCCAGCTGACGGTCTGCAGCCCGGTGTGCGGGTGCGGGGTGACCCGCATCCCGCCCGTGGCGCCGACGTCGTCGGGCCCGTAGTGGTCGACGAAGCACCACGCGCCGATCAGCGAGCGCGATCGCTGCGGCAGCGTGCGGCGTACGAGCATCCCGCGCGGGCCGCCGAGCGGCACCTCGCGCGCCGGCAGCACCTCCACCCCCGCCGTCGGCGGGCCCGGGGCGCACGTCACCGCGTCGGGGTGCGGGTCGGGGTTGCTCACCCTCCCGAGACTAACCGCCGACCCGGCCCAGATCCCCCGCCGACCCGGCCCAAATCCCCCGTCCACCCGGCCCGGATCGACACGTAGCGGACTAGCCGCTCGCCAGCCGCAGTCGCAGCCGTACCCGGTCGCCGACGGACGCACGCTCGGCGGTGCGCACCTGCTTCTTCACCGGCAGCACGAAGCCCCGCACCCGGTCGGGGAAGACCGACGTGCGCCAGGTGGTGGCGCCCAGCGTGACCTCGACCCGCACGGAGCCGAAGCCCGCGGGCGGCCCGGACAGCAGGCGGACGTCGGCGTCCACGTCGTCGGGCAGCGTCACGAACGCCCAGGACCCGCCCTCGGCCAGCCACACCTCGGCGTCGAACTCCCACTCGCCGGTCACGTCGGCCTGGCCGGCTGCGTCCCGCTCCTCCACCCCACCATGATGCCGCCTCGGCAGACGTCCCGGCCGACTCGAGGGGAGATCCAGGCCGGGTCGGCGCGAGATTCGGGACGGGTCAGCGGGAGATCTGGGACGGGTCGGCGGGAGATCTGGGACGGGTCAGCGGAGGGCGGCGGCCTCGGCGGCCAGCTTCTCGATGCGCACCCAGTCGCCGGACTCGACGGCGTCGCGCGGGGTGATCCAGGTGCCGCCGACGCAGCCGACGTTGGGCAGGGCCAGGTAGTCGGGGGCGCTGGCGAGGGTGATGCCGCCGGTGGGGCAGAACCGGGCGGCGGGCACGGGCGCCGCCAGCGAGCGCAGGTACGCCGCTCCCCCGGACGCCTCGGCCGGGAAGAGCTTCATCTCCCTCACCCCCGCCTCGAGGACGGCGAGCACCTCGGAGACGGTCGCGGTGCCGGGCAGGAAGGGCAGCCCGGTGCCGAGCATGGCCGCGAGCAGCCCGGGGGTGGTGCCGGGCGAGACCAGGAACGACGCCCCCGCCTCGGCCGCCTGCTCGGCCTGGGCGGGCGTGGTGACCGTGCCGACGCCGAGCGTGATCTCGGGGACCTCGGCGGCGACCGCGCGGACCGCCTCGAGCGCCACCGGGGTGCGCAGCGTCAGCTCGATGACCGGGAGCCCGCCGGCGACCAGGGCCCGGGCCAGCGGGACCGCCTCGGCGACGGTCTCGACGGTGACGACCGGGACGACGGGCGCGAGGTCGAGCAGGGACTCAGGCGTGCTGGGCAACGGGGGCCTCCTGGGCCGCGGGGAAGGGGAAGACACTGGCGCCGGCGTCGGCGGGCCCGACGGTGGCGCGGAACATCGCGAACAGCTCGCGGCCGGTGCCGGCCAGGTCGGTGGCGCCCTCGGGCCGTTGGACGGCGGGGCGCGCCAGCACGGTCTCGGGGTCGGCGACCGTCAGCACCCCCGCGTCGGCGTCGACGGTGACGATGTCGCCGTCGACGATGCGGGCCAGGGGTCCGCCGAGCGCGGCCTCCGGGGTCACGTGGATGGCGGCCGGGACCTTGCCCGAGGCGCCCGACATGCGGCCGTCGGTGACGATCGCGACCTTCTGGCCCCGGTCCTGCAGCACCCCGAGCGCGGGGGTGAGCTTGTGCAGCTCGGGCATGCCGTTGGCGGCCGGGCCCTGGTGGCGCACGACCGCGACCAGGTCGCGCCCGTCGAGCTCGTGCCGCTCGAAGGCCGCGAGCAGGTCGGCCTGGTCCTCGAAGACCACGGCCGGGGCGGTGACCACGCGGTGCTCCCCTGCCACGGCGCTGGTCTTGATGACCGAGCGCCCCAGCGGTCCGTCGAGCACGCGCAGCCCGCCGTCGGGGGCGAAGGGGTCGGTGGCCGGGCGCAGCACGTCGTGGTCGAGGGAGTCGGTGGGGCCGTCGACCCAGGTCACCGTCCCGTCCTCGAGCAGGCGGGGCTCCTGGGTGTAGCGGCGCAGCCCCCGGCCGGCGACGGTCAGGACGTCCTCGTGCAGCAGCCCGGCGTCGAGCAGGGTGCGCACCAGGAACGCCATGCCGCCGGCGGCCTGGAAGTGGTTCACGTCGGCGGAGCCGTTGGGGTAGATCCGGCACAGCGACGGCACCACGGCCGACAGCTCCGACAGGTCGTCCCAGGTCAGGTCCACGCCGGCGGCGCGGGCGATGGCGACCAGGTGCAGCGTGTGGTTGGTGGAGCCGCCGCTGGCCAGCAGCGCCACGCAGGCGTTGACCAGCGAGCGCTCGTCGACCACGTCGCCGATCGGCGCGTCCTCGGCCCGGCCCCGGGCGATCGCGGTCAGCCGGGCGGCCGCGGCGTCGGTCAGCGCCGCGCGCAGCGGCGTACCGGGGTTGGGGAAGGAGGCGCCGGGCAGGTGCAGGCCGAGCACCTCCATCAGCAGCTGGTTGGAGTTGGCGGTGCCGTAGAACGTGCAGGTGCCGGCCGAGTGGTACGACGCCGACTCGGCCGCGAGCAGCTCGTCACGGGTGGCCAGGCCCTCGGCGAAGCGCTGGCGCACCGCGGCCTTCTCCTTGTTGCCCAGGCCCGACTCCATCGGCCCGGCCGGCACGAACACGGTCGGCAGGTGCCCGAAGGACAGCGCGCCGATGAGCAGGCCGGGCACGATCTTGTCGCAGACGCCGAGCATCATCGCGGCGTCGAACATGTCGTGCGAGAGCCCGATCGCGGTCGACATGGCGATCACGTCGCGGCTGTGCAGCGAGAGCTGCATGCCGGCCCGGCCCTGGGTGATGCCGTCGCACATCGCGGGCACTCCCCCGGCGACCTGGGCGATGCCGCCGGCGCGGATCACCGCCTTCTTCAGCTGGCGCGGGTAGGTCTCGAACGGCTGGTGCGCCGAGAGCATGTCGTTGTAGCTGGTGAGGATCGCCAGGTTCGGCTTCACCGTGCCGCGCAGCGCCTCCTTGTCGGCCGGCTCCGCGGCCGCGAAGCCGTGCGCGAGGTTGGCGCAGGCCAGCCGGGTGCGGGCGGGGCCGGCCTGGCCGGCGGCGCGGTTGCGCTCGACGTACGCCGCGCGGGTGGCGGCGCTGCGGGCCACGACCCGCTCGGTGACGGACTCGACGACGGGGTGCAGCGGCACGGGGCCGGGGCTGCTGGGGGTGCTGGTCACTGGTCGGTCTCCTGCCAGGCTCGGCCGTCGCGCTCGAGCAGCGCGGCGGCGGCGAAGGGGCCGGGGGTCCCGGCGGGGTAGCGGCGCGGCCGCTGGGGCGAGTCGGCCCACCGGGCGAGCACGGGCTCGACCCACGACCACGCGGCCTCGACCTCGTCGCGGCGCATGAAGAGCGTGGGGTTGCCGCGGATGACGTCCATCAGCAGCCGCTCGTAGGCCTCGGGCGAGCGCTGGTCGAAGGCGTCGGCGTAGGAGAGGTCCAGCGAGACCGGGCGCAGCCGGATGCCGCCCGGGCCGGGCTCCTTGGCGGTCAGGTGCAGGCGCATGCCCTCGTCGGGCTGCACGCAGATGTGCAGGCGGTTGGGGGTGGTGGCGCCCTCGGAGCCCGGGAACATCGCGTGCGGCGGCTCCTTGAAGACCACCACGATCTCGGAGACCCGGCGGTCCATCCGCTTGCCGGTGCGCAGGTAGAACGGCACCCCGGCCCAGCGCCAGTTGCGCACCTCGGCCTTGAGGGCCACGAACGTCTCGGTCCACGAGTCGGTGGCGGCGGCCGGGTCGGGGCCGGCCAGGTCGTCGGCGTACGACGGCACCGGGCCCTCGGCGGTCAGCCCGGCGACGTACTGCCCGCGCACGGTGTCGCGGTCGACGTCGTCGGCGCTCATCGGCTTGAGGGCCTGCAGCACCTTGAGCTTCTCGTCGCGCACGTTCTCGCGGCCGACGTACGTCGGCGGCTCCATCGCGACCAGGCACAGCAGCTGCAGCAGGTGGTTCTGCACCATGTCGCGCAGCGCACCGGCGTGGTCGTAGTAGCCGCCGCGGCCGCCCACACCGACGGTCTCGGCCACGGTGATCTGCACGTGGTCGACCCAGCGCGAGCTCCACAGCGGCTCGAGGAACGTGTTGGCGAAGCGGGTGACCAGCAGGTTCTGGACGCTCTCCTTGCCCAGGTAGTGGTCGATGCGGAAGATCTGCCGCTCCTCGAAGACCCGGCCGACCGCGTCGTTGACCTCGCGGGCCGAGGCGAGGTCGTGACCGATCGGCTTCTCCATCACCACGCGCGCCCGCTCGTCGACGACGTCGATCTCGGCGAGCCGCTCGCAGGTGGGCCCGAAGAGCCGGGGCGCGACCGCGAGGTAGAAGACCCGGACGGTCTCGTCGGCGTGCGGGCGGTCCTTGAGCAGGTCGTGCAGCAGGTGCCAGCCCTCGCTGGAGCCGGCGTCGAGGCACAGGTGGTGCAGGCGAGCCAGCAGCCGCTCGACCGCGTCGGGGTCGAGGTGCTCGGGCGCGAGGTGGGTCTCGAGGCCGGCGCGCACCTCGGCGCGGTACCCCTCGTCGTCGATCTCGGAGCGGGAGACGCCGATGATCCGGGTGTCGGGGGGCAGGTGGCCCTCGAGGTCACGGTGGTAGAGCGCCGGGAGGATCTTGCGCAGCGCCAGGTCACCGGTGCCACCGAAGACGGTGAAGTCGCACGCCTGGGGCAGCGTGGCAGCCACGTCGGTAGAGGTCATGACGAGTACGGTGCCAGGAACTTTGGATCGTTACAAGCGCACTTCTGATTGTTTCGAGCAAAAGTCGGTGCTGTAATCGCGGAATGCACGACAGCAGCCCCCTCTCGCGCCCCGGCCCGCACGCCGGCTCCAGCGCCGGTGACCTCCTGACGCTGGTGCGTACCGGGCGGGCCAGCACCCGCTCCGACCTGGTGCGCCTGACCGGCCTGTCCCGCGGCGCGGTGACCGCGCGGCTGGGCGCCCTGCTCTCCGCCGGACTGCTCGCGGAAGGCGGCGAGCAGTCCTCCACCGGCGGCCGCCCCGCGGGCGCCCTGGCCCTCGACCCGGACGCCGCGGTGGTGCTGGCCGTCGCGGTGGGCCGCTCGCGCAGCCAGGTCGGCGTCTTCGACCTCGCCGGGCGCGAGATCAGCAGCGACACCCGCGACCACGAGCCGGGGGTCGCCGCCTCCGAGCTGATGCCCGACGTCGTCGAGCGCCTGCGCCAGCTGCTCGAGGGGGTCGCGCCGCCGGTGATCGGCGTCGGGATGAGCCTGCCCGGCAGCGTCGACCCGGCCCGCGGCACCAGCGTCGACGCGCCGGTGCTGAAGGGCTGGGACGGCGTCGACCTGGCGTCGTACGTCGCCGCGCTGACCGACGCGCCGCTGCACCTCGACAACGACACCGCCGCCCTGACCCGCTCGGAGATGTTCGGGCGGGTGCCGGCGGCGCCGACGATGCTGGTCGTCAAGGCCTCCACCGGGCTGGGTCTGGGCATGGTGGCCGACGGGCGGATGGTGGGCGAGCGCCGCGGCACGACCGGCGAGCTGGGCCACACGCGCGTCGACGCGGCCGGCGACCTGCTGTGCCGCTGCGGGACCACCGGCTGCCTCGAGACCATCGCCGGCGGCTGGGCGCTGGTGGGGCGGCTGCAGGAGGCCGGCATCGAGGCGCGGCACGTGCGCGACCTCGTCGCCCTGGCGCTCGACGGCGACCCGCTGGCGCGCAGCCTGCTGCGCGAGGCCGGACGCCGGCTCGGCGAGGTGCTCACGGTGGCCGTGAACCTGCTGCACCCCGACGCGATCGTGGTCGGGGGCGACATGGGCGCTGCCTTCGACCTCTACACCGCCGGGGTGCGCGAGAGCCTCTACTCGCGCGCCCACCCCGGCGCGGTGCGCGACCTGCGCTTCCTGCCCGCCACCCACGGCGAGGCCGCCGGCCTGCTGGGCTGCGCGGCGCTGGCCATCGACGCCGCCCTGGCCCCCGCCGCCGTCGACGCCCACCTGCGCGCCGCCCGCTGACGCACGAGCGGTCACTTTCGCACCGTCCAGCAGTCAGTTCGGCACCTTCGGCCGGTGCGCGGTCGACCTGTCGGTGGTGCGGAAGTGACTGCTCGTCAGAGGCGGCGGCCGGCCCAGCTGAAGGGGTAGTCGGGGTCCTCGACGGCCAGGGCGGCCTCGCCGAGCTCGAGGGGGGCGAAGGTGTCGACCATGACGGCCGACTCCTCGAAGGCCTCGGCGCCCAGCGACGCCTCGATCGCGGCGGGCTGGGGGCCGTGGGCGTGGCCGCCGGGGTGCAGCGAGACCGAGCCGAGGCCGATGCCCGAGCCCTTGCGGGCCTCGTAGTCGCCGGCGACGTAGAACATCACCTCGTCGGAGTCGACGTTGGAGTGGTAGTACGGCACCGGGATCGCCAGCGGGTGGTAGTCGACCTTGCGGGGCAGGAAGTTGCAGACCACGAAGTTGTGGCCCTCGAAGACCTGGTGCACCGGCGGCGGCTGGTGCACCTTGCCGGTGATCGGCATGTAGTCGTCGATGTTGAACGTGTAGGGGTAGAGGCACCCGTCCCAGCCGACCACGTCGAAGGGGTGGGTGTCGTAGACCATCCGGGTGCCGACGACGCCGGCCGACGTGCGGTGCTTGACCAGTACCTCCACGTCGGTCCCCTCGGCCAGCAGCGGCTCGTGAGGGCCGTGCAGGTCGCGCTCGCAGTACGGCGCGTGCTCGAGCAGCTGCCCGTAGCGCGAGAGGTAGCGCTTCGGCGGGGCGACGTGGCTGTTGGCCTCGATCGCGTAGAGCCGGCTCGGCTCGGCCGGCAGCCAGCGGTGCGTGGTCGCCCGCGGCACCACCACGTAGTCGCCGGCGCGGTAGGGCACGGCCCCGAAGACGGTCTCGACCGTCCCGTTGCCGGCCTCGACGAAGACGCACTCGTCGCCGATGGCGTTGCGGTAGAGCGGGGAGGCGTCGACGCCGGTGACGACGTAGGAGATCCGCACGTCGTTGTTGCCGAGCACCAGCCGGCGCCCGGTGACCGCGTCGGGCCCGGTCTCGAGCGCGTGCAGGCGCAGGTGGCGCGGGGCGAGCGGGTGGTTGGGGGTGCGGGTCTGGTCGGCCAGCTCCCAGACCTCGGTGGCCACGAGGGCGGACGGCACGCCACGGTGGTAGAGCAGCGAGGAGTCGGAGGAGAAGCCCTCCTCCCCCATCAGCTCCTCGCGGTAGAGGTCGCCCTCGGGGTCGCGCATCTGGGTGTGCCGCTTGCCGGGCACCTCGCCGAGTCGTCGGTAGTAGGCCACGGCCCCGCTCCTCACTGTTCGAAAGTCGGACAGATGTGTCCGTTATCCGCGTCGTGGTAAGAGTAGCGGCGTGCCTGCCACCACGGAACCTCTCTGGCGCGGTCTCGTCGACGACGCCGCGATCTTCCCCCCGGGCGACGCCCCGCTCGACGCCGCCCTGGTCGCCTACCGCGAGCGCGACGAGCCCCTCGTGGGCGCCTTCGTGCTGCGCGACACCGACCTGCCGCAGGTCGAGCCGGGGCCGCCGCTGGCCGTCGTGCTCACCGGCGGCGCCGGCCAGGTGGCCGGCCCCGCCGCGATGGCGACCGGACGCGGGCACGCCCTGGCCCGCCTC
>JBFGFQ010000113.1:0-9644 GCA_041579495.1 Nocardioides sp.
CGACCTCGGCGAAGGCCAGCACCGAGTCGAGGTCGTAGGATCCCGCGTCGGTGCCGAGCCCGCGCGCCACCTGGGCCGCGGTGGCGCAGCCGAGGGCGGCCGCGCCGGCGTGGTCGCGCCCCAGGGAGAGCCCGCGCAGGAAGCCCGCCGAGAACGCGTCGCCGCAGCCGGTCGTGTCGACCACGTCGACGGCGTACGCCGGCACCTCGAGCACCTGCTCGGCGGTCACGACCAGCGCGCCGCGCGCACCACGGGTCAGCGCGACGCAGCCGGCGCCGGCGGCCACCAGGCGCCGGGCGGCGACGGCCGGGTCGGCCTCGCCGGTGAGACCCAGGACCTGCTCGTCGTTGGGCAGCAGGTAGTCGGTGTGCGGCAGCGCGTCGGCGACCCAGGCCAGCAGATCGGGGTCACCGGGGGCGAGCAGGTCGACCGACGTGGTCAGGCCCAGCCCACGGGCATGGGCGAGCAGCTCGCCGGCGGCCGGCCCGCCGAGGAACTCGGGGCCGCCGAGGTGCAGGTGGGTCAGGCCGGCCAGCCCGGCCCGGTCGAGGTCGTCGAGGGTGAAGGCGCCGTTGGCGCCGATGCAGTGCCAGGCGGGGCGCTCGCCGCCCGGGCGCACCGGGAGCACCGACGCGGAGGTCTGGTGACCGGGCTTGCGCACCAGTCCGGAGGTGTCGACGCCTTCGGCGCCCAGCAGCGCCAGCAGGCTCTCGGCGATCGGGTCGGTGCCGACCGCGCCGTACGACGCCACCTCGGCGCCGAGGCGGGCCAGGACCAGGCCGGTGCCGCCGGCGGTACCGGCCGCCGACATCCGGATCGTCTCCACGAGGGCCCCCTCGGACCCCTCGGGCACCTGCTCGACGCCCACGACGTGGGTGTCGAGCACGTGCACGCCGACGACGGCGACCTTCATCTGCGAGCTCACTGCTGGCCTCCTCGGGCAGGCGCGGGGTCGCCGTAGCCGCGCGCGAGCGCGGCCGCCACGACGTCGTGCTGCTGGGTCTCGGAGAGCACGCGCGGCGTGCCCAGGGCGCTGGCGCGCAGGTGCAGGGCCGCCAGCCACTCGAGCAGCAGCGCGCGGTCGACGGCCTCGTCGAGGGTGGCGCCGACGGCGACCGAGCCGTGGTTGGCCAGCAGCGCCGCGGTGCGACCGACCAGGGCGGCGCGCACGTGGCCGGCCAGCTCGGGGGTGCCGAAGGTGGCGTAGGGCGCCACGCGCACGGGCCCGCCGAGCAGCATCTGCTGGTAGTGCAGCACCGGCAGCTCGTCGAGCACGCACGCCACGGCGGTCGAGCTCGGCGCGTGGGTGTGCACGACCGCGGCGGCCCCGGTGTCGGCCTGCACACCGAGGTGCAGGTCGACCTCCGAGGTGGGGGTGCCCTCGCCGGAGCCGACGAGCACCACGTGCTCGGGCCCGCACCGCGACAGGTCCACGCCGGAGGCGGTGACCAGCACCGCGTCGCCGACCCGCAGGCTGACGTTGCCGGCGCTGCCGACGACGAGGCCCTCCCGGGCCAGCCGGCGCGCCGCCGCGGCGACGGCGGCGTGCTGCTCGGGGCCGGGGGTCACGGACGGACGCCCTCGAGGCCGGCGGGGGTGGCGTAGCGCTCGAGGTAGGCGGTCATCATCCGCACCCCCTCCTCGACCAGCGCGGGGTCGCCGGCGGCGTCGTGCTCGTGGGCCAGCTGGAAGACCCGGTCGCCGACCTCGACGGCGAGCTCGGCGGCGGCCGGGCTGAGGTCCTCGCGGCACAGCCCGTGCTCGAGGGCGAAGTCGCGCAGTGCGGTGGCGACCCGGGTGTTGTGGGCCCGCCCGAACCGGGCCACGGCAGCGTTGCCGCGGCCGCGCAGGTAGATCTCGACGAAGGCCGGCCGGCGTCGGTAGACCACCACGAACGCCTCCATCGCCGCCCGCACCACCCCGGCCACGCTCAGCACCTCGAGCCCGGCGAGGTCGGAGGCGACCTGCTCGTCCATCTCGGCCATGTCGCGCCCGGCCAGCGCCAGCAGCACGGCCTCCTTGTCGCCGAAGTACTGGTAGAGCGAGGCGACCGGCACGCCTGCGCGCTGCGCGATCGCCCGCGTCGTGAGCGTCTCGACGCCCTGCTCGAGCACGAGCGTCTCGGCGGCGTCGAGGATCGCCTCGACCCGCTGCCGGCTGCGCTGCTGTGTCGGCACCCGGCGCACGGCGCCGACCGCCGGGTCCACCCGCTCCACCTGGTCCACCCGGTCCTCCCGAGATCGTTCCGCTCCCATGCGGTGCAGTGTATTCTACGGTCCTGAATCTGACACATGTTCATGTTCCTGCCGGTTGGAGCCCCATGTCGCCCTCGTCCCCCGCCCCCCGGACCGACCGCGGGCCCGCACCCGCCCTCTCGCGCCGCCTGCTGCTCGGCGGCGGCGCCGGCGCGGCGCTCGGCGGCCTCGCGCCCGGCTTCTGGGCGGCCGGCGACGCCCAGCCCGCCGGACGGCAGGGCTCGCTGCCGCGCAGCGTCGACGTGGTCGTGGTCGGGGCCGGCATCTCCGGCCTGGTGGCCGCCGAGCAGCTGGCCCGCCGCGGTGTCGACGTGCTGTGCGTCGAGGCCCGCGACCGGGTCGGCGGCCGGGTGCTCAACCACCACCTCGACGCCGGCGGCACCATCGAGGCCGGCGGCGCCTTCATCGGCCCCACCCAGGGCCGCATCGCGGCGCTGGCCGAGCGGATGGGCGTGCGCACCTTCCTCCAGCACAACGAGGGCAACAGCGTCTACGTCTCCTCCACGACCGGGCGCCAGGAGTACTCCGGCACCGTGCCGCCGGACCCGACGATCCTGCCCGACGCGGCGGTGCTGCTGACCCGGATCGACTCGATGGCCGCCGAGATCGACGTCAGCGCCCCCTGGTCGCACCCCAGCGCGCGCGAGTGGGACGCCATGAGCCTGGGCGAGTTCATCCGCCGCAACGCGGTGAACCCCCGCGGCGTGGGCAACCTGATCAAGTCGTGGACCCAGCCGGGCTTCGGCGCCGACCCCGACGAGCTGTCGTTGCTCTTCGTGCTCTGGTACGTCGCCGCCAGCGGCGACGAGACCCACGTCGGCACGTTCTCGCGCAACGCCGACACCGCGGGCGGCGCCCAGGAGCGGCGCTTCGTCGGCGGCTCCCAGCTGGTCCCGATCCGGTTGGCCCGCCGGCTCGGCGACATCGTGGCGCTGCGCGCACCGGTGCGGCGCATCGAGCAGCGCGGCTCGCGCGCCCTGGTGCACACCCGCCGCGGCACCGTGCGGGCCCGGCGGGTCGTCGTGGCCGCGCCGCCGCCGCTGGTGCTCGACATCGACTGGGACCCGCAGCTGCCGACCGACCGACGCCAGCTGCTGCGCCACATGGACATGGGCCAGCTGATGAAGTGCGACGCGGTCTACGAGACCCCGTTCTGGCGCGAGGACGGGCTCAACGGCTTCGGCATCAACGACGCGGGCGCCGCGCGCGCGGTCTTCGACAACTCGCCACCCTCCGGCACCCCCGGGGTGCTCCTGGCCTTCGTCGGCGGCAGCACCTGGCGCGAGCACGGCCCGATGCGCCGGCGAGACCGCCGCGAGGCGGTGCTGCACGGCTTCGCCGAGATGTTCGGCGAGCGGGCACTGAGCCCCATCGAGTACACCGAGAGCGACTGGACCCGCGAGCGGTGGACCCGCGGCGGGCCTACCGCGCTGCACGCCCCGGGCACGATGGTCGACTTCGGCCCGGCGATCCGGCGCCCCTTCGGGCGCGTGCACTGGGCCGGCACCGAGACCTCGACGTACTGGTCGGGCTACATGGACGGCGCGGTGCGGGCCGGCGAGCGCGCGGCCGTCGAGGTCGGGGACGCGCTGTGAGGGCCCTGCGGCTCGGCGGCCTCGGGTGGGTGCTGACGCTGGCGCTCGTGCTCGGGGCGGCCCCCGCCCCGGCTCTCGCCGCCCCCGAGCGGGAGAAGTGGGACACCCGCGTGTTCTCGCTGGTGCCCGCGCCCGGCTACCCGGCGTACGTGCACGCCCACACCAACGGCCGGGTGTACGCCGGCACCTACCTGGCCCGCGACCCCCGCCGCGCCTCCACGCCGTCGAAGGTCTACGAGTGGTCGGCCGGCGGCACCCTGCTGCGTTCGTGGACCGTGCCGGGCCAGGACCTCGACGCCGACCACGGCGTCCAGGTGGCCCACCAGACCCGCGACGGCGAGCTGGTGCTGCTGGAGATCTCGCGCTCGCGGGTGATGACGCTCGACACCGTCACCGGCCGGTTCCGCACCGTGGCCCGGCTGCCCGAGGGCGCGGTGCCGAACTTCGCCACCTGGGGCCCGCGCGGCCTCTACGTCAGCGACTACGGCGACGGCGTGATCTGGCGCGTCCGCCCCTCCGGACGCGTGCAGGAGTGGTTCCGCGCGCCCGAGCTCGACGGGGTCGCCGGCTTCGGCACCACCGGCATCCGGTGGATGGAGGGGCGCCGCGAGCTGCTCGTGGCCCAGCAGACGATCGGCACCGGCGCCACGCTGCCGACCAACGGCGCGCTGCTGCGGCTGCCGGTCGACCGGCGCGGCCGGCCCGGCGAGCTGTCGACCCTGTGGACCTCCCGACCCGGCGACCTTCCTGACGGGTTCGGGATCGGCCGCTCCGGTCACGTGTACGTCGCCCTGGCCGGTCTGGCCGCCCAGCTGGTCGAGCTCGACGCGCGCGGCGAGGAGGTCGCGCGCTTCCCCGAGGTGCCGCTGGCCGGCGACAACGGCTCCGGCGTCCCCTTCGACACCCCCAGCTCCGCGACCTTCCTCGGCACCTCGGTGCTGGTGGCCAACCAGTCGGCCGTGGCCGGCGACGCCGCGCACCAGGCGATCCTCGACGTCGAGGTCGGCGAGCGCGGGCGCCGGCACCTCCTCCCCCGCCGGGCCCGCTTCCGGTAGCCGACTACGGTCGCCGCCATGGACGCGTTGGCGAGGCTGGTGGAGCAGGGCCGGATGGCCCCCGACTGGGCGCAGGCCCTGGCGCCGGTGGCCGACGGTGTCGCGCAGGTGCAGGACTTCCTGCGCGCCGAGACCGCGGCCGGCCGGGCCTGGCTACCTACCGAGGACCGGCTCTTCCGGGCCTTCGAGCGCCCGCTCGCGCAGGTGCGCGTGCTGCTGGTGGGCCAGGACCCCTACCCCACGCCGGGGCACCCCGTGGGCCTGTCCTTCTCCGTCGACCCGCACGTGCGGCCGGTGCCCCGCAGCCTGGTCAACGTCTACCGCGAGCTCGAGGACGACCTCGGCCACCCCGCACCCGAGCACGGCGACCTGACCGCGTGGGCCGACGCCGGGGTGATGCTGCTCAACCGGGTGCTCAGCGTGGGGGCGGGCGCCCCCGACTCGCACCGGGGCCGCGGCTGGGAGCAGGTCACCGACCGCGCCGTGCAGGTGCTGGCGGCGCGCGGCGGGCCGCTGGTCGCCCTGCTGTGGGGCGCGAAGGCGGGCGGGCTGCGCCGGCACCTCGGGTCGGTGCCGGTCGTCGCCTCGGCGCACCCCTCGCCCCTGTCGGCGTACCGGGGGTTCCTCGGCTCGCGCCCCTTCTCCCAGGTCGACCGGCTGCTGGTCGAGCAGGGCGGCAGCCCCGTCGACTGGGCCCTCCCCCGCGACCCGGCCCAGATCTCCCGCTGACCAGTCCCAGATCCCCCGCTGACCCGGCCGAGATCTCCCGCCGAGTCGGCCCGGACCCGCTCAGCGCAGACGGGTGCGGCGCATCATCCGCAGGCCCGAGAGCATCTGCTTGACGTAGGCGTCGTACGCCTGGCCGGGGCGCGGCCCGAGCACCTGCTTCTTGAGCACCGCGAGGTTCTGCACGTCGGTGTACTTCAGCAGGCCCTGGTCGCCGTGCCGGGCGCCGACGCCCGACTGCTTGACCCCGCCCGACGGAGTCCCCTTCGACGCGTACGCCGTGGCCAGGGAGTCGTTGACGTTGACGTTGCCCGACTCGATGCGGGCCGCCACGGCCTGGGCGCGGTCGAGGTCGCGACCCCAGACCGAGGCGTTGAGGCCGTAGTCGGTGTCGTTGGCCAGCGCGACCGCCTCGTCGACGGTGCGGTAGCGGTGCAGCGCCACGACCGGCCCGAAGGTCTCGGTCACGCCGCACTCCATGTCGGTGGTCACGCCCTCGAGCACGGTCGGCTCGAAGAAGGCCGGGCCCAGGTCGGGGCGCGGACGGCCGCCGGTGAGCACCCTCGCGCCCTTGGCGACGGCGTCCTCGACGTGCGAGAGCACCCGGTGCATCTGGTCGACCGAGACCAGCGAGCCCACCTCGGGCCCGAAGTCGTACGACGCCCGCACGTCGAGGGCCGCCGCGGCCCGCACGAACTTCTGCTTCAGCTCGTCGTAGCGGCTGTCGGGCAGGTAGATCCGCTCGATGTGCATGCAGATCTGGCCGGTGTTGCCGAAGACGCCGAAGAGCGTGCTGGCCACCCACTCGTCGGCGTCGACGTCGTCGAGCACGATCTGCGGGTTCTTCCCGCCGAGCTCGAGGCAGGCGCCGATCAGGTTGCGCCCGGCCCGCTCACCGATGGTGCGGCCGGTCGCGGTGCTGCCGGTGAACATGACGTACGACGCGTTGTCGATGAGGGTGGGCCCCACGTCGGGCCCCTCGCCGCAGACGACCTGGAAGAGCCCCTGCGGGAGTCCGGCCTGCTCGAGCATCGCGACACCGTGCAGCGGTGAGAGCGCGGTCTTGTTGTCGGGCTTGAGCACCACCGCGTTGCCGGCCATCAGCGCCGGGATGGCGTCGGAGATGCCGGTGGCGAACGGGAAGTTCCACGGCGCGATGATGCCGACGACGCCCTTGGGCTGGCGGATCTCGGTCGAGTGCGACACGACCGGCACCGGCCCACCGTGCCGCTTGGGTGCGAGCAGCCGGGGCGCGCGCTTGAGGTAGTGGCTCATCACCATCGGCGGGTCGCAGGTCTCCTCGACCGCCATCCGCCGGTTCTTGCCGCTCTCGGCCTGGATCAGGTCGGCGGTGGTCAGGGCCTGGTCGACGAACAGCTCGTGGGCGCGCTTGAAGACCGCCAGCCGCTGGCGCAGCGGGGTGGCCGCCCACGCCCGCTGGGCCTCGCGCGCGACCTCGAAGGCGCGCTCGATGTCGGCCGGTGTCGACTGCGGCAGGTCGACGAGGTGCTCGCCGGTGTAGACCTCGGTGAGCTTCCAGGTCCCGCCCGAGGTCGAGGGGACCCGGGCCACGAGGCGGCGCAGGAAGTCGTCGGTCAGGACGGCGGGGCGCTGGAGGCTCATCGGCTCAGCCCCGGCCCAGCACGAGGTCGGCGCCGCGCTCGCCGATCATGATCGCCGGCGCATTGGTGTTGCCCCCGGTGATGGACGGCATGATCGAGGCGTCGCAGACGCGCAGCCCCTCGATCCCGCGCACCTTCAGCTCCGGGTCGACCACCGCGAGCTCGTCGACGCCCATCCGGCAGGTGCCCACGCCGTGGTAGACCGACGTGGCCCGGTTGAGGATCTCCTGGCGCAGCTCGCTGCCGCGCAGGTGCGAGCCGGGGTGGATCTCGCCGCGCACCGCCCCGCCGAACGCCTTGCTGGCGAAGATCTCGCGGGTGATCTCGGAGCCCTCGACGAGCAGGTCGAGGTCGGCGGGCTCGGCGAGGTACTGCGGGTCGATCAGCGGGGCCGCCGTCGGGTCGGCCGAGGCCAGGCGCAGGGTGCCACGGCTGCGGGGGTAGATCAGGGTGCTCAGCACCGTCAGGGCCGGGCGCTGGTCGACCTCGTGGCGCACGGGGGCGTCCTGGTTGGGCGAGACGTAGGCCCACGGCAGCAGGTGCAGCTGGAGGTCGGGGATGCCGCCGGTGGCCTGCGAGGTCTGCAGGAAGGCCAGCACCTCGAAGACGGAGTTCGCCAGGAACGTCGACCCCGGGCGCAGCACCTCCCTGGCGACGCCCTTGCCGAAGAACAGCGCACTGCCGCGCAGGGCCGACGAGGTGGCGTGGAAGGTCAGTGCGTGGAAGAGGTGGTCGTGCAGGTTGTCGCCGACCGGCAGGTCCGCGACGACGTCGATGCCCTGGTCCTTGAGGTGCTGGGCGTGCCCGACCCCCGACAGCATCAGCAGCTGGGCGGAGCCGACGAAGCCCGCGGAGAGGATGACCTCCTTCGCGGCGCGCACCGTGCGCGTCGTACCGTCCTTGTCACGCACGACCACGCCCTTGGCGCGACCGTTGTCGATGACGACGCGGGTGGCCAGGACCTGCGACTGCACCTCGAGGCTCGGCGGCGCGAGGTGGTGGATGTAGCCGCGGGAGGCGGAGTAGCGCAGGCCGTCGGCGGCGTTCTGCTGCATCCGCGCGACGCCCTCCTGGGAGGCGCCGTTGTAGTCGTCGAGGACCGGCGCGCCGACGGTGTCGGCGGTGGCCTCGAGGAACTGCAGCGAACCCTCCTGCGGCGCCTTGTTGTAGGTCACCCGGATCGGGCCGCCCTCGCCGCGGAACTCGTCGGCGCCGCCCTCGTAGTCCTCCATGCGCCGGTAGGCGCGGTTGACGGAGTCGGCGTCCCAGCCGGTGCAGCCCTCGGCGGCCCAGGAGTCGTAGTTGGCGCGGTTGCCGCGCACGTAGACCATGCCGTTGATCGAGCTCGACCCGCCGAGCACCTTGCCCCGCGGCACCGGCATCGTGCGGTCGAGGAGGTGCTTCTGCGGGGTCGTGTAGTAGCCCCAGTCGACGGTGCGCTTGATCTGCGGCACCGCGTGCATCGGCCCGATCATCCCGGGCTTCTTGACCAGGAACTGCTCGTCGCTCCTGCCCGCCTCCAGCACGATGACGCTGGCGCCGGACTGGGCGAGCCGGCCCGCGATGGTCGCGCCGGAGCTCCCGGAGCCGACCACCACGTAGTCGGCCTCGTTGCTGGGTGCCTTCTTGGCCATCGGAGCCTCCATGCGCTCGGGCGGTGCGAGGGACCGGTCTCCGTCGTGCGGACGCGACATACCCTCGGAATGTGTCGGGCCCCACAGTAGGACACAAGTGGAACTTGTTCTAGTTTTCTGAGCGGGTTTTCCCTGGGCGACCCCGCTCCCCACAATGGCGACGTGCGCATCCTGTCGATCCAGTCCTCGGTCGCCTACGGCCACGTCGGCAACTCCGCCGCCGTCTTCCCGCTCCAGCGCCTCGGTCACGAGGTGTGGCCGGTGCTGACCGTGCACTTCTCCAACCACACCGGGTACGGCGCCTGGCGCGGCCCGCTGCTCGACCCCGCCGACCTGCGGGAGGTGATCGCGGGCATCGACGACCGCGGCGTGCTGGGCGACGCCGACGCGGTGCTGTCGGGCTACCAGGGCGACCCGGCCGTCGGCTCGGTGGTCCTCGACACCGTGGCGCGGGTCAAGGAGCTCAACCCCGACGCGGTCTACTGCTGCGACCCGGTGATGGGCGACGTGGGCCGCGGCATGTTCGTGCGCCCCGGCATCCCCGAGTTCATGCGCGACACCGTGGTGCCCGCCGCCGACGTGATCACCCCCAACCACTTCGAGCTCGACTTCCTGTCCGGCACCACGACCCGCACCCTCGACGAGGTCCTCGCCGCCGTCGAGGTGGTGCGCGAGGGCGGACCGCGCGACGTGCTGGTGACCAGCGTCCTGCACGACGAGGTGCCCGCCGACCACCTCGAGGTGGTCGCGGTCTCCG
>JBFGFQ010000114.1:0-9514 GCA_041579495.1 Nocardioides sp.
AGATCGCACCCGGTGTCGGCCCCTGTCGTACGTGACCGGGTCGATGCGAGATGTGGGACGGCTGGGCGTGAGATTCGGGCCGGTTCGGCGTGAGATCTGGGACGGGTCAGCGGAGGTGGGTGGTGGTGCGGCGCAGGCAGGAGACGGCCTCGGTGACCACGCGGTCGATGAGCTCCTCGCAGGTCGGGAGGTCGTCGAGGACGCCGACGACCTGGCCGGAGGCGAGCACGCCCGCGGAGGTGTCGCCGTCGACGAGACCGGCCTTGAGCATCATCGGGGTGTTGGCGGCCAGGGTCATCTGGGCCAGCGAGCGGCCCTGGGTCTTCTTCATCGCCCGGCCGTCCCGGGCCAGGTCGAGCCACGACATGCCGCTGGAGCGCTTGAGCTCCAGGGTGCGGCGCACGGTGGGACCCATCCGCCTGAGCGCGCTGGTCTCCTCGATCTCCTCGACCAGCGGGGTGCGCAGCATCCGGTGCGACATCCCGTCGACCTTGGCGGTGACGACGGTGCCGTCGACGTCGTGGGAGAGGTAGAGCTCCTTGACCGCCTGCGGCACCGCGCTGTCGGCGGTGAGCAGGAAGCGGGTGCCCATCCCGATGCCGGCGGCGCCGTACGACAGGGCGGCCGCGAGGCCGCGGCCGTCGAAGAACCCGCCGGCGGCGACGACCGGGATGTCGACGGCGTCGAGCACGGTGGGCAGCAGCAGCGTGGTGGGCACCGAGCCGGTGTGGCCGCCGCCCTCGCCGCCCTGGATCATCACCGCGTCGGCGCCCCAGGAGGCCACCTTCTCGGCGTGGCGCGGCAGCCCGACGGACGGCATCACCACGATGCCGTGGTCCTTGAGCTTCTTGATCAGGTCCTGCTTCGGCGCGAGCGCGAAGGAGGCGACCCTGACGCCGTGCCTGATGAGCAGGTCGCAGCGGTCGGCGGCGTCGCCGGCGTCGGCGCGCAGGTTGACGCCGAAGGGCTGGTCGGTGCGGCCCTTCACCTCGAGGATCGCCCGCTCGAGCTCCTCGTGGGTCATCGTCGCGCTGACCAGGATGCCCAGGCCGCCCGCGTTGGCGGTACCGCTGACCAGGCGGGGGCCGGCGACCCAGCCCATCCCGGTCTGCACGACCGGGTGGCGCACCCCGACCAGCTCGGTGAGCGGGGTGCTCAGCTGCTGCTCGATCACGAGACCCCCTCGCGCACGACCGGCTTGACCTCGCGGTCGCGCAGCGTGCGCGGGTCGAGCACCTCGCGCACCAGCACCAGCTCCTCGGCGGTGGGGGTGCGGGTCTCGGGCACCTCGCCGGGCACCTCCAGCTCGAAGCCGGTGGCGGCGCGCACGTCGTCGACCGTCACGCCGGGGTGCACCGAGAGCAGCCGGACGGTGTCGCCGGCGCCCTTGACGTCGAGGACGGCCAGGTCGGTGACGATGCGGTGGATGTCGTTGTACTTCGCCGCCGCGGGGCCGGCCGCGGCCGCGTTGCGCGGCCCCACGCCCGAGACCACGTCGACGGCCTCGACGAACACCCGGGGCGAGTGCCGGGGCACCCAGTACGACGTGCGGTTGTTGACCGTGTTGCCCGGCGCGCCGCGCGAGCCGAGCAGCTGACGGGTCGGCCGGTCGAAGTCGCCGATGGCGGAGATGTTCTGGTTGCCGTGCCGGTCGACCTGGGTCGCGCCCATCATCACGTGGCGCGGCCCGTTGGCGACGATGTCGAAGACCTTGCGGAAGGGGATCCAGCCCTCGACCACGTCGGCCTTCGCGAACAGCGGCGGGACCCCGGCCAGGAACAGCGACTCGCCGTCGGAGATCACCAGGTCGGGGTTGGAGGTGAGCTTGGCCAGGCGCACGCCCAGCATCGGCAGCATCCCCATCGGGCTGGCGAAGATCTCGCCGTCGTCGGCGAACGCGTCGGCGATCGCCGCGGCGCACACCTCGGCGCGGGTGGGCTCGCTCATGCCTGCTCCTCCTCGGCGAAGGCCGCGACGGCGGCCTGGTAGGCGGCCTCGTCACCGGCCAGGAAGCGCTGCTCGAAGGCCGCCCAGTCCTCGTCGGTGCCGCCGGCCGCGGCGGCGTACGCCCGCTGGAACTTCTCGTCGCGCTCGTAGTCGGGCGTGCAGGTGGTGAAGTGCGCGCCGTTCGGGGTCTCGACGACACCGGTGACCAGCATCCGGCTCAGCAGCAGCCGCTGCACCGGGGTGTCGACGGTCAGCCCGGCGGTGTCGACGACCTGCTCGACGCAGACGTAGGCGCGGTCGGCGGCCATGCAGAAGAGGTCGTCGAAGTACGGGTCGGGGCCCAGGTACGTCGCGTTGCCGTGCTTGTCGGCCCGGTTGAGGTGCACCAGCGCGACGTCGAGGCGCAGCGCCGGCACGGCCACGAGCTCCTCGTGCACGCCGTCGGCGTCGGCGTACGGGCTGGTGACGGTGGCGATGTCGGGGTTGTGCACCAGCACGTCGGAGCCGAGGCCCGCGCGCATCGGCAGGAACGGCAGCCGCTGCGCCGCGGCGCGCAGCCCCGTCTGGAACATGCCCTCGTCGAGCTCGACGACCTCGGGGATCGTGCCCTCCTGCCGGGCCCTCTGGAAGCTCGGCTCGAGCGGGACGGTGTCGAGGGAGACGAAGGCGTAGACGAGGCGGCGCACCTTGCCGGCCCGCACCAGCAGGCCGACGTCGGCGCCGCCCCAGCTGACGATCGTCAGGTCCTGCAGGTCGGAGCGGAGGATGGCGCGCACCAGGGCCATCGGCTTGCGCCGCGGGCCCCAGCCGCCGATCCCGATGGTCATGCCGTCGCTCAGCTCGGCGACGACGTCGTCGATGCTCATCCGCTTGTCGCGCGGGCTCCTGCTCGCCGAGATCATCGGGTCGCCGTCCCGGCTGCGTGGCCGGCCCGTCGGCCCGCCTTGTCGGTGCCGGCGAACCCGTCGCGCAGCTCGTCGGCCACCCCGGCCAGGTTGAGCTCCATCGTGAAGCCCTGCTCGAAGCGGTAGCTGGTGTTGACGTCGACCGGGTCGATGCCGTTGAGCGCCTCCTTGGCGGCCCGGATCACCCGGGTGTCCTTGGCCGCGATCTCGCCGGCGACCGCCAGCGCGGCGTCGTCGAGCCGCTCGCGGGCCACCACCTCGAGCACCGAGCCGTGCTGCACGAGGTCGGCGGCCCTGATGGTGCGGGCGGTGAAGTAGAGCGTGCGCATCAGGTGCTGGGGGACCAGGCGGGCCATGTGGGTCGCCGCGCCGAGCGCCCCCTGGTCGACCTCGGGCACTCCGAAGTAGGCGTCGTCGCTGGCCACCACGCAGTCGGCGTTGCCGACCAGGCCGACACCGCCGCCGAGGCAGTGCCCGTGCACGGCGGCGACCACGGGGACCGCGCACTCGTAGACCGCCTTGAAGGCCGCGTAGCAGCCCTTGTTGGCGCCGATCAGCGCGTCGAACCCGCTGGTGCGCTGCATCTCCTTGATGTCGACGCCGGCGTTGAAGCCGCGGCCCTCGGCGCGCAGCACCACCACGTGGGTGGCCAGGTCGCGCGAGGCCTCGTCGAGCGCGGCGGCGACGTCGTACCAGCCCTGCACCGGCAGCGCGTTGACCGGCGGGTGCTCCATCGTGACGACGCGGACGCCGTCGTCACGGAGCTCGGAGGTGATGCCCATGGAGTGCCTCTCCTGCAGACGACCTAGCATTTGCTTGGTACCCTAACACTTGCTTGGTCCGCCTCGCCCGACCCGACCGAAGGACACCGATGAGCATCAGCCTCGACCTGACCGGCCGGGTCGCCCTGGTCACGGGCGGCAGCAAGGGCATCGGCCGCGCCATCGCCGAGACGTACGCCGCCGCCGGCGCCCGGGTCGTGACCTGCGCCCGGTCGGGCGCCGCGCCGCTCGCCGGCACCCGCCACGTCACCTGCGACGTGCGCGACCCCGAGGCCGTGGCCGCCATGGTGGAGGAGGTGGCCGGCGCCGAGGGCCGCCTCGACGTCGTGGTCAACAACGCCGGCGGGGCGCCGTACGCGCTGGCCGCCGACGCCTCGCCGCGCTTCCACGCCAAGGTGCTCGACCTCAACCTCGTCGCCCCGCTGCTGGTCGCGCAGGCGGCCAACCGCGTGATGCAGGCCCAGGAGGGCGGCGGTGCGATCGTCACCATCTCCTCGATCAGCGCGCTGCGCCCCTCCCCGGGCACCGCGGTGTACGGCGCCGCCAAGGCCGGCGTCGACTCGCTCACCGCCTCGCTGGCCGTCGAGTGGGCCCCGAAGGTGCGGCTGAACTCGATCAACGTCGGCCTGTGCCGCACCGAGCTGACCGCGGACCACTACGGCGGTGACGAGCAGGTCGCCGCCATCGAGGCGACCATCCCGCTGGGCCGGATGGCGCGCCCCGACGAGGTGGCCGCGGTCGCGCTCTTCCTCGGCTCCGACCTGGCCTCCTACGTCAGCGGGGCCACCATCGCCTGCCACGGCGGCGGCGAGCCGCCCGTCTTCCTCAGCGCCGTCCAGGGCGCCTGAGCCCGTCCAGCAGTCCCACCGAAGGAGCACCACCGTGACCCAGATCCTCGACGGCCGCGTCGCCATCGTGACCGGAGCCGGACGCGACATCGGCCGCGCCCACGCCCTCGAGCTCGCCGCCCAGGGCGCCGCCGTCGTGGTCAACGACTTCGGCGTCTCGCTGTCGGGGGAGGGCGACGGCGAGAGCCCGGCCGACCAGGTCGTCGCCGAGATCGAGGCCGCCGGCGGACGGGCGGTGGCCAACGCCGCCGACGTGGCCGACTTCGAGCAGGCCGAGGCGATGGTGCGCCAGGCCGTGGAGGTCTTCGGCGGCCTCGACGTCCTGGTCAACAACGCGGGCTTCGTGCGCGACCGGATGCTGGTCAACACCTCCGAGGAGGAGTGGGACGCGGTCGTGCGGGTGCACCTCAAGGGCCACTTCGCGCCGCTGCGCCACGCCGGCGCCTACTGGCGCACCGAGGCCAAGGAGGGACGCCGGCGCGAGGCCCGCGTCGTCAACACCTCCTCGGGCGCGGGCCTGCAGGGCTCGATCGGCCAGACGACGTACTCCGCCGCCAAGGCCGGCATCGCCGCGATGACCCTGGTCGCCGCGGCCGAGATGGGCCGCTACGGCGTCACGGTCAACGCGATCGCGCCGGTCGCACGGACCCGGATGACCGAGGGCGCCTTCGACACCTCCGCGATGCCCGACCCGGCCGACAACTCGCCGGTGGTCGCGTGGCTGGCCTCGGTCGACGCCGGCGACGTGACCGGGCGGGTGATCGAGATCGAGGGCGGCAGGGTCACCGTCGAGAACGGCTGGACCCACGGCCCGGCCCTCGACCTCGGACGCCGGTGGGAGAGCGCCGAGGTCGGCGAGCGGCTGCGGGCCCTGCTGGCCCAGGCGCCGGCCCCCGAGAAGGTCTACGGCGCATGAGCCACGACGAGTACGACGTGCCCGCGGGCCGGGTCGAGCGGCCCCGCTCCGACGTGGACGCCGCGACCGTGGCCGCCGCCGGCGACCGGCTGGTGCGGGCGCTGCGCACCGCCACCCCCTGCGACCCGGTGCGCGACCTGATCGGCGCCACCGACGTCGCGGCGGCCTACCTGGTGCAGGAGCACCTCAACGCCAGCCGGGTCGCGGCGGGCGCCCGGGTGGTGGGCCGCAAGATCGGCGCGACCTCCGCGGCCGTGCAGACCCAGCTCGGCGTCGACCAGCCCGACTTCGGGGTGCTCTTCGACGACATGGGCCTCGACGACGGCGCCGACGTCCCCGTGGACCGGCTGCTGCAGCCCAAGGTCGAGGCCGAGGTCGCGTTCGTGCTGGCCGAGGACCTCGTCGAGGGTCCCCTCGACCTGGCGCAGGTGCGGGGTGCGGTCGCGTACGCCGTCGCCGCGATCGAGGTCGTCGACAGCCGGATCCGCGACTGGGACATCTCCTTCGCCGACACCGTCGCCGACAACGCCTCCTCGGGCCTCTACGTGCTCGGCTCGCAGCGGCGCACGCTCGAGGAGGTCGAGCCGGTCGACGTGACGATGTCGATGGGCATCGACGGCGCGGAGGTCTCCACCGGCACCGGGGCGGCCTGCCTGGGCGACCCGCTGCGCGCGGTGGCCTGGCTGGCCCACCAGGCCCGGCTCTTCGGCGAGCCGCTGCGCGCCGGCCAGGTCGTGCTGTCGGGCGCGCTGGGCCCGATGCGCCCGGTCGCGCCCGGCTCCACGGTCGTCGCGCGGATCAGCGGCCTGGGCAGCGTGCACGCGCACTTCCCGGCCTGAGCGGCACCCGGCGTACCGGACGCGGTGACGCGCGGCACGGCGATGCGCCGCGTCGCCGCGGGGCGCGGTACCGTGGAGACGTACCCGGGCGCAGGCCCGGGTGCGACCAGCACCGATCCCGTCGTCGCGGGCCCACGGACCCCGAGGTTCCTCGGTCCCGCCCATCGGCTCGCCGTCGCCGCCGGGACGTGCTGGACGCGTCGTCCTCGTGTGCGCCAGCAGGCTCCACGAGGCGGTGCAGCCCGGGTGCACAGGTCCGCGGCCGGTGGTGAGCAGCCCCCGCCGCGCGAGTGCACCGGTGTCACTCCAGAGGAGGAGCTTGTGGCTCAACGAGGCCAGCGTCGGTCCGGCGGCGCCCGCACCGCGCCCCGCGCCCAGCGGCGTACCCGTGACCTCGACAACGAGGGCATCATCCCCGTGCTGGCGAAGGCCGTGCGCGAGGTCGAGGGCGCGGTCCAGCGCGGCGCCGTGCGCCCGTCGGTGCGCACCAAGTTCCAGGTGGTGGCCCACCTGGTGCGCGAGGAGCGCGCCCGGATCAAGGCCGACGAGGAGACCTCGGAGGGCCAGAAGGCCGCCCAGCTCAAGCGCCTCGACGGGGTCGCGACGATCCTGGCCAAGACCTCGACCCGCGAGACCAGCCTGCTGGCGCTGCTCGCCGAGGACGCCGACTTCTCGCACTCCGCGCGCGAGCTGAAGGCCGAGATGCAGCGCGCCGCCGGCCTCGAGGTCGACGACGAGCCGCCCGCGCCCGTGGCCGAGCCCGGCGCCGACGTGCCCGCTGACCGCCGCGTCGTGCCGCCGTCGGTCATCTCCCGCCAGCTCGCCAACCCGTTCCTGGTGCCCGACTTCGGGGTCGCCGACGCGACCCGCCCGCGCAACGGCCGGCTCGCCGGCTGGGAGCTGCTGGGCCCGCTGTTCCGCTCCTTCGAGTACGCCGGCGGCGGGGCCCCGGCCTGCATGAAGCTGCCCGACCCGTCGGCCTTCCGCGCCCCCGAGGGCATGCAGCTGATGCCGCACCAGGCCCAGCTGGTCGCCGCGGCCGCCGCCGGGCACCGCAGCTTCCTGCTCGCCGACGAGCCCGGCCTCGGCAAGACCGCGCAGGCACTGCTCGCCGCGCAGGCCGCCGACGCCTACCCGCTGCTGTGCGTGGTGCCCAACGTCGTCAAGACCAACTGGGCCCGCGAGGCGGGCCTGTGGACCCCGCACCGCCCGGTCACCGTCATCCACGGCGACGGCAGCGACATCGACGGCTTCGCCGACATCGTGGTCGTCAACTACGAGGTGCTCGACCGCCACGTCGGCTGGATCGGCGACCTCGGGTTCAAGGGGATGGTCGTCGACGAGGCGCACTTCATCAAGAACAAGACCTCCCAGCGCAGCCAGCACGTGCTGCAGCTCTCCGAGCGGATCCGCTCGCGCACCGCGCACCCGCTGCTGATGGCGCTGACCGGCACCCCGCTCATCAACGACCTCGAGGACTTCCGCGCCATCTGGCAGTTCCTCGGCTGGATCGACGACCGCAAGCCGCTCGGGGCCCTGATGGACGCGCTCGAGGAGACCGGGCTGACCCCGGCCGAGCCGGCGTTCTACGGCGCCGCGCGCGCCAAGGTCATCGACATGGGCATCGTGCGCCGCCGCAAGGTCGACGTGGCCGCCGACATCCCCGCCCGCCGGGTCGCCGACCTGCCGGTCGAGCTCGACGACGCGCTGGGCCGCTCGATCCGCGACGCCGAGCGCGAGCTGGCCCGCCGCCTCGTGGCGCGCTACCACTCCGCGCTCGAGACCCGCACCTCCGGCGTCGTCGTCGAGGGCATCGACCACGACCTCGTGCGCCGGGTGGCGACGTGGGAGCGCGAGGACACCGCCGGCGCCAAGAGCGGCGAGAACGTCTTCTCGATGATGCGCCGCATCGGCCAGGCCAAGGCCGGGCTGGCCGCCGACTACGCCGCCCAGCTGGCGCGCAGCGTCGGCAAGGTCGTGTTCTTCGCCAAGCACGTCGACGTCATGGACGTGGCGGAGGAGACCTTCGCGCGCCGCGAGCTGCGCTACACCTCGATCCGCGGCGACCAGACGCCCAAGGCGCGCGAGGCCGCGATCAAGGCCTTCCAGGAGGACCCCGACGTGGCCGTCGTGGTCTGCTCGCTCTCCGCGGCGGGCGTGGGGCTCAACCTGCAGGTGGCCTCCAACCTGGTGCTGGCCGAGCTGTCGTGGACCGACGCCGAGCAGACCCAGGCGATCGACCGCATCCACCGCATCGGCCAGGAGCTGCCGGTCACCGCCTGGCGGGTCATCGCCGCGCAGACCCTCGACACCAAGATCGCCGAGCTCATCGACTCCAAGGCCGGCCTGGCCGCCACGGCGCTCGACGGCTCCGACGAGGAGGTCGGCTCGTCCGCCGACGTGCAGCTCGAGGCGCTGGTCGCGCTGCTCACCGAGGCGCTGGAGGCCGAGCAGACCCGCTGACCCGCGAGCGCCGGGCCCGCACGACCCGGTCGACGACCAGCACGACCGCGGCGCCGGCGACGGCGTCGAGGACCCAATGGTTGCCGGTCATCACCACCACGACCGTGGTGATGAGCGGGTAGGCCCACACCGCGGCCCGCCAGCGGGCGGGCACCGCCCGCGCGAGGGTCAGCGCGACCCAGACCGCCCAGCCGACGTGCATCGAGGGCATCGCGGCCAGCTGGTTGGTCATCGACCCCAGGCCGCGGGGCGCCGAGGCGCTCTGGCCCCACCACCCCCACCCGGCGGTCTGCGCGAGCACGTCGACGTACCCCGCCACCAGGCGCGGGGGAGCCACCGGCACCAGCAGGTAGAACGCCAGGGCGGTCAGCGTGGAGGCGACCAGCACGGTGCGGGTGGTCCGGTACGCCGCCGGACGGCGCAGCCAGACACCCAGCAGCACCAGCGCGGTGACGGCGTAGTGCGTGACCGTGTACCAGTACGCCGCACCGACGCCGACGACCAGGTGCGCGGCGGTCCAGTCGTTGAGCGCGGACTCGACCGCGATGCCGAGCACGCGCTCGACCTCCAGGACGTGCTCGGCGACCCGCTGGGCGGCGGCGAGGTCGTCGTCGGCCAGGAGGCGCGAGGCGGTGTAGCCGAGGTAGAGCACGGCCAGCAGCGCGAGCTCGCGCAGGGCGGGGAGCAGGCGGGACCGCCTGGTGGGCGCGGCGGTGTCGACGCTGGCCTCGCTCATCCCTGCATCATCGCCGCCGACCGCCTCCGGTTGCGCCCCCTTTCTGGTGGTCGCGGGACGGGGGAGCAGCTCGCACCC
>JBFGFQ010000115.1:0-9483 GCA_041579495.1 Nocardioides sp.
CTGACGTCGTACGCCGGGAAGTAGCGCCGACTCGGCGAGGAACTGGCGCCGGCTCGCGGGAGCCTCAGCCCACCCAGATCGAGCGCAACCGCCCCACGTCGCGCATCCGCGCCTCGGCGATCCGGTCGGCGGCGAGGGCGGGGGAGACGTGCTCGGCCTCGGCGTGGGCCAAGATGGCCAGGGTGGTGTCGAAGATGCCGGTGGCGCGCTGCTGGGCGCGCTCGAAGCTGAAGCCGGCCGGGTCGAGCTCGTCGGCGACCTGGATCAGCCCGCCCGCGTTGACGCAGTAGTCGGGGGCGTAGACGATGCCGCGGTCGGCGAGCGCCTTCTCGACCCCGGGGTGGGCCAGCTGGTTGTTGGCGGCGCCGCAGACGACGCGGGCGCTGAGCACCTCGACCACCTCGTCGCTGATCGCCCCGCCCATCGCGCAGGGCGCGTAGACGTCGAGCGGTGAGCCGACCAGCTCCTCGGTGCTGGCGACCGAGCGGACGCCGGCGTGCTCGGCGAGCACCGCGTCGACGGCCGGCGCGTGCACGTCGGTGACCACGACGTCGGCGCCGTCCTCGACGAGGTGGCGCACCAGGTGGCGACCGACCTTGCCGACGCCGGCGACGCCGACGGTGCGCCCGGCCAGGCTCGGCTCGCCCCAGGCGACCTGGGCGGCGGCCCGCATGCCCTGGAAGACGCCGTACGCCGTGAGCACCGAGCTGTCGCCCGCGCCGCCGTGCGCGACGGTGCGTCCGGTGACGAAGTCGCACTCGCGGGCGACGTGGTCCATGTCGGCCGAGAAGGTGCCGATGTCGCAGGCGGTGCGGTAGCGCCCGCCGAGGGTCTGCACGAAGCGGCCGTAGGCGCGCAGCAGCGCTTCGCTCTTCAGCGTGGCCGGGTCGCCGATGATGACGGCCTTGCCGCCGCCGAGGTCGAGCCCGGCGAGCGCGGCCTTGTAGGACATCCCGCGCGAGAGGTCGAGCACGTCGCGCACCGCGTCGTCGGTGCTGGCGTAGGGGTAGAAGCGGGTGCCGCCCAGCGCGGGGCCCAGGGCGGTGGAGTGGATGGCGATGATCGCCCGCAGCCCGGTGGCCGGGTCGTTGGCGAAGACGACCTGCTCGTGCTCGGCGCCGAGCTCGAAGACGTCGACGGGGCTGCTGCCGGTGGTGCTGCTGGGGGTCACGGACATGGTGTGCCGCTCTCTGATCGGGCCACGGGGGTGGTGTGGCGGTGGGTGGTGAGGCCCGCAGGGGTGGCGCAGGTCTCACTCCCAGCCTACGACGAGGAGGCGCCCGTGCCGTCTTCCGGCGCCTCGGCCGCGGGGGCGCGCATCACGACCACGTCGCCGTGGCTGCCGTAGCCCACGACCCGGCCCCCCACGCCGCGCCCGTTGAAGGTGACCATCAGCCAGCCCCCGTCGGGCAGCGGCGCCAGGGTGGGCCACGGGATGTTGGTCGGGTACGCCGCGTCGAGCGGCGGGCCGTCGGGCCGCAGGTCGAGGTCGAGCACCGGGTGCTGCTCGCGGTGCCGGCGCGGGTTGTCGCGGCCGTCGCTGGCCAGCACCCGCCAGCGCCCGTCCCAGCGCACCAGCGTGGTGCCCTCGGTGGCGCGCCTGGTCGGCGAGGCGGCCCGCAGCGCGAGCGCTCCCAGGTCGGGCCCGGCGGCCAGCACCGGGTGGAAGTCGAAGAAGCGCCGCGCGCTGACGTAGCCGACCAGCCAGGTCGGGCCGTCGCCGAGGTCGGTGCGCACCAGGTGCGGGTCCCACACGCCCACCGAGTCGAGCCCGTCGACCGGCAGCGCCAGCGGCACCGTGTCGAGCACGTGCCGCCCGCGCAGCACGTCGGAGTCGGTGCGCGCGAGGGTGACGGCGACCCCCGCGTCGTCGGCGGCGCGGTCGAAGTCGCCCCAGGTGCTGGTCGCCACGAGCCACTCGTCGTCGTCGCGCACCACGTGCGTGGCGTGGTCGCCGTAGACGCCGGGGGCGTCGGGGCGCCGGAAGAACAGGTCGGCGCGGTGCTCGAGGGCGTAGCCGTCGAGCTCGAGGCGCCACACCGAGGTGTGCGCGGTGCCGAAGAAGCCCGGGCCCGCGCTGGTCGCGCTGAGCCACAGCACCCGGCCGGCCTCCTCCGCCGCGTCGGCGTACGCCGTGCCGTCGGCATGGGTGACGAGCCTCAGGTCGCGCAGCCCGAGCTGGCCGAAGCCACCGGCGCGCAGGCGGCGCACGTCGCCGGTGTGCTCCACCTCCAGGCCGGCGAGCCAGGCCTCGTCGCGGCACCTCCGCGCCGCTGTCTCCCCGGCGGCACCCTCGGCGGTGGCGAGGTCGACGCGCCCGTGACCGCGCCAGCCGGTGCCGTCGTGGCCCAGCACCACGGCCTCGGTGCCGGTGAGGGTCAGGGCCAGCCGGCCGAGGTGCGGGGCGCGGGCGGAGCGGCGGCTGCGGTGCTGCTGGGTGCCGGCGGGGGTGGTGACCTCGATCGCGCAGGCGCCGTCGGCCCAGGTCGCGCTCACCGACAGGTCCGCTCCGCCGAGGCGCAGCCGGACCGGCCCGGGGCCGTGCACCTCCGCCTCGACGGCGGTGCTGGGGGCCGGCTGCGGCAGCGGGCGCCGCGAGCGGGGCCCGGGAGCGTCGTCGTCGACCTGGACCGCGTCGGGGGAGACGAGGTCGACCGGTCGTCGCCGGGCGACCTCCTCGAAACGACCCGGTGCGCGGGGCTCCGGGGTCAGGACCGCACCGTCCGCTGCAGCTCGTCGACCGCACGGGCCACCTCGGCCTCGAGCTCGGTGAGCATCGGCTCGGCCGCGTCGGTGCGCCCGCCGTGGGCGTGCGCCTCGAGGGCGGCGGCGACCGCGGAGACGCGCGGCAGACCGAGGTTGAGCGCGCTGCCCTTGACCAGGTGGGAGGCGGTGAAGGCACGGTTGGCGTCCCCGGCGGCGACGGCGTCGCGGATCGCGGCCACCTGGTCGTCGATGCGCGAGGAGAACGACCGCGCGGTGCGGTCGAAGAAGCTCACGCCGTCCTTGACGAGGTCGTCGAGGACCTGGCGCCGCTCCTGGTCGACGACGGGGAGGTCGGGGTCGTCGAGCGCAGAGGAGTCCTCGGTCACCGGCGCCGGCGGCACGGCGTCCGCCGCGCCGTGCGGGGCCGGCGCGTCCTCGTCGGCCCGCGGCCGGGTCCAGCGCCGCACGACCTCCTCGAGCGCGGTGGGGTCGACCGGCTTGGTGAGGAAGTCGTCCATGCCCACCTCGAGGCAGTGCTCGCGCTCGCCCTCGAGCGCCGAGGCCGTCATCGCGATGATCGGCACCCGCTGCCCCTGCGGCTCGCGGGCCCGGATCACCCGGGTGGCCTCGAAGCCGTCCATCTCGGGCATCCGGCAGTCCATCAGCACCAGCGCGTGCTGGTGCCCGTCGCGCAGCGCCTCGACAGCGGCGAGCCCGTCGTCGGCGACCTCGACGTGCAGGCCCAGCGACTCCAGCAGACCGGTGGCGACCAGCTGGTTGACCGGGTTGTCCTCCACGACGAGCACCGACAGGTCGAGGGAGGGGACGACCACCCGGCGCACCGAGCGGCGCACCGGCTCCTCCGAGCGGCCGGTGGCGGCCACGACCGCGTCGTACAGCTCGGCGTGGCGCACCGGCTTGTTGAGCGTGGCGCTGATCCCGGCCTCGCGGGCGCTGCGGGTGCTGACGGCCTGGTCGGAGGTCAGCAGCAGCATCTTGAGGCCGGCGAGGTCGGGGTCGGCGTGGATCATCCGGGCCAGCTCGAGGCCGTTGACGCGCGGCAGCACCAGGTCGAGCAGCGCGACGGTGAACGGCTCGCCGGCCGTCTGCGCCTCGCGCAGCGCCGTCAGCGCCTCGGCGGGGGTGGAGACCGCGACCGGGCGCAGGTGCCAGGCGGCCAGCTGCTCGGTGAGGATGAAGCGGTTCGTCTCGTTGTCGTCGACGACCAGGACCCGCTCGTCGCGCAGCGGGTGGGTGCGCGCCGCGGCGCGGCGCGGCGCCACCGAGGTGTGCTCGAGCCGGGCGGTGAAGGTGAAGGTGCTGCCGCGGCCGGGCTCGCTGTCGACCTCGATGGTGCCCTGCATGGCCTCGACCAGCTGTTGCGAGATCGCCAGGCCCAGCCCGGTGCCGCCGTGGCGGCGGGTCGTGGACAGGTCGGCCTGGGTGAAGGCGTCGAAGAGCCCGGCCTGGGCCGCGGCCGGGATGCCGACGCCGGTGTCGGTCACGTCGACGCGCAGCAGCACGCCGCCCTCGTCGCTGCGCTCGACGTGGGCGCGGATCGCGACCTCGCCGGTCTCGGTGAACTTGACCGCGTTGGAGCCGAGGTTGGTGACCACCTGGCCCAGGCGGGTCGGGTCGCCGCGCAGGAACTCCGGCACGTCGGGGTGGCAGCTGACGACGAGCTCGATGCCCTTCTCGTGGGCCGGTCCGCCGAGCACCGCCGCGGTCTGCTCGAAGACGCTGCGCACGTCGAAGTCGACGTCCTCGAGCTCGAGCTTGCCGGACTCGATCTTCGACAGGTCGAGGATGTCGTTGATGATCGCCAGCAGCGACAGCCCGGCGCTCTGCACGCCCGCGGCGAGCCGGTGCTGGTGGTCGTCGAGCTCGGTGCGCAGCAGCAGCTCGTTGAGCCCGATGACGCCGTTCATGGGGGTGCGGATCTCGTGGCTCATCGTGGCCAGGAACTCCGACTTCAGCCGCGAGGCCTCCATCGCCGCGTCGCGGGCGGCGCGCACCTCGGCGGCGTCGCGCTCGCGGGTGGCCACGATGCCGAGCTGGTCGGCGACCTGGATCGCCAGGTGGCGGTGCGCCTCCCCGACCCAGGGCCCGGTCAGCGCCTGCAGCACGGCCACCACCGTGTCACCGGCCGAGACCGGCAGGCAGACGAGCCGACGCTCGCCCGGCCCGGTGGCGTCGTACGGCGCCGGGGCGGGGCCGTCGACGATGGTGGCGGTGGCGCGTGCCCGCTCGGCCAGGGCGGTGTCGGGCTCGCAGGCCGGTGGGATGGGCAGGTCGAGGCGGCGCAGTCCCCGGCCGTCGGCCCGGTAGCCGGCGACCGGCTGCCAGTCGGTGTGCTCGACCAGCGCGTCCCCGACGACGACGACCGCCTCCTCGAGCGTGGTGGCGCTGTTGGCGGCCACGGCCAGCTCCTGCAGCAGACGGATCCGGCCGGTGGCCTCGGCGGCCGCCTCCTGGCTGCGGTGCAGCTCGGTGACGTCGGCGGTGGTGCCGCTCATCCGCAGCGGGTGGCCGGTCGCGGGGTCCCGGGTCACGCGCCCGCGCCCGTAGGTCCAGCGGACCTCCCCGGAGGGGCGCAGCACCCGGGCCTCCAGCTCGAACTCGTCGGCACCCGCGAAGGTCTCCTGCACCCGCGCGTGCACCATCTCGCGGTCGTCGGGGTGCGTGTAGTCGAGGAAGCCCTGGTAGGTCGCCACGTGGTTGTCGGGGTCGAGGTCGTAGATCCGGTAGAGCTGGTCGGACCAGGTCACGCGGTCCTCGACCACGTCCCACGACCAGCTGCCGATGCCGGAGATCTCCTGGGCCTCAGCGAGCTGGCGCTCCCGCTCGGTGACCTCGGCCAGGCGCCGGCGCAGCACCTCGTCGTCGTCGCCGGTCGTGGCGGGCGCGGGGGTGATCCGGTGCAGCCACCGGGTGGGGACCGACGGGTCGGGGTCGCGCACGGGCGCGTAGCTGACCAGCACCGGGAGCCGGGTGCCGTCGGCCCGGAGCAGCTCCATCCCGACGTTCTCGCGTCCGCGGCTCGCCCGGCCCAGCAGCGAGAGGTGGCCCGCGACCCGGGCCCGGGCCTCGGGCGGGAAGGCCTCGGTGGCAGGGGTGCCGACCAGGTCGTCGTCGCGACCGAGCAGTCCGGCGAGGCGCTGGTTGGCCCACGCGGTGGTGCCGTCGGCGTCGAGCAGCCACAGGGCGTCGGTGCTGGCCTCGACGAGGCCGCGCCAGGAGGCGGGCGCCTGGTCGGTCGGCTCAGCCACGTGTCCCCTCCCCGGGTGGTCGTCGCGCGGCCGCGGCGCGGCGCTGCTGTGCGGTGTCGGGTCCTAGGCTCGCACGTCGCGCCCCCACCCGGGCGGGTTCTGCCGTGCCCGGTGCGAGCGCCGTGGGGCGTCGGCTCACCCGAGGGTGACGGCGAGCCCGACGAGCGTGGGCACGACCCCCAGCAGCAGCCAGGGCGAGACGACGGGGCGGCGGTGGATCGCACGGGCGACCGCGACGGCGATGACGGTGAAGAAGCCGGCGATCACCTCGAGCCCGACCACGGGCACCAGGTCGTCCTGGTCGAGGACCCAGGCCGCGAGCAGCAGCCCGAGGCTCAGGTGCAGGATCGTGGTGACCGCCAGCACCGACATCACCCACTGCTGCACCCGGCTCAGCGAGGCGCCGCTGGGCGGCGGGGGCGGGTTGTCGGGGTCGATCAGGTGACGACGGCGCGGTCGCGTGCCGGGCTGCGGGGTGGTCATGGTGGCTCCATGGTCCCACGCGGCCCACCGGCCGGCCTCAGTTGGAGGGCTGCGGCACCTCGCAGTCGACCTTGGGGTTGACGCCCACGTAGTTCAGCGGTCCGGCGATCACCGTGACGGCCGTGGTGCTCGCCGTCTTGCAACTGACCTCCTGGTCGTCGCCGAAGTAGCCGCGCTGGATGGCGGCCACGACGCCGATCACGAGCCAGATGACGACGACGGCTCCGAGGATTCCTCGCATGGTGGTGCCTCCTTTCGCGCCGGCGGCGCTCCCTGGGAGGTTCTCGTCTCCTGGGCCGGTGCGCACCGCCCGTGCGGGTGAGGGCCCGCCCCGACCGGGCGCGAGCGGCGTACCTGGGGTGCCTGTGACGGGAGTGTCCGAAGGGGTGTCCCGCGCGCCGCTCGGCGCTGACAGGTTGGTACCTCCACGATCAGGGGCAGAGGTCCGCCCGGAGCTCTCGCACCCCGTCACCAGGAGGAACCGTGAACACTCGCACCATCGCCATCGCCGCGCTCGTCATCGCCATCATCATCCTGCTGTTCCTGGTGCTCTGAGCAGACCGGGCAGCCCGTGGCACGGGCCCCCACCTCCTCGCCGGCACGCCGGCGGCGGGGGTGGGGGCCCGTTGCTGTGCCCGGGGGTCCCACGGGGCGGCCGGTCAGGGCGTGGCGCTGCCTGACGCGGTCGTGCCCGACGAGGTCGTGGTCGGGCTGCTCGACCCGGTGGGGGAGCCTCCGGTGCTGGACGGGCCCGCCGACGGGCTGCTGGACGGACTCGCCGACGGGCTGGTCGACGAGCTGGGCGAGGAGCTGCCGGACGGGGTCGTCGACGCGCCGCCGGAGGGGGTGGGGCTGCCGCTCGTGGTGGGGGAGCTGCTGCCCGACGGGTCGGCGGAGCCGCTCGTCGACGGGTCGCCGCTCGGGCTCCCGCTGGGGCTGCCGCTCGGCGCTGGGGAGCCGGACACCTCGGGCGTCAGCGGGCCCTGCTCGGCCTCGATGACGGCCAGGATCTGCTGCTCGAAGTCGGTCAGCTCGGCCTGGATCTGGTCCAGCGGGACGTTGCCGATGTCCTGGCCGAAGGTGACGGCCTCCGCCCAGATCCGCTCGACCTCCGCGGTGGCCTCCTCGCTCAGCGGGCCGTCGAGGGTGACGAAGAGCTGCACGGCCGCGGAGAACGTCAAGCAGCTGGTGCAGTCGTAGTTGACCGAGACGGCCGTGTTCTGGGGCACGGCCACGTTGGCCTCGCCGACCACGAGCACCACCTGGAAGGCGACCGCGACCGCGGCGCAGCGCTGGCAGCTGGCGGCGGCGAAGGCCTCGTTGGTGTTGGTCAGCGGCTCGTCGCCCTCGGCCCACACCAGCGCGAAGGCCACGGAGTAGGCGGCCGTCCCGTCGGTGGTGTTGGTGGCCAGCGCCTGGTTGTCGCCGGTGTCGGGGGCCAGCGGCTCGTCGAAGGGGAAGATCCAGGTCCCGTCGTCCACCTGCTCGACCTCGCCGGCCTCGAGGTCGGCGGCGTCCGCGGTGGTGACGCCCTCCTCGCTCCCGGTCGAGGCCGCCGCGGCCTCCTCGCTGGGCACCAGCACCGCGGCGAGGACGGGCCGCTCCCGGGTGGGCGCCTGCGCCCCCTCGGGCAGGTAGATGGTGCCGTTGCCGCGGGCGCCGACCTGGTAGCCGACCGGCGGTCGCGCCAGGTCGACGACGTCGCCGATGGTGCCGCCCTCCCAGGCCTGCACCGGGCGGTACCGGTCCTCCTGCGGCCACCAGGCCAGGGCCAGGCCGGCCGCGAGCGCGAGCGCGACGACGACGGCGAGGCCGCGGCGTACGGGGCGGCCCTCGGTGCGCCGCCAGGTGGCGGCACCGACCTGGCGCACGACGCGCGTGAGCATGTAGCCGATCGCCAGGACGGGGAGCAGGACGACGACCATCGACACCGCGTGCCCGGCCGACTCGACCAGGGTCGGGTCGCCGGTGGTGCCGCCCAGCATCATCCGGCGCTGGGCGTCGGCGGCGGCCAACGCGGTGCCGACGATGCGCGGCAGGGTCAGCACGAGCAGCACCACGACGCCGAGGAGCACCGGCACCACGGTGAGCACCCAGACGGTCACGACCACGCGCGCCCAGGTCTTGAGGTCGCGGGCCCCCGGCTCGGTCTCGCGCCACGGCACGAGGGCGCGCAGGGTGGGGCCGATGCGCTGGAAGAGGTCGGGCACGCCGGTGAGGTCGGCGAGCACGTGGTAGCCGTCGAAGCGCACCAGCGGCAGCAGCTGGCGCAGCATCTGCAGGATCTGGGTGGCCACCACCAGCAGCACCGCGTCGGAGCCGGTGGCCCACCACACGCCCATCGTGGCCACCACGACGATGGCGTTGAAGTAGAGCCCGCCGAGGTCGGTGCGCAGGCGACCCGCGCGCCCGAGGCGGTAGGAGTCGGTGACGTCGGTGTAGAACGCCGGCCAGACCAGGTAGAGGCCGGCCCCCATGACCCCGGGCTCGGCGCCCCCGCGGCGCGCGGCCGCGGCGTGGCCGAACTCGTGGAAGCCGCCGGAGAGCACGGTGACGGCCAGGATGGCCAGGAGCAGGCCCGGCCGGGCGAAGGCCTCGTGGGTGGCCGAGGCCAGGCCCTTGACCACCAGCACCCACACCGTGACGGCGGCGAAGGCCAGGACCACGGGGACCGCGACGGCCGGGTGGAAGAGGCGCGCGAACGGCGTGGTCAGCCGGCGGGTGCGCTCCGGATCGGTGACCGCGACCTTGAGCCGCAGCGCCAGCAGCGGGTTGCTGCGGCGCACGACGGGCTCGCTGCCGTCGGCGCGCACCGCCAGACCCAGCTCGCGCAGCTTGTCGACGAGGGTGGCGACGTTGTCGGCGCTGACCGGCCGTCCGGTCGCCTCGCGCACCGCCTCCGCGACCTCGTCGAGGTCGCGGCGGCCGTCGAGCGCGGACAGCACCGCGTAGAGCAGCGTGGTGAGCTGCACCGTCTGGCCGTCGGAGCGCCGGGCCAGCGCCGGAGGGGTCCGGTAGCCGGACC
>JBFGFQ010000116.1:0-9428 GCA_041579495.1 Nocardioides sp.
CCTGATGCCGCGCTGGACCCGCGGCCCGCTGCGGCTGCCGTGGCTGCCGGTCTCGGAGCGCACCGTGGTCCGGGCCCTGGGCTCGTTGGCGACCGGGACGATCCGCTGGGCGATGGGCGCCCAGGGGCCGGCGGCGTCAGCGGCCGCCGGCGAGGCCTGAGCCCGGTCCCGTCGGTGCCGGCGCCGCCGCCCCGCGAGTCGGGGCGACCAGGGCCGCCAGCCACCGCTCCACGTCGCGGTCCCCGGTCAGCCGCACGACCGGCAGCCCGGGGCGGTCCCGACGCAGTCGCGGCACCAGGTCGCGGCGGTACTTGTGCCGGTGCGTCCACTGGTAGCGCACCACGTGCTGGGGGTCGGTCAGGACGTGGTGCAGCGGTCCCTCGACGTTGCCGTTCCACAGCACCTCGCGGCGCACCCGCCGGCGCACGGTGCGGCGCACCAGCCGCGACAGCACCACCGGGTAGGGCTGGTCGAGCCAGACCAGCAGGTCGGCGCGCGCGGCGAGCAGCGGCCGGGCTGCGGCGTACTGCCACTCGGTGATCCAGGCCGGCGACGCCGCGAGCGCAGCGACCTCGTCGAGGAACTCCGCCCTGGGCACCCAGCCGGGGCCGTGGTGCAGCGCGTCGATCTCGGTGCGTGGCAGGTCGAGCACGGCCGCGAGCCGGGTCGCCAGCGTGGTCTTCCCGGCCCCGCTCAGCCCGGCCACCAGCACCCGCCGGGGGCGCGCCGGCGCGCGGTCGCGGCAGTCGTCGCGCTCGGGCACCCCGGGAGGATACGCGGATTCTTGAGCGAAGCCTTGCCGGAACTTGAGGCTGGCCCGAGGTGGCGGTGCCAGGGTGGGGCCACCACCTCCCCCGACCCGAGGACACACCATGGGGCCCGTCCACCGACGCCACCGGCAGCCCGCGCTGCTCGCCGCCCTCGTCGCCCTGCTGAGCGGCGCGCTGCTGCTCGGCGCCCCCGCGACCGGCACGGCGGCGGCCGACCCGGCCCCGACCCTGCAGCCAGGCCAGGTCCAGGAGCAGCGCAGCGCCCGCCAGGCGACCGCCGAGCGCACCACCAAGGTGCGCGGCAGCATCAGGGCGAGCGACAGGGGCGTGAAGTACCGGGTGCGGTGGTTCACCAAGGACTGGGCCTACCTCGGCCAGCGCAAGGTCAACGGCGGCATCTACTCGCTCGGCCTGCAGCCGGGCACCTACTACCTGCAGTTCGTCGACCTGCGTCCGGCGTGGGACGTCTCCAAGTACGCCCCCACCGACCTCAAGGTCAAGGTCGGCTCGAGGCCGGTGCGCAAGGACGTGCGGATGCAGCGGGGCGCCGCGGTCACCGGCACCGTCCGCGCCGGCGGGAAGGTCGCTGCGGGCGCCGAGGTGGTCGCGGCCGACGCCGCCGAGCGCTCCTACCGAGTGAAGGCCGACAAGCGCGGTCGCTTCGCGCTCGGGGGGCTGCCGGCGGGCAGCTACTCGCTGTTCACCTACGACCGCCGCAAGCAGCACGTCGCCCGCTCCACCTACGTGGCCGACCTCGCCGCCGGCCAGGTGCGCGACACCGCGATCACCCTGGGCACCCGGGCCGGGCGGCTGCTGGTCGACCTGCGCACCGCGGACGGCAAGGTGCAGGACGCCGTCTTCGTCACGGCCGTGAGCAAGGCCTCCGGACAGTTCTGGACCGTCAGGGCGCGCCGCGGCGAGGCGATCTTCGCCGGGCTGTTCCCCGGCAGGTACCGGCTCGTGGCTCCCGGGGCCGACGGGTTCCTGCCGCAGACCGGCGCGATCAAGGGTGCGCTGGTCAGGTCCGGCAGGGACGACCTGACCAGCAGCTTCACCTGGACCAAGCGGGGCGCCCGCGTCCTGGGCTCGGTGGTGGACGCCGAGCACCCCGACGCCCCGCTCGAGGACGTCGACGTGCGCGCCTTCGCCGCCGACGGACGCCTGCTCGGCGCCGCCACCACCGACACCGACGGGCTCTTCTCCCTGACGGGGTCCATCGACACCCAGGACGACGTCACCGTGGTGATCCAGCCCGGCGGCACCAACCCGCCGTACCTCAAGCAGGGCAACCTCTACTGCAAGTACGCCACCTACTCGCTGCCCGGCGTGACGGTGGTCGCCGGGCAGACGAGCGTCCTCGACCTCGCGCTCCCCCAGCGACCCGTGGCGGAGCAGGACGACAGGAACTTCTGCGGCTCCTAGGAGACCGACATGTCGGCGTCGGACCAGAAGGCGCGCATGCTGGTGATGCGCCCCTCGTCGTCGAACGTCATCACGTCGAAGGGTGCGAGGGTGAAGGTCGCGCCGTCGGTGATGGTGCGGACCTCGAAGTGGAAGGCGGCCTCGCCCCCGGCGATGCGGCACTCGATCAACCGGGTCTCCTGCTCGAGACCCTCCAGCGTGCCGTAGAACTCCGCGATCTCCTCGCGCGTGGTGCGCACCGCCGACCCGACCGGGTCCTCGACGGTGGCGCCCTGCGCGAAGAGGTCCACGATCTCGGCGGCGGTGCCGTCGGCGACCAGGGACACGTAGGACTCCACGACCTCACGGATCCGTTCGTTGCTCGCTGCCACGTCCACTCCTCGTACGTCGTCGTCGCCGGCACCAGAACACGTTCTAGTCCGGAGGGGCTGCGGCGAGAGTAGCGTGCGGGGGGCCGTGCGCGTTTCAATGGCCGAGCCGCTGCGCCGGCACCACCGTCCGCCGATCGAGGAACCGTCTCCCGCATGCAGCACGACCCCCGGCCCTGGTGGCCGCTGACCGACGCCGACGACCTGCGCGAGGAGCTGGTGGCGGCCTACGCCTCCCCCCAGCGCGGCTACCACGACGTCCGGCACCTCGTGGAGGTGCTGACCCGCCTCGACGAGCTCGGCGAGCACGGCGCGGTCGTGCGCCACCTGCCGGTCGTGCTGGCCGCCTGGTTCCACGACGCGGTCTACGACGGCGAGCGCGACGCCGAGGAGCGCTCTGCGGCCTGGGCCGAGGACGCGCTGACCGGCCGGGTCGCACCCGACCTCGTCGAGGAGGTGGTCCGGCTCGTGCGCCTCACCGAGACCCACACCCCCGACGACGACGACCTCCTCGGCTCGCTGCTCTCCGACGCCGACCTGGCGATCCTGGCCGCCCCGCGCGAGCGCTACGACGAGTACGTCGCCGCGGTGCGCGAGGAGTTCGCGCACCTCGACGACGCGACGTTCGCCCAGGGGCGGACCCAGGTGCTCGTCGGCCTCGCCGCGAAGCCGACCCTCTTCCACACCGGCTACGCCCGCGAGCACTGGGAGGCCCCGGCCCGGGCCAACCTCGAGGCCGAGCTGGTCCGCCTGGGCGTGGACGAGCTCCCGGGCCGCGAGGTCTCCTGACGCTGGGAGATCCTGGCCGGGTCGGCGCGAGATCCTGGCCGGGTCGGCGCGAGATTCAGGCCGGGTCGCGCTTGCGGCGGCGCAGCCCCGCGGCGACGAGGCGGGCCACCAGCTCGCGGCTGGTGACCGGCTCGGCGCCGGCGGCGACCACGTCGTCGTACCACTCGGCCGGCACGTCGTAGTGGTCGCGGTCGAAGCCGCGCTCGGGCACCCCCAGGGTGCGGGCGAAGGCGTGCAGCTCGTCGTAGGAGGTGTCACTGGCCAGGTGCGACCAGAGCCGCCCGTGCCCGGCCGCGTTGGGCGGGTCGATGAGGATGCCCACGCCGCCACCCTACGAGCCCGCCCCGGGCCGGGCCGGCGACCGGCCCGGCCACCGGTCCGGGGGCACCGCCTTGCCCCGGGGGGACAATGGGGTCGTGGACCAGACGATGCTGTTCGATGCCAGGGCCCGGGTGCTGGCCGACCTCCAGGCCCGCGGCCACGCGACCGCCGAGGCGGTCTCCGCCCTCGAGGACGCCGTGTCCGCCCGCACCTGGTGGGCCGAGCAGTGGCCCGAGGGGGTCGTGTTCGTCCCTGGACTGGTGGCCCAGGACGTGCAGGACGCGCTGCTGGAGCTGGTGGGGCGCTGGCCGCTGTGCCTGGGCTGCGACGACGGCCCCGAGCACGCGCTCTACATCCACCCCGACCTGGGCGGGCCCGACCCGACGTGGGTGTGCGAGGAGTCCGGGACCCCGGTGGCGCCGCTGGGCTCGCTCAGCAGTCCTGGCCGAGCTGGACCCAGAGCGTGAAGCGGTCGGCGCGGTAGACGGTGCGCGAGACCTCGACGACCTTGTCGTCGCTCAGCGCCCGCCGCGAGTGGCGCAGCACCACGCTGAACGGCTCGACCTCGAGCAGGCCGGCCTCCTCGGCGGTCGCCTTGTCGGCGTTGATCGAGTCCTCGGCCCAGGTCGGGCGCAGGCCCCGGGCGTCGAGGGAGTCGTAGAGGCTGGTGGGCATCCCCTGCTGCAGGAACCCCGGCAGCAGCACCTCGTTGAGGTAGGCGTCCTCGATGCACATCGGCACGCCGTCGGCGCGGCGCAGCCGGCGCCAGTGGATGACCGCGTCGCCCTCGGTGAGCGACAGCGCGCGGGCCACGCCGGGCCCGGCCTGCTCGCGGCGGGCGAGCAGGGTCTGCGACTCCGCCAGCAGACCGCGGCGGGTCATCTCCTCGGTGTAGCCGGTGATCTTGCTGGCCGTGCGCCGGGGCCGGGCCACGAACGTGCCCCGACCGGGGATCCGCTCGAGCAGGCCCTCGACGACCAGGGCGTCCATGGCCTGGCGCACGGTCATCCGGGCCACCCCGAAGCGCTGCACCAGCTCGCGCTCGGACGGGGCGGGCGAGCCGGGGGCGCTGCCGTTGACCAGCGAGCGCACGTACTCGCGCACCTGCACGTGCTTGAGGGCACGGCCTGCGGGAGCCATCACGTCGTCCACGCCAGGCAGACTAGACAGCGGGAGGCCCGTGCGTCCGGCGTTTGCGGGTTTTCGCGGACCGGGACACGCCCGCACGCACGTCGAACACCCGTTCGAGATGCGGCGTACGATGTCGCCCATGGACTTCCAGACCACGCTCTTCGCAGCACCGGCCACCGGGGTGCCCGCCCTGGTCGAGGCCCTCTCCGCGACCGAGCGCCACCACCTCGGCGACGGCGCCTGGGTCGACGTGCGCCGGTCCTGGCTCCCGGAGGCCGACGAGGTGATGAGCACCCTCGTCGAGCGCGTCCCGTGGCGCGCCGAGCGCCGCCAGATGTACGACCGGCTCGTCGACGTGCCCCGGTTGCTGCACACCTACATGATCGGCGAGGAGCTGCCGCACCCCGTCCTGACCCAGGCGCGCGAGGCGCTCAGCGAGCACTACCTGCCCGAGCTCGGCGAGCCGTTCCGCACCGCCGGCTGCTGCTACTACCGCGACGGTCGCGACTCGGTGGCCTGGCACGGCGACACCATCGGGCGCGGCAGCACCCACGATACGATGGTGGCCATCGTGTCGGTGGGCGACCCGCGCAAGCTGCACCTGCGCGCGCGCGGCGGCGGCGAGAGCCGGGTGTTCGAGACCGGCCACGGCGACCTGCTCGTGATGGGCGGCAGCTGCCAGCGCACCTGGGAGCACGCCGTGCCCAAGGTCGCCCACGCCGGCCCCCGGCTCTCGGTGCAGTTCCGCCCGTTCAACGTCTTCTGAGCAGAGGTGGCGCCGATCGCGCGGCAGGCGTTCAATGGAGGATCCAGGGTGCCGCTCGGGGCGCCTGCGACCCGGAGGTATGCCATGACCCGCCACGACCCAGGCGCCGGCGAGACCGGCCGGCACCGCCAGCACCACGACCGTCCGCCCGCCGCCCACGTGCGCGGCGACCACCCGGTCGGCGCCAGCACCGACCCGTCGATGGGCTTCGGCACCTCGCCCGAGGACCGGCTGCACCTGCCCGCGACCACGTTGGACTCCGGCAAGCGCGTCGGGAGCACGCTGTGGCTGCTGCTGGCCGCCGCCCTGGTGGCGGCGCTGGTGGCCGCGCTGGTGGTCTCGTTGCTCTGACCGCTCGGGTCCCTGCTGCGGCACGCTCCGGCGCGCGCGAGCACCCGACCGCCCGACCAGCAGACGTCGCCGGTCGCACCTCAGCGCGCGAGGGCATCACGCCAGGCCGTGGCGGTCCCGGGATCGTGGTAGCGGCTGAACCCGCAGCCCCAGGCGATGGGAGACTCGAGCGGGGAACCACCCCACCTGGCCTCGCCGCTCACGAGCAGCCGTGAACCGACGCCGTAGGCGTACCCCGGGTCGGAGGGATCCGTGGAACCCGTCGTCGAGGGTGGCATGTCGACCGTGACCGTGTCGCCCCGGCCGCCGGAGAACCACTCCCGGACCTCGAAGGTGACGCCGGCTGGTGTCAGGTCCGCCTCGTCACCGCGGTCGGACACCGAACCACCCACTGCCAGCACCACTCCGTCGAACGCGAAAACGCGCCCCGTGACCGCTTCCGGGTCGTACGGTTCGACGCACGAGGCAGCTCCTCCGTCGGCGAGCGGCCCGCGACGATCCGCTGTGGGATCTCGCGACCCGTCGGGACCCGGGACGCCGAGGACGCGTACGTCACCTTCCTGGCCGGCTCCCGCAGGGCCACCGGCGGTGCCCGCCCCGGCACAGGCGCTCAGGGCGGCGATGAGCCCGAGGCAGGCTCCGGTCGAGGCGACGCGTCTCATCAGCAGCCATCCCGTCTGCGGGTTCCTGGTCGTCGGTAGGACGCCGCGTCGACCCGGGCAGTTCCCTCGGCCGAGCTGCGAGCGACCTCGACAGGCCAGCCTCAGCGCCGTCGCCGCGTCACGCACCACACCAGCAGCAGCGCCAGCAGCCCGGCGCCGACCTTGGGGCCGTAGCTGCGCAGCAGCACCGGCAGCACCGTCGAGCCGAGGTCGAGCGCCTCGTCGCCACCGCTCGCCGGGGCCGCCCGTGTCGGGCGGCGCTCCTGCGGTGCCGGGAAGGCCGAGGCCGGCTCGGGCTCCCCGGGGTCCTCACCCATGTGCTTGCCCGGCGGGGCCGGAGCCGCGGGCGGCGGCGCGGTCTCCGACGCGGACCCCGGCTCCGGCTCCTCGGGCGCGGCGAGGCGCTGCTCGAGGCAGCTCACGAACTGACCCAGCAGCTTGTCGGAGACGTCCTGCATCACCCCGCGGCCGAACTGCGCGGGCTTGCCGGTGATCGCCAGGTCGGTGACCACCTCGACGTCGGTCCGCCCGGGCCCGGCGCCGGTCATCGACAGGGTCACCTTCGCCCCGGCGGTGCCGTTGCCGCGCTTGTCCTTGCCCTTGGCGTCGACGACGTAGCGGTGCCCGGCGTCGTCCTTCTCCACGAAGGTGCCCGAGCCGGTGTAGAGCAGCGCGATCGGGCCGAGCTTGACCTTGACGGTGCCCTTGAAGGTGTCGTCCTCGACCCCGGTCACGGTGGCTCCGGGGAAGCACTCCGCCAGGGCGCCGATGTCCTGGAAGTGCTCCCAGGTCTCCTCGACGCCGAGCGGGACGCTGAACTGGTGGCGGAGGTCCACTACGCCCCCGCCGCCGCGAGCACCGCTCGCCGGGTCAGCACCGTCGCCAGGTGGCGCCGGTAGTCGGCGTCGCCGTTGAGGTCGGAGGGCGGGGTGCAGCCCTCGGCGGCGCGCGAGGCGGCCTCGCGCACGGCGTCCTCGGTGGCCGGCTGGCCGCGCAGCGCCTCCTCCACCGCCCGGGCCCGCAGCGGCGTGGACCCCATGTTGGTCAGGCCGACGCGCGCCTCGGTGATCGTGCCGCCCTCGGCCTTCACGGCCGCGGCGACCGCCACGATCGGCCACTGGTGGGCGACCCGCACGAACTTCTCGTAGTGCGCCCCCCACCCGGTGTGCTTGGGCAGCCGCACCTCGGTGAGCAGCTCGTCCTCGCCGATGGCGGTCTCGAAGAGGTCGACGAAGAAGTCGTCGGCCTCGACCGTGCGCGTCGAGCCGCCCTGCCCGGCGATCACGAACTGCGCCCCCAGCGCGAGCGCGGGAGCCCCGAGGTCGCCGGCCGGGTCGGCGTGGGCCAGCGCCCCGCCGAAGGTGCCGCGGTGCCGGATCTGCGCGTCGGCCAGGTGCTCCACGGCCCGCGAGACCAGTCCCGCGTGCTCGGCCACGAGCGGGTCGGAGGCCACCACGCTGTGCGGGGTCATGGCGCCGACGACGATGGCGTCGCCGTCGTCGCGGACCCCGCGCAGCGACTCGATGCGCCCGAGGTCGATGACGACCTCGGGGGCGTTGAGCCGCATCCGCAGCACCGGCAGCAGGCTCTGCCCGCCGGCCAGCACCTTGGCGTCGTCGCCGTGCTCGGCCAGCGCGGCCAGCGCGTCCTCGACCGAGGTCGGGGCCAGGTAGTCGAACGATGCGGGGATCACAGCGCGCCTCCGGTCGTGCGGTCGACGGTGCCGTCCATGCCCGTCGAGGGGTCGAAGTGCGGGGCCGCCGCACCGGTGGTGGGGTCGCTGCCGCCCGCGTCGCGGGCGTGCACCGCCTTCCAGACACGCTCGGGCGTGCACGGCATCTGGATGTCGTCGACGCCGAGGTGGCGCACCGCGTCGACGACCGCGTTGACCACGGCCGGGGTCGAGGCGATGGTGCCGGCCTCGCCGACCCCCTTGGTGCCCAGGGTGTTGGTGATCGAGGGCGAGGAGGTGTGGTCGATCTCGAAGGAGATCGTGTCGGCCGAGGTGGGCAGCAGGTAGTCGGTGAAGGATCCGGAGACCAGGGTCCCCGCGTCGTCGTACACCGCCTCCTCCCACAGCGCCTGTGCGATGCCCTGCACCAGGCCGCCGTGCACCTGGCCCGAGACGATCAGCGGGTTGATGATCGTCCCGATGTCGTCGACGCAGACGTACTTGCGCATCCGCACCTGACCGGTCTCGGTGTCGACCTCCATCGCGCACAGGTGGGTGCCGTGCGGGTAGTTGAAGTTCACCGGGTCGTAGGTGGCGTCGGAGTCGAGCTGCGGCTCGATGCCCTCGGGGTAGTCGTGGGCGGTGAAGACCGCGGTCGAGACCTCGGCGATGCCCATGCCCTGGTCGGTGCCGCGCACCGTGAACCGGCCGCCGGAGAACTCCAGGTCGTCGACGGAGGCCTCGAGCAGGTGGGCCGCGATCGGCTTGGCCTTCTCGATCACCTTGTCGACCGCCCGGACCAGCGCCTCACCTCCGACCACCAGCGAGCGCGAGCCGTAGGTGTCGAGGCCGCGCTGGGCGACCTGGGTGTCGCCGTGCAGCACCTCCACGTCGTCGAAGGGCACCCCGAGCCGGTCGGCGACGATCTGGCTGAACGCCGTCTCGTGGCCCTGGCCGTGCGCGGAGGCACCGGTGGTGACCTCCACCTTGCCGGTGGCCAGCATCCGCACGCTCGCGTGCTCCCAGCCGCCGGCGCCGTAGTTGAGCTGGCCCAGCACCCGGGAGGGGGCCAGGCCGCACATCTCGGTGAAGGTGGAGACGCCGATGCCGAGCTGCACCGGGTCGCCGGACTCACGGCGGCGCCGCTGCTCGGCGCGCAGCTCGTCGTAGCCGAAC
>JBFGFQ010000117.1:0-9395 GCA_041579495.1 Nocardioides sp.
CCCCCCCACCACCGGCTAGACCCGCTCGAGACGCCCGAAGGTCGGCGGCTGGCAGACCCGGCAGGCCTGCAGCGTGCTGCCCGCGACGTCGGTCAGCGGCACCAGGTGCGCCTCGGCGCGCGCCTCGGGCAGGGTGCACTCGACACGGTGGTAGGACTCGCTGCCGGCCACGACGTAGGAGTCGATGCCGGCACCGGCGGCGCCGGCGTCGGCGCCCTGGCGCTCGACGGCCAGCGCGACCCGCTCGACGGCGGCCTCGAGCCGGGCCATGTCGGTGCGGAAGTTCTGCACCAGGATCATGGCGGCCCCCACGACCACCACCGCGATGCCCACGACACCGCCCGAGATCAGGTACGGGAACTGGGCCGGCACGTAGTCGGTGCTCGCGGCACCGTTCCAGCCGAAGAAGATGATCAGCAGGCCGAGGAGGGTGAGGAGCACTCCGAGCTGCCCACCGAGACGACCGAGGTTGTTCTGCATGGTGACTCCTAAGCTCCGAGGTAGGCCTCTCGGAGGTTGACGTTGCGGATCTGCTCCCCCACGGCGGTGTGGAGCACGGTGCCCTTCTCCATCAGCAGGGCGCGGTCGGCGAACGGCAGCGCCCCCGCGTTCTGCTCGACCATCAGCACGGTGGTGCCGCCGTCGCGGATGCGCGAGGTGACCTCCCAGACCGTGGTGGCCAGCGCCGGGCTCAGGCCCAGCGACGCCTCGTCGATGAGCAGCAGGCGCGGTTGCGACATCAGCGCACGGCCGACCGCCAGCATCTGCTGCTCGCCGCCCGAGAGGGTGCCGGCCAGCTGGTCGGCGCGCTCCACGAGGCGCGGGAAGTAGTCGAGGACCAGGTCCTGCTGCTCGCGCACGGCCCGCGGGCTGCGGCGCTGGCTCCACGCCCCCAGGCGCAGGTTCTGGCGCACCGTGAGCCGCGGGAAGACCCGGCGCCCCTCGGGGCACAGCGAGATGCCCTGCTTGACCCGGGCCGACGGCGAGCGCCGGCCCAGCGAGCGGCCGTCGAGACGGACCTCCCCGGACTGCGGGCGCAGCAGCCCGGCGATGGTGTTGACGGTGGTGGACTTGCCGGCGCCGTTGAGGCCGAGCAGCACGCAGACCTCGCCCTCCTCGACGTCGAACTCGACCTCGTGCAGCACCGGGTGCGGGCCGTAGCCGACCACCAGGCCGCGGACCTCCAGCAGGCTCACAGCGTTCCTCCCACGAGCGTCGGGGTCGGGTCGGGCTCGGGCTCCGGCTCGGACGCGGGGTCCGGCTCGGGCTCGGTGCCCAGGTAGGCACGCGCCACCTCGGGGTGGCGGCGTACGTCGTCGGGCTTGCCCTCGGCGAGCACCTCGCCGAAGTTCAGGCAGTAGACGTAGTCGGAGACCCGGGTCACCAGCGGCACGTGGTGGTCGATCATCACGATGCTCAGCCCGAACTGCTGGCGCAGCTCGAGGAGCGTGTCGCCCAGCGCGTGCGCCTCCTCGGGGCCCATCCCCGAGCCGGGCTCGTCGAGCAGCAGCAGGTCGGGGTCGGTGGCCAGCACGGCCGCGATCTCGACCTTCTTCAGCACGCCGTAGGGCAGGTCGGCGACCCGCTCCTCCCCCACGTGCCGCAGGTCGAGCAGCTCCAGGATCAGGTGGCTGCGCTCGCGGATGCGGCGCTCCTCCCCGAAGGTGGTGGGGCCGCCGGCGATGCCGGCCCACGGGTCGTAGGACACCTGCAGGTGCTGGGCGGTCGCGAGGTTCTCGCGCACCGTGGCGTTCTTGACCAGCCCGACGTTCTGGAAGGTGCGCCCGATGCCCAGCGCGGTGCGCTTGTGCACGGGCAGCCCGGTGATGTCGCGACCGCGGTAGGCCACCCGGCCGGCGGTCGGCTGGTAGAAGCCGGTGATGCAGTTGAAGAGCGTGGTCTTGCCGGCGCCGTTGGGCCCGATGATGCCCACGATCTCCCACTCGCCGGCGCGCAGGCTCACGTCGTTGAGCGCGGTGATGCCGCCGAAGCGGATCGTCAGGTTGCTGATCTCAAGCACGGACATCGGTGACCTCCACGTCGTCGACGCGACCGGCGTGCCGGTCGAAGCGGTGCCCGGTGAGCCAGAGCCGGATCGGTGCCACCTGCTGGCCGATGCCGCCCGGGTAGAGCGTGAGCGTGAGGACCAGCAGGATCGGGCCGACCACCAGCGAGACGAACTCGGTCGGCAGGCCGAGCAGGCCCTCGAAGAATCCCTCGAGGCCGAACATGGACACCAGCGCACCCTCCTCCAGCAGCGCGAAGAACACCGCGCCCAGGACCACGCCGGTGCGGCTGCGCAGCCCACCGACCACGGTCATCAGCACGAAGAGCAGCGCGAGCCGGAAGTCGAAGGAGCTGGGCACGATGACCTCGTCGTGGTGGGCCACCAGCGACCCGGCCACGCCGGCGAACAGCCCGGAGACCGCGAAGGCCACCAGGATGTAGGCGCGCACGTCGATGCCGTACGACGACGCGACGCGCGGGTTCTCGCGCAGCGCGGCCATCGCGCGGCCGGCCTTCGAGGCCGTCAGCCGCCAGTCGATCCACAGCACCAGCGCCAGGAAGCCCAGGCACAGGTAGTAGTAGCGGTAGCCGCTGGTGAAGAAGTCCGGGCGCGGGGCCGGCTTGCCGCCCTCGCCGCCGGTCAGCGAGGTGATCCCGAAGAGGGTCTCCTGCGCGAACGAGCCGTAGGCCAGCGTCACCAGGGCGAAGTAGAGGCCGGTCAGGCGCAGCGAGACCGCGCCGAGCAGCACCGCCTGCACGGCCCCGAAGAGCGCGGCCACGCCCACGGCGAGGAAGAAGCTGAGCTGGAGGTTGGTGACGATGTACGCCGAGGCGAAGGCGCCCACCCCCACGAAGGCCTGGTGGCCCAGCGAGATCTGCCCGCAGTAGCCGAGCAGCACGTTGAGCGACAGCGCGCCGATGGCGTAGATGACCGCCAGGGACGCGACGTCGACGTCGGTGACGCCGACCTCGAAGGGCGAGAGGATGTTGAGCGGCAGGGCCAGCACGACCCAGGCCAGCGCCGCCCAGACGACACCGCGGGCGGTCCAGCCGGCCCGGCTGGGCCGGAAGGGCGGCTCGACGGCCGGGACGACCGTCGTCTCGTCGTTCGCGTCGGCCGGCACGGCCGGGAGCACCTGCGTGGTCTCGCTCATGCCGTCGCCGCCGCTCTCGGCACGAAGATGCCGTGGGGCTTGACCATCAGCACGACCAGCAGGAACCCGAAGAGCAGCATCGCCCGGGCCCCGGGGACCTCGATCATCATCGAGAGCGTCCCCATCTGCTCGACCACGCCCACGGTGAGCCCACCGGCCACCGCGCCCGGCATCGAGCGCATCCCGGCCAGCACGGCGGCCATGAACCCGGGCAGCAGGGCCCGGCCGGCGCCGAAGCTCAGGAAGCCCGCGGTGAAGGTCAGGTTGGGCCCCGACAGGATGCCGGCCAGCCCGCCCAGCAGCGCGGCCATCGCCCAGGTGAGCATCGAGACGCGTCGCACGCTGATGCCCACGAGCTCGGCGGCCGTCGGCTCCTGCTGGGCCGCCTGGATGGTCAGGCCCGCGGGTGAGCGGAAGAACAGCGCCAGCATCACCGAGGCCACGATCAGCACGCCCAGGGTGATCAGCTGCTGCACGGTGACCGGGGCGCCGATCACCGGCACCAGGAACAGCGAGTCGACGATGCGCGGCATGGTCATGATCAGCGTCTCGTTGAACTGCCAGAACTGGATGCCGATGGCGGCCAGCGCCACGCCCGCGGTGCCCACCAGCACGGTGACCCGTGAGGCGTTGCGCAGCGGGTGCACCACGAGCCGCTCGGTGAGCAGGCCCATCGCGACCGCGACCCCGAGGCCGAAGACGATCGCCCAGGTGTAGCTCCAGCCCCACAGCGTCAGGGCGGCGTACGCCGCGAACAGCCCGGTGGTGCCGAACTCCGCCTGGGCGAAGTTGAAGACGCCCGAGGCCCGGAAGACCAGCACGATGCCCAGCGCGACCAGCGCGTAGACGCAGCCCTGGAGGAGCCCGGTGACGATCGCGACCCCGAGCTCCTGGCCCAGCCCGCTCATGGCCGCTCGTTGCGCCGGACGGTGACGAACTCGTTCTTGCCGCAGTCGGCGCGCAGCAGGTTCATCGCCGTGCCGCCGAAGCGGCTCGAGAAGCTGGTCGGCGGGTAGACGCCCGGGTTGAAGTTCTTGACCCGGGCGATCGTGGCCAGGAACGACTCACGCGTCAGGTCCTTGCCCGTGGCCCGCAGGATCGCGCCGACCATCTCCTCGGCGCCGTAGATCGCGGCACCGATGTCGTCGGGGTTGGCGTTGTTGCGCTGCTGGTAGGCCGTGACGAACGCCTTGTTCTGGCGCATCACGTCCATGCCCGGGAAGGGCGAGTAGAACAGCGCGCCGCTGACGTTGGGGCAGCCGACCGAGGCGACGATGTTGAGGCCGTTGGTCAGGCCGGGGCCGATGAAGGTGACCTCGCAGGCCATCGACTTGAGCACGTTGAGGAACGAGCTGGGGCTGGCGTTCCACAGCACCACCTTGGCGCCGCTCTGGCAGATCGACGTGCCGACCGCCGGGGCGTCGCTGGTGGTGTTCTTGGGGATCCGGCGCGAGAGCACCAGGTTGCCGCCGGCCACCGACTTCACCGCGCCGTCGGCGCGGGAGTAGAAGTTGTCGAGGCTGTCGTTGTCGGCCACGATCACCGCGGCCTTCTGACCGTTGAACTGGGTCTTGATCAGCCGGGCCAGCAGGGGGACCTGCTGCTCGTAGGTCAGCGAGAGCGCGAAGTACGTCGACAGGTTGGCCAGCGGGCCCAGCCCGGGCCGGGTCTCGTGGACGCCCGCGGACAGGTAGGGCACCCCCACCGCCGCGGCGTAGCGCGCGCAGGCGTCGATCTGGTCGGCGCCGGCGCCTCCGATGAGCAGGAAGACCTCCTCCTGCTCGACCATCGTCTTGCACACCGAGCGGGCGCGGTTGGGGTCGAAGCCGTCGTCCTCGAAGAGCACCTCGACCTTGCGGCCGTTGATGCCGCCGGCGCGGTTGACGGCGTCGAAGTAGACGCCGACGGCCCGCTCGAACGAGGCCTGCGGGATCGCGGCCGCGCCGGTGACCGGCGCGTGCACCCCGATCTTGATGGTCGACGAGGTGACACCGGTGGCGTCGCCCGGTCCAGCAGCCCCGGGCTCGCCGGGAGCGGGGTCGCCCTCGCCGCCGCCGGTCCCCTCGGACCCGCCGGTGCCGGAGTCGCCCGACCCGCTCGAACCGCTCGAACCGCTCCCCCCGGAGCCGCCGAAGCTGCCCGAGCCACCGCCCGAGCCGCCGGAGCCGCCGAGGCCGCCCCCGCCGCCGGCGGAGAAGTCACCGTCCGCGCCGCCCGGGGCGCCGAAGGCGTCACCGGCCGCGCCCTGCTGCACCTGGCCGCCGGCGTACACCGTGCCGACACCGGCCTTCTGGCCGCAGCCGGTGGCCGTCAGCGCCAGGACGAATCCCAGCGCCGCGACGCGGCGTGCGGTCGAGCGCCCGGCCCTCATCGGGCCACCTTGCCCAGGGCGAGCGTGCGGGTCTCGCGCAGGCGGTCGAGCGCCCGGCTGACGCCGCGGCGGTTGGCCGCGGGGTCGGGCCGGCCGGCCGGACCGAGGGCGAGCATCATCAGGTAGGCCAGGCCCAGCACCAGCGGCAGCAGCACGACCGTGCCGCGCGGCAGGCCGGAGTACCAGGCCGGCATCGCGGCCACCGGGGCCGCGGCCGCGTCGAGGTCGCCGTCGATGCCACCGCCCGCGCCGTCGCTGCCGGCGCCGGGGGCGGAGGAGTCGGGAGCGCCCAGGTCGCCCAGGCCGTCACCGCCGCCCGCACCGCCGTCGTCGAAGCCGCCGCCGAGGTCCTCGGAGCCCGAGGAGCCGCCGAAGGAGCCGTCGCCGCCGGACGAGCCGGTCGAGCCGGTGGAGCCGCCGCCAGAGGAGCCGTCGGTCCCCTCCTCGCCGGGCACGTCGTCGGGAGCGGTGGTGCGGACCTCCAGGCCCACGCCGTCGGCCTTGGGGCCGTCGAAGGAGACGTCGAAGGTGACGGGGGCGTCGGCCTGCTCGACGAGCACGACCGAGCGGGAGCCGACGAAGTCGGTGGCCAGCCAGCCGGAGGCCAGCGAGGTCAGGTCGAAGCTCCAGCGACCGTCCTCGTCGCGCTCGCCGACCGCGGAGGCCAGGTCGCAGTCGTGGGCGGGACGGTTCTTCCAGGCCGCGCCCTGGCCGTCGGCCCAGAAGACCTCCGTGACCGGGCACGCGACCAGCGCCGCCACCTCGGTGCCGAGCGCGGCGCCGGGCTGGCCCGACTCCTGCAGCACCATCTCGAACTTGTCGATGCTCGAGCCGGGTTCGGCCTCGAAGGAGAACTCGATGGCGGAGAGCTTGGCGGTCTCGCCGACGACCGCGGCGACCGGCATCGAGCCGGCCGGGGTGTTCGGCGAGGGCGGCTGGGGCGCCGCGACCACCCCGGTGTCCGGCGGCGGCTCGTTGGCGACGTACCACCAACCGGTCTTCACGACGTCGGCCCCGCGCAGGGTGCCGGGCTCGAGGCCCTTCTTCTTCTGCTGCTTCTTGCGGAGCGCGCTCGCGTCGCGCCGGCCCTTCGGGTCCCCGGCCTCGTCGGTGCCCGCGGCACCGGTCTCGGCCGTGGCGACCTGCGGCAGCGCGCCGGCGCCTCCGGGGTCGGCCGCGGCTGCGAGGCCGGGCAGTGCGGTGATGACGAGCGCCGGCAGCACCGGCAGCACGAGTCGTGAGAGCGACACGTCGAGCTCCTCCTGGGGACGAGACGGGGACGACGTCGGGGGACGTCGATGATCTGAACGACGCGGAACCCCCCAGGTAACGGGCGTCACAGCCTGGAGCCCGGATTTTCTCCCCAGGGGTGAGGTGGTCCAGACCGAAGCCCGGTCAAGACGCCTCTCAGTTGACGAGCGCGGCCACCTCGTCGGCGCAGCCCCAGCTCAGCGTCACCCCGGCGCCGCCGTGGCCGTAGCAGTGCACGACGTCGCCCACGCGCTCCAGGCGCACCGAGGGCCGGGCCGGCCGCAGTCCGACGCGGTGCCCCAGCACCCGAGCCCCCTGGAGCTCCGGGACCAGCCGCGCGGCCCGGACCAGCACGTCCTGGGCCACCCGCGGGTCGGGGGTGCGGCTCCACTCCCCCTCCACGGCGGTGCCGCCGACGACGACGTCGTGCTCGCGCGGCACGACGTACGTCGGTCCCTCGCCGTCGATCACCCAGCGCGAGAGCCCGACCTGCGCCAGCCGGACCACCTGCCCCTGGACCGGCACCACCGTCGGGTCGGCGGCCAGCAGCCGCGCGCCGATGCCGACGCAGGAGACCACGACGTCGACCCCGCTGGCCGGGCCCGGCTCGGGCAGCGCCGAGAGGTTGAGCCGGGTGACGGTGCCTCCGAGCTCGTCGATGCGGGCGAGCAGCCACCGGAGGTAGACCGGCATCTCGACCACGGGCGCAGCGAAGGCCCAGCCGTCGGCGTACCCCTCGGGGGGCGAGGTGAGCCGGGTGAGGCCGGGCACCGCCGCCCGCCACCACGGGTCGGGGGCCGGCAGCCGCAGCACCTCGCAGCCCTCCTGCACCCGCACGCCGGTGCCGGGCACGTCGGCCAGCCGGACCAGCTCGGTCAGGCACGCGCCCGACCAGGCGGTCACGCGCTCCTGCGGGAGGGCCCGGTAGGGGTACCAGATCGCCGCGGCCACCGCGCTGGTCGTCTCCAGCGGCAGGTCGCGCGCCACCACGTCGACGCGGTGCCCGGCCTCGAGGAGCCGCACCGCGCAGCTCAGACCGACGACTCCCGCCCCCACGACGACCACTCTGCCCATGCGCCGAGTCTGGCACCGGACGGTCCCCGAGGGGACCGGAGCCGGCGACGTCGCGCATGTCACATACCGACGGTTTGTGAACCTCGAACTTATTGACATACGTTCAACACCATGACCCGGACCCTGCGCACGCTGCTCGTCGGCCTCCTCGTTGGTGCCCTCACCGGCGCCCTCGCCGGGGCGCTCGCCGCCCAGGCCTCGGCCGCGCCCAGCGGCCCCGCCACGGTGATCTCCCGCGAGGTCGTCTTCGACCTCGTCAACGCCAACGACACCCACCTGGCGTGCCTGCCCGACGGCGAGGAGTACGCCGTGACGGCGCGGCTGGTGGGTCCCCGCAAGGCGGTGCTGGGTCGCGCCGGCGCGCCGCGCGTCAACGTGCTGGTGCACGACACCGGCACCGGCGGCTGGTTCTGGGGCATGGACTCCCCCCGCCGTTTCGACTACGCGCGCCAGCTGGCCCGCCAGGGCGAGACATCGCTGGTGCTGACCCGGCTCGGGTACGACGAGAACCCGCTCGGCTCGGGCCGCGACACCTGCCTGGGCGCCCAGGCCACGATGCTGCACCAGGTCGTGCAGCACCTGAAGTCCGGCAACTTCCGCTTCACCGGCGACGTCGGCACCACCACCCCTCACGCGGGCCACGTCGTCGTGCACGGCCACGGCGTCGGCTCGGCCGTGGCCCAGCTCGAGGCCTCGACCTTCGACGACGTCGAGGGCCTGGTGCTGATGTCGTGGACCGACCTCCAGTTCTCCCAGCGCGCCGTCGCCGAGGCCACCCGCCAGGGCACCACCTGCCTGGGCGCCGCCGACTACGCCAGCTTCGGCGAGAGCCGCGCCGACTACCGCTCGCTGCTGTTCAGCTCCGCCCCCGCCCGCGTGCAGCGCCAGGCCGCCCGGCTGCGCAACGACGTGCCCTGCGGCGACGTGCTCAGCCTGGGCACGATGGTGACCTCGCTGGCCCTGGGCACCAGCGACATCGAGGCCCCCGTCCAGCTGCTCTTCGGCGCGCAGGACGCCCGCATCCGCGACGGCGCCGCCGACCAGCAGGCCGACCGCTTCAGCTCCGCCGAGTCCGTGCGCACCCGCACCTTCCCCGGCGCCGGCAGCGCCCTCCCCCTGGAGCGCAAGGCCCCGCAGGTCCGCCGCGAGGTCCTCACCTTCCTCGGCGGCCTCCGCCTGAGCTGACCCACCTCGCAAGGCCCAGAGCGGGCACCTCACCACCGCTGGTCGAGCAGCGAGGGCCGAAGGCTCGAGCGCCCGTCGAGACCCCACAAGAGAACGGCGTACGGCGAGCGCGGAACTCACCGGGACGGTCCTATAGGCGTCAAGGGGTCATGAGGTCGGTTCTGAGGGCGCGGTAGAGGCTGCGGGCGAGGTGTCGTTTGAGGCAGCGGATGATCTCGGGGTTGGATAGTCCTTGGCTGCGTCGGCGTTCGACGTAGGTGCGTGTCTGTTCGTGGCGTGACATGCGGCCCACGACGATCATGTACAGCGCGGAGTTCGCTGCTCGGTCGCCGCCTGGGTTGAGTCGGTGTCGG
>JBFGFQ010000118.1:0-9381 GCA_041579495.1 Nocardioides sp.
CGGGTCGCGAGGTTCGAGGTCGCCTCGAAGCCCGCGACGTACGCCGCCCGGGCAGCGGCCACCGCCGCCTCCTCGTGGGTGCGCCGCGAGCCCATCTCGATGCACGGGCGCCGGCCGGCGGCGCGGGTCATCCGCGAGGCGGCCGCGGCGATGGCGGAGTCGTGGTTGTAGATCGAGAGCAGCACGGTCTCGAGCAGCACCGCCTCGGCGAAGCTCGACTCGACGACCAGCAGCGGCGAGCCGGGGAAGTAGGTCTCGCCCTCGCCGTAGCCGTGCACGTCGCCGGAGAAGCGGTAGGAGGCCAGCCAGGTCAGGGTGCGGTCGTCGACCACCCCGTCGAGCGCGGCCAGCGACTCCTCGTCGAAGCGGAACGACTCCAGCGCGTCCAGCGCCCGCCCGGTGCCGGCCAGCACGCCGTAGCGCCGCCCGTCGGGCAGCGAGCGCGAGAACAGCTCGAAGACGCACCGCCTCTCGGCGGTGCCGGCGGCCAGGGCGGCCTGCAGCATCGTCAGCTCGTAGTGGTCGGTGAGCAGCGCGGTCGACCCGGTCACGTGCCCACCCTAGGGATCGGCCCGCGCGGCTGTGCAAGCATGGTGGGGTGTCCGCGCCCAGCCCGGTCGAGGTCGAGCCGACCACGACGCCCGACGAGCTCCTCAGCCCCGCGACCCCGTGGGTCACGATCGTGTGGAACGACCCGGTCAACCTGATGAGCTACGTCACCTACGTCTTCCGCTCCTACTTCGGCTACTCGAAGAAGAAGGCCGAGAAGCTGATGATGCAGGTGCACGAGGAGGGCCGCTCGGTGGTCTCCGCGGGCAGCCGCGAGGAGATGGAGCGCGACGTGCAGGCCATGCACGAGTACGGCCTGTGGGCCACGATGCAGAAGGACGACTGAGCCGACGTGAGCGCCTTCGCACGCCACCGCCGCAGCAAGCGGGTCATCGCCACCTTCACCGGCTTCGAGGCCGACCTGCTGCGCTCGCTGGCCTCCCAGCTCGTCGAGCTGCTGCGCAACGAGGCGGCCGTCCCGGCCGACGACCGCGACCCGCTCGAGGCGATGCTCGACTTCTCGGGGCCCACCACGGCCCCCGACGACCCGGTGCTCGCCCGGCTGTTCCCGGTCGCCTACCCCGACGACGAGGAGGCGGCCGGCGAGTTCCGGCGCTTCACGGAGGGCTCGCTGCGCGACAGCAAGGCCGCCGCCGCGTGCGCGATCATCGACACCCTCGAGGAGGCCGGGCTGCCGGCCGAGCTCGAGGAGGACGGGCTGATGATCGACGTCGAGCTCGAGCCCGACGTCGCCACCGCGTGGCTGCGCTCCTTCGCCGACCTGCGGCTCGCGCTGGCCACCCGCCTCGAGGTCGAGGAGGGCGACGAGGACTACTGGCTCTCGCTGCCCGAGGACGACCCGCGCTCGCAGGCCCACGACATCTACGAGTGGGTCGGCTACCTCCAGGAGACCCTCGTCGACGCGCTCAGCCACTGAACCGCGGTCGGGTCGTGCTCGGCAGGTGGGCGGGCGTGCTCGCCGCGGCGGTGGCCGCGCTCGTGGGGGCGGTGGCGGCGACCGCGCTGCTCGTCGCCTGGACGGTCGTCGACGACCCCTGCCCGGACTTCGCGAGCGAGGGGCCGATGGTGGCGCCGGCCTCGCCGTACGCGCAGGTGATGTGCGAGCCGGCGTTGACCCTGGCGCCCGGCACGATGAGCCAGGTCGAGGTGCCTCCCGCGCTCGTCGCCGTGGTGCTGGTGGCCCTGACGGGCGGGCTGGTCGCGGCGGTGCGGGCCGTACGCCGCCCCACCGGCTCGCGCCGCTCGGTGGCGCTGGGCCTGGCCGTCGTGCTGCTGCTGCCGTCGCTGCTCGTGGTGCTCGCCCAGCACGCGCTGCCGCGCGACTGCCTCGGCGAGCGCGGCGGCAGCGACGCCCGCGACTGCGTGCGTGACCGCGAGCAGCGCTGAGCCGGCGCCCTCGGACGCCCCCAGCAGACCCGGTCAGACGACCCCGAGCGCGAGCATCGCGTCGGCGACCCGGCGGAAGCCCGCGATGTTGGCGCCGGCCACGTAGTCGCCGGGGGTGCCGTACTCCTCGGCCGCCGCCGCACAGCTCTCGTGGATGCCGGCCATGATCTGGTGCAGCCGCTCCTCGGTGTGCTGGGCGGTCCAGGAGTCGCGCGAGGCGTTCTGCTGCATCTCCAGCGCGCTGGTCGCCACGCCGCCGGCGTTGGCGGCCTTGCCCGGGGCGAAGAGCACCCCGCCCTTCTGGAAGACGTCGACCGCGTCGGGCGTGCACGGCATGTTGGCGCCCTCGGCGACCGCCAGCACGCCGTTCTCGACCAGCGTCGTCGCGGCCTCGGCGTCGAGCTCGTTCTGGGTCGCGCAGGGCAGCGCCACCTCGCAGGCCACCTCCCACACGTCGCCGCCCTCGACGAAGCGGGCGCCCTCGCGCTCCTCGGCGTACGCCGAGATGCGGGCCCGGTCGACCTCCTTGACCCGGCGCAGCAGGTCGATGTCGAGACCGGCCTCGTCGACCACGTAGCCCGACGAGTCGGAGCAGGCCACCACCTGGGCGCCGAGCTCGGCGGCCTTCGCGGCGGCGTAGATCGCCACGTTGCCCGAGCCGGACACGACGACCCGGCGCCCCGAGATGCCCTTGCCGGCCGCGGCCAGCATCTGCTCGGTGAAGAAGACGGTGCCGAAGCCGGTGGCCTCCTTGCGCACCTGCGAGCCGCCGTACGCCAGGCCCTTGCCGGTCAGCACGCCCGACTCGTAGCGGTTGGTGATGCGCTTGTACTGCCCGAAGAGGTAGCCGATCTCGCGCTCGCCGACGCCGATGTCGCCGGCCGGGACGTCGGTGTACTCGCCCAGGTGGCGGTAGAGCTCGGTCATCAGCGACTGGCAGAAGCGCATCACCTCGCCGTCGCTGCGGCCCTTGGGGTCGAAGTCGGAGCCGCCCTTGCCGCCGCCGATCGGCATGCCGGTCAGCGCGTTCTTGAAGACCTGCTCGAAGCCGAGGAACTTCACGATCCCCAGGTAGACCGAGGGGTGGAAGCGCAGCCCGCCCTTGTAGGGGCCGAGCGCGGAGTTGAACTCGACCCTGAAGGCCCGGTTGACCTGCACGGTGCCCTGGTCGTCGACCCACGGCACCCGGAAGATCAGCTGGCGCTCGGGCTCGCAGATCCGCTCGATGACCGACTGGTCGGCGTACTCGGGGTGGCGGCGCACCACGGGGGAGAGGGTCTCGAGGACCTCGAGCACCGCCTGGTGGAACTCGCGCTCGCCGGGGTTGCGGGCCAGGACGGTCTGGTAGTGGTCGTCGAGGACGGGGTCGAGGGAGGCCATGCCCGCACCCTAGGAGACACGGCCGGGCCCGTGGGGGTGGTCTCGGCCGGACGGAGCCGCGCGGACCCTCGCGCGAGGACCCCCTAGGCTGGTCCGGTGCTGAGCATCGACCAGAGGACGTACGACGCGATCGTCGCGCACGCCAGGCGCGACCACCCCGACGAGGCGTGCGGCATCGTCGCCGGCCCCGAGGGCAGCGACCGCCCCGAGCGCCACGTCGAGATGGTCAACGCCGCGGGCAGCCCGACGTTCTACGAGTTCGACCCCACCGAGCTGCTCGAGCTCTACAAGCAGATGTGGGACAACGACGAGGAGCCGGTGGTGATCTACCACTCCCACACCGCCACCGAGGCCTACCCCAGCCGCACCGACATCGGCCTGGCCAGCGAGCCCGGAGCCCACTACGTGCTCGTCAGCACCCGCGAGTGCGGGAATAACGAGGGCCCTGTGGAGTTCAGGTCATACAGGATCGTCGACGGCGAGGTGACCGAGGAAGAGGTCGCCGTCGTCGACGCGCTGCCCTGAGGCAGCCCACCAGCACGACCCAGCACGAGTCTCACCACCAGCAGCACGATCCCCCGAAACAAGCTAGGAGCACCTGTGTCCATCGAGGTCCGTATCCCGACCATCCTGCGCACCTACACCGGAGGCGAGAAGGCCGTGAACGGTGACGGTGCCAGCCTGAGCGCCCTCATCGACGACCTCGAGGCCCACCACCCCGGCATCAAGGACCGCCTCGTCGAGGACAAGAACGGCAAGGACGACCTGCGCCGCTTCGTCAACATCTACGTCAACGACGAGGACGTCCGCTTCATCGGCGGCCTCGAGGCCCCGCTCAGCGACGGCGACCAGGTCGTCGTCCTGCCGGCCGTCGCCGGCGGCTGCTGAGCAGCGCGTCGTGACCGAGCGTCGCACCTTCGTCATCGTCGACGGCGAGAACATCGACGCGACGCTCGGCAACTCGCTCCTCGGGCGGCGACCGACCCCCGAGGAGCGCCCGCGCTGGGAGCGCGTGACGACGTACGCCGAGAAGCTGTGGGGGCAGCCCACCCAGGGCCTGTTCTTCCTCAACGCCTCGAGCGGGCAGCTGCACACGCCGTTCGTGCAGGCGCTGCTGGCGATGGGCTACCGCCCGGTCCCGCTGTCGGGCGGGCACGACGTGAAGGTCGTCGACGTCGGTATCCAGCGCACGCTGGAGGCGATCGCGCAGCGCGGCGACGAGGCCCCGGTCGACGTGCTGCTGTGCAGCCACGACGGTGACTTCGCGCCCCAGGCGGGCGCGTTGCTCGACGCCGGGCACCGCGTGGGCCTGCTCGGCCTGCGCGAGTTCATGAGCACCGCCCTGACCGGCCTGGGCCTCGAGGTGCACGACCTCGAGGACGACGTCGCGGCCTTCCTCTCCCCGCTGCCGCGGGTGCGGATCATCCCGCTCGAGGAGTTCGACCCGGCCTACTTCCTTCGCTGAGGAGCCAGCCCCACCATGCGCTACGACAACCTGCTCGCCTCCGTCGGCGGCACCCCGCTCATCGGGCTGCCGCGCCTCTCGCCGAGCCCCGACGTGCGCCTGTGGGCCAAGCTCGAGGACCGCAACCCGACCGGCTCGGTCAAGGACCGCCCGGCGCTGCGGATGATCGAGGAGGCCGAGAAGGACGGCACGCTGCGCCCCGGCTGCACGATCCTCGAGCCGACCAGCGGCAACACCGGCATCTCGCTGGCGATGGCCGCCAAGCTCAAGGGCTACCGGATCGTCTGCGTGATGCCCGAGAACACCTCCGAGGAGCGGCGCCAGCTGCTGCGGATGTGGGGCGCCGAGATCATCTCCTCGCCGGCCGCGGGCGGCTCGAACGAGGCCGTGCGGGTGGCCAAGCACACCGCGCAGGAGCACCCCGACTGGGTGATGCTCTACCAGTACGGCAACGCCGCCAACGCGCTCTCGCACGAGGACACCACCGGCCCCGAGCTGCTCGCCGACCTGCCCGAGATCACCCACTTCGTGGCCGGCCTCGGCACCACCGGCACCCTGATGGGCACCAGCCGCTTCTTCCGCCGCGCCAAGCCCGACGTGCGGATCGTGGCCGCCGAGCCCCGCTACGGCGAGCTGGTCTACGGGCTGCGCAACCTCGACGAGGGCTTCGTGCCCGAGCTCTACGACGCCGACCTGATCGACTCGCGCTTCTCCGTCGGCCCCCGCGACGCCGTGCGCCGGGTGCGCGAGCTCCTCGAGCTCGAGGGCATCTTCGCCGGCGTCTCCACCGGCGCCATCCTGCACGCCGCGCTCGGCCAGGCCGCCAAGGCCGTCAAGGCCGGCGAGCGCGCCGACATCGCCTTCATCGTCTGCGACGGCGGCTGGAAGTACCTGTCCACCGGGGCCTACGAGGGCACCGTCGACGACGCCGAGGACCGGCTCGAGGGCCAGCTCTGGGCGTGAGTCCCTACTGGGACGCCCCACCGCCGAGGTCGGCGGGCTGGGTGCGCACCAGCGCCGGGTCGTCCGCGCCGGGGGCGTCCATCAGCTCGGTCATCATCCGGCACGCCGAGGCCAGGGTCTGCTGCACGTAGTCGGCGGCACGGGCGTGGTCGCCCAGCTGGCCGGCGTACAGCGCCGCGGTCAGCCCCTGCACGACGTTGTCGTTGATCTCGGAGGCCTGGCGCCGCCGCTGCTGCACCTCGCCGAGCAGGCGGGCGGCCTCCTCGCGCTGCTGCTCGGCGAGCACCCGGTCGGTGATGTCGATGCAGGTGCCGCGGAAGCGCAGCGGGGTGCCGTTGGCGTCGCAGACGACCTGGCCGTTGCTCGAGAGGTGGCGCACCTCGCCGTCGGGTCGCACGATCCGCTCGACCATCTCGTAGGGCTCCCCGGTGGCGTAGGCGTGCCGGTGCACCTCGGCGACCCGCTCGCGGTCGTCGGGGTGCACGTGCTCGAGGAAGACGGCGTACGACGGCTCGATGCTGCCCGGCTCGTAGCCGTAGATGCGGTACAGCTCGTCGGACCAGGTGTTGGTGTCGGTCGCGACGTGCCAGTCGTAGTCACCCATCGCCGCCAGCCGCTGCGCGTTGTCGACGCGCGCCGCCAGGTCGGCCAGCCGCTGCTCGGCGAGCCGGCGTGCCTCGCGCTCACGGGCCAGCTCGTCCGGCCGGCCCGTCTCGGGCTGCTCGTCGGGTGCCATGGCCCCACTGTGCGCGGTGCCCGCGCGGTGTGCGAGGGCTTCGGGTCAAACTTCACCCACGCCTCACGGAGCGGCGACGTCGAGGTCCTGCTCGGCGTTCATCTGTGAGCCGGGCACCGCGGGCAGGCCGAGCAGGTCGAGGGCGAGGTTCGCCAGGTCGCCGTTGCGCACCGGCTGGCGCGCCCGCCCGTAGCCCGGCCGCCCGTCGCCGGGGGCGCGGTAGTCGGGGTTGAGGTCGTAGAGGTCGGCCGCGTCGACGCCGGGGCCCCAGGCCACGAACGGGACCGTGTAGTTCACCGCGCGGCGGGCGTCGTCGTGGCGGGTGCCGGTGCCGCCGTGGTCGGAGGTGAGCACCACCCGCACCGCCGCGGCCAGCCGCGGCGTCGACTCCACCCGGGCCAGCAGGCGTCCCACGAGCCGGTCGGCCCGGCGCACCGCGTCGTCGTACGCCGCCGAGCCGAAGCCGTGGGCGTGCCCGGCCGCGTCGGGGTCGGGCAGGTGCACGAACGTGAGGGCGCGGTCGTGGCGCGCCAGGTCGCGCCGTGCCCGGCGCACCAGCGCGGCCGAGTCGGGCTCGAGCACGAACCGGTCGACCGCGCGCGGCCACGAGCGGCGGAAGAGCGAGAGCTTCTGCTTGGCCACGAACACCGCCGTGTCGAGGCCGGCGCGGCGCACCTCGCTGAGCACCGAGCGCACCGGCCCGCCCGCGGCACGCTGCACGGTGGTGCCCGGCCGGTGCTCGTTCCAGGTCACGCCGTGCCCGCCCCGGCCGGCGTCGACCCGGCGACCGGTCAGCTGCGTGGTGTGGTCGGGCAGGGTCTCGGTGCGCTCGCGGGCGGTGCGCGCGTCGAGGGTGCCGGCGCCCTCGGCGAGCAGCCGGTGCAGGGCCGGGGTGTCGTCGGGGCCGAGCCGCTCGACGGTGTCGCTGCGCAGCCCGTCGACCGAGATCGCCAGCACCCGCGGCGGCGGGGCCTCCGCACCGGCGAGCGCCGCAGCCACGCTCGCCCCGGGACCGGCCGACCCCTTGAGGGGCGTCGGCGAGCACGCGCCGAGCCCGAGCGGGAGGGCGAGCAGGAGAGCGGGCAGGAGCGCGGCTGCGGGCGCGACGCGACGTCGTACGGGCACCGCCCGACCGTACGCCCGGTCACGCCGTCGACGTGACCTGCCTCGCGACCGCGTGCGGGCGGCGGGCTCAGCGCCTACCCTTCACCCGTGCCGCCAGAGTCCGCCCCGCCGTCGAAGGACGCGCCCATCGGGATCTTCGACTCCGGGTTCGGCGGCCTGACCGTGGCCCGCTCGGTGATCGACCAGCTGCCGCACGAGTCGGTGGTCTACCTCGGCGACACCGCCCGCCAGCCTTACGGCCCCCGGCCGATCGGGCAGGTGCGCGAGTACGCCCTGGAGTGCCTCGACCACCTCGTCGAGACCGGCGTCAAGGCCCTGGTCATCGCCTGCAACTCCGCCAGCGCCGCCATGCTCCGCGACGCCCGCGAGCGCTACGACGTGCCGGTGGTCGAGGTGATCTACCCCGCCACCCGTCGCGCGGTCGCCGCCAGCCGCAACGGCCGGATCGGCGTGATCTGCACCCGGGCGACCGCCGAGTCGATGGCCTACGACGACGCGTTCGCGGCCGCGCCGCACCTCGAGCTGACCACCCGGGCGTGCCCGCGCTTCGTCGACTTCGTCGAGGCCGGGGTCACCGCCGGCGACGACCTGCTCGAGGCCGCGCACGAGTACCTCGACCCGCTGATCGACACCGGTGTCGACACCCTGATCCTCGGGTGCACGCACTACCCGCTGCTGACCGGCATCATCTCCTACGTGATGGGCGACGGCGTGACCCTCGTGAGCTCGGCCGAGGAGTGCGCCAAGGACGTCTTCAAGATGCTCGTGGTCAACGACCTGCTGCGCGAGGGCGGCGAGCCGCGGCACTCGTTCCTGACCACCGGCGAGCCCGAGGAGTTCGCGGCCGTGGGCCGGCGCTTCCTGGGCCCCGAGATGGTGGCGGCCACCACCCTCGCCCCGCGCCACGAGAGCCTCGCATGAGCGCGGGTCCGGGCGCCGCCACGTCGCTGCGGCTGACCGTGGTCGGCTGCTCGGGCTCCTACCCCGGCCCGGACTCGCCGGCCTCCTGCTACCTGCTCGAGGCCGAGCACGACGACGGCACCGGCCCCCGCACCTGGCGCGTCGTCGTCGACCTCGGCAACGGCGCCCTCGGGGCGCTGCAGCGCTACGCCGACCCGCTGGCCATCGACGCGGTGCTGCTCAGCCACCTGCACGCCGACCACTGCCTCGACATGTGCGGCTACCACGTGCTGCGCCGCTACCACCCCACCGGCCCGCAGCCGCTGCTGCCGGTCTACGGCCCCGCCGACACCGCCGACCGGCTGGCCCGCGGCTACGACCTCGACGTCGACCCGGGCATGCGCGAGGAGTTCGACTTCCGGGTGTGGGGCGAGCCGGTGCAGGTGGGTCCCTTCCACGTGCGGGCCATCCCGGTCGACCACCCCGTCGACGCGTTCGGGCTGCGGATCTCCGTCGGCGACGTCACGATCGGCTACTCCGGCGACACCGCCCCGTGCTCGGGTCTCGACGCGGTCGCCGACGGCGTCGACCTGCTGCTCGCCGAGGCGTCCTTCCGGGCTCGCGACGACAACCCGCCCCACATCCACCTCACCGGCACCGACTGCGGCGAGGTGGCCGGCCGCGCCGGCGTACGCCGGCTGGTGCTGACGCACGTGCCGCCCTGGTTCGACCCCGCCGACGCCCTGGCCGAGGCCACCGCCGTCTTCGGGGGCCCCACCGAGCTGGCCACCCCCGGGGCGGTCTACGAGCTCTGAGGGCCCTGCATGAGTCCCCGGTCAGCCGGTGACTCATGCAC
>JBFGFQ010000119.1:0-9364 GCA_041579495.1 Nocardioides sp.
CGCTCGCCGCGGGCGAGCAGGTCGGCCAGGGTGGCCTCCGAGGGTCGGAACTTCTCGCGCGAGGCCGGGAGGATCCCGCCCTCCCCCAGGTAGCCGCGGATCCAGGTGCCGCGGTCGACCGCGGAGCGGAAGTCGCCGAGGTGCGCGTTGACCCGCCGCAGCACCTCGACCTCGACCAGGCCCAACGACGGGTTGGCGGCCGACTCCGGCACCTCGAGGCCCTCGTCGTCGAGCCCGAGCACGCCCAGGAAGCGGCGCAGCAGCTCACCGGGGTCGGAGCGACCCGGGGCCATCGGCAGCACGTGCACGCGGTCGTGGGGCAGCACCGCGCCCCACCGCTCCAGCACGATGCCCAGGTCGAAGCTGGGCCAGCCCCACTCCCCCGTGTCGGCACGCGGTCCGTCGGGCGGGTAGGCGTCGATGCGACCACGGGCGCCGTTCTTGACCCACTCCTGCCAGCGCGAGATGAACAGGTCGGGCATCGCCCGGGCGGTGACCAGCACGTGCACCTCGGCGTCGGGCAGGTCCGCGACCACGCGGCGCACCTGCTCGACCGAGGCCGCGGCGAAGAACTCGTGGGTGACCAGCACGTCGCCCGACCAGCGCAGCGCCTCGTCGACCAGGTCCTGCCACGGGTGGGCGGTGTCACCGGGCCGGTTGGCCAGGCCCGGGTCCTCGCGCACGTCGAGCGAGGCCAGCAGGTGCCGGCGGCGCGCGCCGGGCATCAGCAGCCCGCGCCGGCGCAGCGCCTCCTTGTTGGCCCACAGGGCGTCCTGGAGGTAGGTGGTGCCGGTCTTCGGCAGGCCGACGTGGAGGAAGACGCGGCGCGGCCCACCCCGCTCGCGACCGCCGCTCATCGCGGCGACGGACCCGCGGGGTCGCTCACGCCGGCCCGGTAGCGCTCGAGGATCTCCACGACGCGGGGGTCGTCGCTGCCGGCGAGGGGCACCAGGAGCTCGGCGACGAGGTCGGTCAGCTCGGCCACCCGCAGGTTCAGCGAGCGGCACTCCTGGACCTCGGCCTCGAGCTCGCGGACCCGGCGGGCGAGCCCGGCCTGGTCGCGGTACTGACGGAGGACGTTCTTCACTGAGGCCACTGGACCACCAATCTGCAGAGGTACGGGGTCGCACCGGGGTCGGTCTGGCCGGGGCGCTCCCCGGCGAGGTCGTGCCGTGCCACGACGGTGCCGCCCGAGGCCTCGACCTGGGCGACGAGCCCGTCGACGTCGATCGGGTGCACGCCGAGCGGGTCGCCGCCGGGGGCGGGGGCGCTGAGCACCTGGAGGTAGAGCCGCCCCTCGCCGCCCAGCACCATCCGGGCCAGGCGCAGCAGGTTGGCGCGGCCGTCGGCGTTGGTCGCGTCGGCCAGGTGGCGCGCGAGCACGACCTTGGGGCCGGGCTCGCGGGCGAGCAGCGCGCCGGTGACCAGCGTGGAGCGCACCTCGGTCAGGTTCGCCCACCGGAAGGTGGCGGGCAGGTCGCGGCGGGCCAGCTTGCGCTGCTTGCGGGCGAACGCGCGGCGGCAGTAGTCGAGCCCGATGGCGTTGACGCCGTGGCGGGCCAGGAAGGCCACGTCGGCGCCGGTGCCGCAGCCGACGTCGACGGCGGTGACCGCGCGCCGCTCGCGGCGCCGCACCCAGCGCACGAAGTCGCTGGGCCGGTCCTCGCTCCTGCCGCGCTTGCGGGCGTAGTAGGGGTCCCAGACCTCCTCGCGCTGGACGCGCGTGCCGCGGAACCAGCCGTTGAGGCGCCGCCGGGTCCCGGCCGGGGTCTCGAACTGGTACGCCGGGTCGGGCACCCGCCACGACTCGCCGTACATGGCCACGAGCAGGTGCTCGGGACGAGCGGGCACCGGCAGCTCGCGGCCCTCGAGGGTCGCGGTGCCCAGCGGCCAGATCCACTCGCGCTCGAAGGGGTGCCCGACCTCGCCCATCAGGTAGAGCACGCCCTCGCGCAGGAAGCCACCGAAGACGTCGAGGCCGCGGCGGGTGCCGTCGGACTCCTGGACGAAGATCTTGAAGGCCAGCCCCGAGTAGCGGGTCACGGGGTAGCCCATGTCGACCAGGGCGCGCTGGAGCCGGAAGGACTCCCGCACCACGTCGGCCGGGTGGTCGTGGGCGCTGACGTAGCCCAGGTCGGCGTCGGAGTCGTGGCCGATGAAGCCGCCCTGGCGCACCGCGCCGAGCAGGGTGCCGTAGGCGATGAACGCCTCGACACCGCAGCTGCGCAGCGCCGCCAGCACGTCCTCGATGGAGTCGAGCAGCGGGTCGAGGTGCTCGGCGGAGCGGTCGGCGAAGAGCCGCATCAGCCGCATGCTCTTGTCGAGGCCCAGCGGGTTGCCCTGGGCGTCGGCGACCACGACCCGCTGCTCGGCGTCGGCGGGCTCGCCCAGCACCACCTCGGCGGCGTACAGCTCCTCGGAGCTGGCGTGGTCGACCAGCGCGACGCGGGTGCGACCGACCAGGTGCGAGCGCAGCGGCCCCGGCCACGCCCAGAACCTGCCGCCGTCGCGCTCGACGGTGTCACGCTCGAGCCAGAACGAGCCGATGCGCTGCTCGTCGAAGACCAGGTCGACGGGGCGGTCCTGCGCGCCCCTCGGCAGCCGCACGCCCACCCCCTCGTCGTCGACGTGGGCGTCGATGACCACCGGCGTGCTCATGAGGTCTCCTCGGCGGCGCGGCGCAGGTGGGCGACGGCGTCGCGCACCAGCGCGTCGACGTCACCGCGGTCGGGGCCGCTCGCCGCGGGCGCACCGCCGGTGAGCGCGACCGCGTGGTCGTGGACGACCTGGGCGCAGCGCAGCACCTGGTCGGGCGGCGGCGGGGGCGCCTGCTCGGGGTGGCCGGAGAGGTCGTCGGGCACCGGCAGGTCGGCGAGGTCGCCGACGAGGGAGACCCGGCCGGAGGCCACCAGGCCCCGCAGCTCCTCGTTGCGCCCGCGAGCCCAGGCGGCGGCGCGCGCGTCGAGGCGCGGTCGGTCCTGCTCGTCGCGCAACGGGGCCAGCACGCCGCGCGCCAGCGGCCGCACCAGGCGCCGGTAGCTGCGCGGTGCGAGGTCGTCGAGGTGGGGGTTGGCGCGCCGCAGCCAGTCGCAGGCGGCGTAGCCCAGCGACTCGTTGTCCTTGACCTCGCCGAGGTCGGCGACGTCGGGGCGGACGCCGGCGGCCCGGGCGAAGCGGCGCCACAGCTCGTCGCGAGGGGCGGAGGAGGGCGGCACGGTGACCACGTCGATGCCCTGCACGGCCGGCACCGACCAGCGCTCCACGATCGTCGCGACGTCCTGCGCACGGTGGAAGGTGCGGTGCGCACGCGAGGGCGCACGCCGCCCGGGCGACCTCTCGATCGCACGCAGGTAGGTCGCCCAGTCGTCGGTGCCCAGGTTGCGGGTGTAGGTCTGCCACTGCGCCGGGACCACGCGGAACTGGTCGCGCACCGTGAGCAGCACGCGGACGTCGAGCCCCTCCAGCGGGGCGAGGAACGCCTCGACGTGGCGGGGCGCGGCGAAGCTGAGGAACTCCATCGACACGATGCCGGTGTGGCCCTCCATCTCGTGGGCGGCCCGGGCGATCTTCTCCCAGCGGCGCCGGTTGCGGCGCTCGTCCTTGGGCAGCCGCAGCACGTCGCGCACGGCCTTGGTCTGGCGGGCGAAGCCGCCCAGGAACTCGACGCCGGTGCCGGCGATCTCGTCCTTGTTGCTGCCCAGGACCGACTGGATGTAGCTGGTGCCGGTCTTCATGGCACCGATGTGCAGCACGACGCGGCGACCCATCACTCTCCCTGCTCCTCGTGCTGCTCCCCGTGGCTGCTCGTGGCTTCCGCGGCCACGGCCGCACACACGCTACGCCACCTCGGGGGTCCCGAGCACGAGACGAAACACGGTTCGTCACAGTAGCATCACGAGCACCGCTGGCCCCGCAGGCAACGCAGCAGGGCCTTCCCACCAGCGAGCACGTCAGGACGTCGAACCATGAGGCTCAACAGGATCGTTCCCCCCCGGTCCGGGCGCCGACCCACGACCGCGCTCCTCGCCACCGCGGTGCTGCTGACCGGGCTCGCCCCGACCGCAGGCCCCAGCAGCGCGGCACCCGTGTCGGCACCGGCTGCCCGTGTCGTCCTGGCCGAGCAGCCGCCGGGGCCGCTCACCTTCACGGTCAGCTCGTTCAACCTGCTCGGCGCCGGCCACACCGACGGCAAGAACCCGCGCAAGGGCTTCGACAAGAGCGAGGTGCGGCTGCGCCGCGCGATCGAGCTCCTCGACCGCGAGAGCATCGACGTCGTCGGCTTCCAGGAGATGCACCAGGCGCAGTACGCCAAGTTCACCGAGTGGGAGAGCGGCCGCTTCGGGCTGTACCCCGGCAACAAGCTCGGCGCGGCCCCGATGCACAACTCGATCGCCTGGCGCACCGCGCAGTGGCGGGCGCTGCGCACCGAGTCGATCAAGATCCCCTACTTCAAGGGCAACGAGATCCGGATGCCCTACGTGCTCCTCGAGCACGTCGGGACCGGGCAGCAGGCGTGGTTCCTCAACGTCCACAACCCCGCCGACGCCCGCGGGCCCGCGCAGAAGTGGCGCGACGAGGCCGTGCGCCGCGAGACCAACCTGGTCAACCAGCTGCGCAGCGACCACCCGGGCGTACCGGTCTTCTTCACCGGCGACATGAACGACCGCGACGAGTTCTTCTGCCCCGTGGTGGCGCGCACCGAGCTGGAGGCCGCCAACGGCGGCGGCTCCGACGACAGCGGCTGCCAGCCGCCCCCGGCCATGAAGGTCGACTGGTTGCTGGGCACCGCGCCCACCGTCTTCACCGGGTACGCCGCCCTGACCGACCCGCTGGTCAAGGCGACCACCGACCACCCGGTCGTCGTGGCCGACGCGGTCGTGCCCACGCCCGTCGTGCAGGCCTCCCCGATCGACCGCGTGGTGGTCATCGGGGTCGAGGGCCTGCGCTCCTCGGAGATCGACCTGACCTCGGGCCCCTGGGCGCGCCTGGCCTCCGAGGGCGCCTCGACCCTCAACGCCCGCACCACCCTCGAGTCCACCTCCCCGCTGCCCAACGTGCTCTCGATGCTCACGGGGCGCCGGGTCGACGCGGCGGCCCTGGGTCACGGCGTCACCTACAACAACGACCGCGGCGAGGTGGTGCGCACCACCGCCGGTCGGTACGTCTCGAGCGTCTTCGACCTGGTGCACAACCAGGGTGGGCGCACCTACCTGGCCGCCAACCGCAACCGCATCGACATGGTCGACCGGTCCTGGGACGCCACCCACGGCGGCCGTGACCCCTACGGCTTCGACGACGGCACCGACAAGGTCGACCGCTACCTGCGCGGTGGCAACGACTACCGCCTCGTCGAGGACCTGCGCACCCGGCTCGAGAAGCGCCCCGCGGCCTTCACCTACGCCGAGCTCTCCAGCCTCGACAAGGTCGGGCGCAAGTTCGGCTTCGGCTCCGAGCGCTACACCAAGTTCGTCGGCAAGGTCGGGCGGATGGTCGGTCGCACGATGGGCAGCATCGAGGCCTCGCGCAAGCTGGCCGGGCGCACCCTCCTGGTGGTCGCCGGCACCAACGGCGGTGTCGACGGGGCGGCCCGCGACAGCGGGCGCGACGGCAACTACACCGTGCCGCTGATGGTCTGGGGCCCCGGCGTCGTCGCCGGCGCCGACCTCTACGACCTGAACCCGGCCTGGTCCGACCCCGGCGACGCGCAGGACGGCTACGAGACGCCCGCCCCGATCCACACCGGCGTGGTCGCCAACCTGGTGCTCTCGGTGCTGGGTCTGCCGGCGCTGCCGGGCAGCCTGATGAACAACGACCAGCGCTTCAACGTGCTGACCGGCCCCCTGGGCTGAGCACCTACACTCGGCGGCGCCCGCCCGTCACCCGTCAGGAGCCTCCCGCATGTCCCGCAGCATCGGCACCCGACGGCTGGGCGCCGCCGCTGTCGTCGCGGCGCTGACCCTGGCCGGCTGCACGACGGGCGACCCCGCCCCCGACCCGGAGGGCCGTGGACCGAGCACGGACGCGAGCCAGCCGCCGCGCAACGACGCCGAGCCGGGGCTCACCTCCGTGCGCGACCCGCGCCGCTCCGACCGGGTCCTGCCCCGGGGCGCCGCCCGGCAGGCGCGGCCGGTGCCGGTGGACGCGCCCGACCGGCCGAACCTGCTGATGATCACCCTCGACGACGCCGCCTGGGGCGACATGGTGCACATGCCGCGCCTGCAGGAGCTGCTCGTCGACCAGGGGGTCACGCTGCGCGGCGCGCTGGCCCCCAACCCCATCTGCGTGCCCGCCCGCAGCTCGCTGCTGACCGGCCAGCACTCCCACAACCACGGCGCCTGGAACACCACCTCGGACGCCGGGCACGGCCTCGACGCCCTCGACGACTCCAGCACCATCGCGACGTGGCTGCAGGACGCGGGCTACGACACGTTCTTCCTGGGCAAGTACCCGAACGGCTACACCGACGGCACCGTGGTGCCGCCGGGCTGGACCGGCTGGCGCGGCCTCGTCGACCCCACGACCTACAACTTCGTGCGCCCCACCGTGAGCATGGACGGGGTCGAGGAGACGTTCGGGACCTACTCCACGACGCTGCTCTCCGAGCAGAGCGACGAGCTGCTGCGCGAGCCCGCCCGCGCCGAGGACCCCTGGTACATGTGGCTCAACTACGTCGCACCGCACCACGGCGGCCCCGACGCGCCCGACGACCCGGCGGTGCTCTACCCCGACGACCCGGACCCGGTGAAGACCACCACCCCGGCGGCCCGCGACGTCGACACGTTCGCCGACCTCGCGCTGCCCGACACCCCGAACATGTTCGAGGAGGACGTCAGCGACAAGGTCCTGGTGCGCGCGACCCAGCGCACCGTCCCCGACGACCGGCGTGCGCAGCTCACCGAGGCGCACCAGCAGCGCATCGAGTCGCTGCAGTCGGTCGACCGTGCGCTCGGGCGCACCATCGAGACCCTCGAGGAGACCGGCCAGCTCGACGACACCTACGTCGTGCTGACCTCCGACAACGGCTACACGCTCGGGGCACACAACATCGAGGGCAAGCTGTGGTACTTCCGCGAGCTCGTGGGGGTGCCCATGTACGTGCGCGGCCCCGGCCTGCCCGGCGGCACCGTGAGCCGCGCCCCGGTCACGAACGTCGACTGGGCGCCCACCTTCGCCGCCCTCGCGGGCGCCGAGCCGACCTCGCAGGTCGACGGCGTCGACGTGCTGCCCTGGATCGCCAGCGACGCGGAGCGCCGCGTCGTGCCGATCGAGGCCTACCCGGTCAAGCGCGGCACGAAGCGGCTCTACCGCGGCGTCGTCGTCGGCCCCTGGACCTACGTGCAGGGCCGCTCGGGCCAGGCGGAGGTCTACTACCGCGACGTCGACCGCTGGGAGCTCGAGAACCTCGCCGGGGACCCGCGCTGGAGCGAGCAGGTGGCCGAGCTCAAGCAGCTGGTGCGCCGCACCAGCAACTGCGCGGGCGACGAGTGCCCGTCGACCTTCTACCGCTGAGGAACGGTCCCGCCGACGGTGCCGGTCGCCACGATCACCGGGTGGTCGGTGGTGCGGTTGACCAGCTCGGTCTCGAGGGCGGCGAACTGCGAGAAGGCGATGTCGGGCGAGCCCAGGATCCAGTCGACGTTCATCCGGGCCGGCGGCGCGCAGGCGCTGCCGGTCGAGCCGCCGTTGGCCGCGCGCAGCGAGGTGCTGCGCGTGATCGGGCAGAAGAACTCGGCACGGTCGTTGAAGTCGCCGGTCATCACCAGGGGGGTCCCGTCGGCGGTGAGCCGGTTGGCGAGCTGGGCCTCGATCGCCACCGCGGCGTTGCGCCACTTCTGCGCGGGGCCGTGGGCGTCGGCGGGGTTGTGGAAGTTGGCGAACCAGACCTGCTGACCGGTCTCGTTGTGCTGCAGCAGCACGTAGGGCATCGGCACGCGCCGGCCGCCGAAGTACGGGATCGGGACGGTGGCCGCCTCGACCCGGGTCCACACGTCGGCACGCCACACGACCGAGTTGGCCAGCGGTCCCGGCCCCATCCCCGGGCCCGGGTAGACCTGCCACACCGGCGCGATCGAGCGCAGGGTGTTGTACTGCGGCGCCTGCAGCTCCTGCAGGCCGGCGACGCTGACGCCCTGGCCGGCGAGGATCTGGACCGCCCAGCGCATCCGGGTCACGCCGTCGGTGAAGCGGGCGTGCCGTCCGCCGGGCTTGGTGTGGTTGGCGCCCAGGACGTTGAACGAGCTGACCCGGAAGGTGGTCGCCGGCTGGGTCTCCTCCCTGGCCGCCCGCTCCACGGCACGGGCCAGGCGGCCGCCGCCGCGGATCTTCTGCGGGTCGGGGGTGCGGGTCTCGCCGGGCTCGCCGAGCCACTCCTCGGGCTGGATCACCACGCCCGTCACGATGCTGCGCGGGCCCGCCTGGTTGGCCTCCGGCAGCGGCTGGCCGTCGGCGTCGACCCTGACGGTGGCGCCGCCGTCGCGCGAGAGGACCAGCAGCACCGCCACGGCACCGATCACCAGGGTCAGGACACCCGCCAGCAGCCCCTGGACGAGCGGGCCCCCGGGGCCGGCGGGGGCACCGGCGTGCTTGGTCATGCGTCCCTCTCGGTCGCGGCGGCGCGGTGCGGGTGGTGCGGCGTCGAGAGTACCGGACGTCACACGGGGGGCTCACGCCCTCGCGGAGCCCGTCCTGCGCCACCACCGGGCCCGCGGGCGCGGGCCCGCGTCGCCCACGAGCCCGCGCGCGACGGCCGCGGGGTCCTCCCCGGCGGGGGGCTCGACGTCGGGGTGCGGGTCACCGGGGGCGGCCAGCACCGGGACCAGGTCGTCGGGGTCGCCGTGCACGGTGTGCCCCGCGGCCCGCACCTCGGCGAGCCAGCGCTGCGCCGGCGGGCCGAGCACCTCGCCCAGCGCTGCCGGCGCCCGGGCCGGCCGGCCCTGCTGCGCGGCCAGCACCCGCTCGGCGTACTCGCGCTTGACGACGCGGTGCCGCTGCGCCGCGTCGGGACCGCTCCCCTGCTCCCGCAGCAGCTCGACCTCCCGGTTCACCGCGCGCAGCAGCGCGACCTGCTCGGCGCCCAGCGAGGGGTTGGCCCCGACCTCGGCGGCCGGGTCGACCAGCGCGGGGTCGATGCCGCAGGCCCCGGCGAAGCGCCACCACAGCAGGTCGCGCGGCGCCCCGGGCGGCGGTGCCAGCACCAGGTGCCCGCGCCCCCCGGGCAGGGGCTCGGTCCAGCGCTGCAGCGCTCCGGCGAAGTCCTGGGCGTGCCAGAAGTGCGGACGCAGGCCACCCTCGTCGGGGCCGTCGTCGCGCCGGGTCGCCAGGTCGGGGTCGACGCGCAGCTGGGTGCGCTCGAGCTCGGCGAAGC
>JBFGFQ010000120.1:0-9319 GCA_041579495.1 Nocardioides sp.
CCACGCACGAGGTCACCACCACGGTCTGGGAGCGCCTGGTCGGCCAGCGCCCGGCGATCACAGCGCTGCGCTCGGCCGCCTCGGGCCAGGGCATGAGCCACGCCTGGCTCTTCACCGGCCCGCCCGGCTCCGGGCGCTCCAACGCCGCGATCGCCTTCGCCGCCGCCCTGCAGTGCGAGAACGCGCCCGCCGAGGCGGGCTGCGGGCACTGCCACGGCTGCCACACCACGATGGCCGGCAGTCACGCCGACGTCGCGCTGATCCGCACCGAGAAGCTCTCGATCGGCGTCGACGAGGTGCGCGGGCTGGTGCGCCGCTCGGCGCTGGCCCCGGTCGGCAAGCGCTGGCAGATCCTGGTCGTCGAGGACGCCGACCGGCTCACCGACCAGGCCTGCAACGCGCTGCTCAAGGCGATCGAGGAGCCCAGCGAGCGCACCGTGTGGATGCTGTGCGCGCCCACGGTCGACGACGTGCTGCCGACGATCCGCAGCCGCTGCCGCCTGGTCACCCTGACCACCCCGACCTCCCCCGACGTGGCCGGCTTCCTCTCCCGCACCCTCGGCGTGCCCGACGCGCTCGCGTCGTACGCCGCCCGCGCCAGCCAGGGCCACATCGGCCGGGCCCGGGCGCTGGCCACCGACGAGGCCACCCGCAACCGCCGCCGCGAGGTGGTGCTCTACCCGGTGCGGCTGACCACGCTGGGGGCCTGCATGCAGGCCGCCGCCAACCTGGTCGAGGTCGCCAAGGAGGAGGCGGAGGCGATCACCGCCGAGCTCGACGCCCGCGAGAAGGTCGACCTCGACTCCTCCTACGGCGTGGTCGAGCGCGGTCGTCGGCCGCGCGAGTACGCGCCGGCGCTGGCGGCGCTGGAGAAGGGCCAGAAGACACGGGCCAAGCGGCGGGTGCTCGACGTCGTCGACCGCAGCCTGATGGACCTGGTCTCGGTCTACCGCGACGCGATCGCGGTGGCGGTCGGCGCCGCCGGCGCGCTGGTCAACGAGGAGATCCGCCCCGACGTCGAGGAGGTCGTGCGCACCTCGAGCCCCGAGCTCAACCTGCGCCGCATCGACGCGGTCTTCGAGGCCCGTGAGCAGATGCTGGAGTTCAACGTGCCGCCGGCCTTGGCGCTGGAGGCCATGATGGTCGCCCTGATGGTGCCCGAGGGGAGCAGCCGGTGAAGCAGGTCGTGGCGATCGTGGTGGTCCTCGCGATGGTGCTCAGCGCGCTCGGCCTGGCGCTGGCCCTCGTGCTCGGCGGGGTCCTCGGCGGCGACGAGCCGTCCCGGCCGCGCACCGGACCGGCCCCGGTCACCGCCCCGACCGGCGACGCCACCGAGCCGCCCGACCCGGCGCTCGCGTCCTTCTACTCCCAGTCGCTCGACTGGCAGCCCTGCGAGGGCGACGCCGACCACGAGTGCGCGCGCCTCACGGTGCCGCTCGACTACGCCGACCCCGAGGGGCAGACCATCGAGGTCGCGGTGCTGCGGGTGCCCGCGAGCGAGCCCGGGCGGCGCATCGGGTCGCTCGTGGTCAACCCGGGCGGGCCCGGCGCCCCCGGCACGTCGTACGCCGCCGCCGGCGACGCGGTCTTCCGCCAGCCGCTGCTCGACCGCTACGACGTCGTGGGCTTCGACCCGCGCGGCACGGGCGACTCCGCCCCGGTCGACTGCCTCTCCGACGAGGAGCTGACCGACTTCCTGGCCGCCGACCCCGCGCCCGACGACCAGGGCGAGGTCGAGGCGCTGGTCGCGGACCTCGAGGCCTTCTTCGACGGCTGTGTCGAGCGCTCGGGCGACCTCGCGGCCCACGTCAGCACGGTCGAGGCGGCCAAGGACATGGACGTGCTGCGCGCCGCGCTCGGCGAGAGCGGGCTGACCTACCTCGGCGCCTCCTACGGCACCAAGCTGGGCGCCACCTACGCCGAGCTGTTCCCCGACCGGGCCGACCGGCTGGTGCTCGACGGCGCCGTCGACGTCTCGCTCACCAGCCGCGAGCTCAACCTGGGCCAGGCGGCGGGCTTCGAGCGGGCGCTGCGCGCCTACGTCGGCGACTGCGTCGACTCCGGCGACTGCTTCCTCGGCGGCACCGTGCAGGAGGGTCTCGACCGGATCGAGGAGTTCCTCGCCCAGGTGGACGACGAGCCGATCCCCGGGCCGGGCGGGCGCGAGCTGAGCGTCGGCACCGCGTTCTACGGGCTGATCACGCCGCTCTACGTCAGCGACTACTGGTTCCTGCTCAGCCAGGGCCTGGAGTCGGCGTTCGCGGGCGACCCCACGACGCTGCTCCTGCTGGCCGACACGTACGCCTCCCGCACGCCGGGCGGCGACTACACCGACAACTCCGCCGAGGCGATCTACGCGATCAACTGCCTCGACGACCCGTCCTCGACCCCGGTGTCCGAGATCCCCGCCCAGGTGCCCGACTTCCTCGAGGCGAGCCCGACCCTGGGCGAGGTGTTCGCGTGGAGCCTCGTGGGGTGCCGCGGTCTCGAGGTCGAGCCCGACGCGTCGACGCGCCTCGACGAGATCGACGCCGCCGGGGCCGAGCCGATCCTGGTCGTGGGCACGACCCGCGACCCGGCGACGCCGTACGAGTGGGCCGAGGCGCTGGCCGACCAGCTCGAGCCCGGTGTGCTGCTCACCCGCGACGGCGACGGCCACACGGCCTACAACTCCGGCAACGCCTGCATCGACACCGCGATCGAGGACTTCCTGATCGAGGGCACCGTCCCCGACGACGGCACCACCTGCTGAGACACGCCCTCGGCGCGCCTCACGGGTTGCACCGGTCGCAGGTCGCGGGGTCGCCCCGGACGTCCTCGGCATCGGCCCTCCCTGCGCCCTCGAGGCGCTCCAGCCGGTGGGCGCACGCGGGACACGCCCACTCCGCGGCCCGCACGGTCCGGGTCGGCCGGCCGCACAGGCGGCAGGGCGCCCCGGTGAGGAGCCGCGCGACCCCCCAGCCCGGGGTCCGGCACCGAGGGCACCGGTGCCCCAGGCGGTGCGCCAGGTCGGCTGCCGCCGCCGCGATCACCACCCGGCGGCTCGGGCACACGTGCGCCCGGAAGTCGGTGCTGACGACGACCCGCTCGTCACGACCGTGACGGCTCCACCGACGCACGGCCTCGACCAGCTCGTCCGGGCAGCCGATGCCGGTCGTCACGTCCTCCCTCCTCGGGTGCGGGACGTCGGGACGGACGGTCAGCCGGTGCCGCGGCAGGTCGGCGCGGGCGAGGAGGGGGGCCAGGTCGTCCTGGGGACCCACCACGGCGGACACCGCGACCTCCGCGGGTCGCACGGCCCTGCCCTGGACCACCAGGCCGCGGCGCCGGTCCAGCAGCACCACGACCTCGTCGTCGGCGGTGCCCAGCGGGACGGCCGGGTGCGGACCGAAGGAGCCCTCCGAGGCGACCCCCAGCCCGTGACGGCTGCCCCGCAGGCCGAGGGCGGCCTTGCGCACGGCCACCTCGGCGGCGGTGCCGGGCCGGGGCACCGACCCGGTGAAGGTGCCGAGGGCGTCGGTGTCGTGCTCCGCGGTGACCACGCCCAGCCCGACCTCCGCCAGCGCGGGGGCCACGCAGACCTCCTTGCCGTGCCGGGTGACGAGCCGGGCGACCTCGCCGGACCACGGCGGTGTCCGCCGGTGGTCCGGTCCGGCGCCCGGCTCGTGGGTCATGCCCGCGTCCCCAGCGCGACGTGCTCGGAGCGCGACGGCACCCAGGTGCGCCAGGTCAGGTCGGGCTGCAGCGCGTGCGCTCCCTCGTCGACGACCACCACCTGCGCCCACCCGTGCGTGACGAGCTGGCTCAGCACGGCGTGCCGGCCGACGATGCTGCGCACGGCCTCGCGCCCGGCGGCGACCACCACGAGGTGGCGCGCCGGCTCGTGGGCCCCGGGCTGACGGGTGGCCGCGGTCGGAGGCGCGCTGAAGAGCGACTGCCACGGCAGCCCGAGACGCAGGTCGCCGTGGGCGCCGCTGAGGACGCCGACGTCGCCGACCACGTTGAGCGTGGTCTTGTCGCCCGCCCCGAAGACGTCGGGAGCCACCGAGGAGAGGTGGTACTGGGCGCTGATCCACTGGCTGACGACCACGGGAGCGGTCATCAGCTGCTCGAGCACCCGGTGGTCGGGGTCGAGGTCGCGCTCGTAGGACTGCAGGAACACGCGTCCGCCCAGGTCGAGCCCGGCGGTGAGCCGGCGCGGCCCCACGACGATGGCCTGGTTGCCGGCCAGCCCCCACTCGGGGGTCGGCTCGGCCCAGCTGCTCGCCCGGTGGGCGACGTCGCGCATCGCCGTCCGGGTGTCGGCCGGGTCCACCCCGTCGACGGTGCCGGCCCGCGGCAGGCCGCGCACCCGCTCGAGGGCGGTGCGTCGTCCCGCCTCCGCGAGGGCGGCCGCGGCCCGGTCGACCGCGAGGCCCGCGGCGGAGTCCGGCGCCGTGGCAGCGTCGCGGACCACCCGGACCTCGTCGGTCGTCGTGTCGTGCAGCGCGGCCACCGCCACCGTGTCGTCGGGCAGGTCGATGCCCCGCTCGCGCAGGCCGAGACGGACCTCCGGGTCGTTGAGGGCGTCCACCAGCAGGCGGGCGTTGACGAGGCCGGGGTTCGCCCCGCAGGCACCGCACTGGTACGTCGCGGCGTGGGCGTTGTTCTCGGTGCTCGCGCCGTGGCCGACCACGGCCAGCACCGGGGCGAACCCGTCGAGGAGCCCGATGCCGCGCAGGACGGCCTCCGCGGTGCCGACCCGGGTGTCCAGGTCCACCAACCAGTGCGACTCGCCGGCGGGGGCGTCGGTCCACGCCGTGCGCAGCCGCCGCAGGCGGGCCGGGGCGACCGCGGCCGTGGCCGAGGCGGCCGCGGCCAGGAGCCCGAAGACCTCGGCGCTCAGCAGCGGGGTCAGCGGGGCCCGGGTGCTGCTCGTCGAGAGGCGGTGCAGCACCTGGGGCAGCCCGAGGGGGCCGGCGTCGGTCCGCGAGGCGCTGGAGGGCGCCACCAGCACGGGGCACTGGTCGCTGGACCCGCCGTCGGCGCCGGTGTGACGGGTGGCCACCCCGAAGAAGCCGGCGAAGCCGAACGTCTCGTGCGGGCCGCTCGCCTCGAGGTGGCGACGCACCCGCTCGGAGCGGACGTCGATGCACCACACCGACTGGCTCTGCGCGCGGCGTCCGGGAGTCGCGGCCGGCTCGTCGGCCCGGTCCTCGGCGTGCACCAGGGCCGGCAGCAGGCGCTCGGCGACCGACAGGTCGAGGGCGCGCTGCCAGGTGCGCCGGTAGAGGTCGCCCACCTGGGCGCCGCAGTCGTCGTACGACGGCGCGGCGCTCACGTCGAGGCCGTGACCACCGGCGGCGCCGGTGTGCAGCAGGTCCAGCGCCATCCGCAGCGCCAGCAGCTGCACCAGGGCGTCGCCCTGGCCGCGGGCGGCGCGCCACTGGGCGTGCGAGCTCCATCCCGGAGCCGAGGCGATCGACCGGGTCAGGTAGCCGACCAGGGTCGGCCCGGGCAGCCCGCTGGTGCGCACCATGTGGGCGATGGCGGCGGCGGGGTCTCCGGGCAGGTCGTGCACGAGGGCGGTCACGCCGGTGAGCCCGGAGGCGCGGGCGTACCCGCGCCGGGAGGCGGCCTCGTGCCACCGGCTGTAGGGGCCGGGGCCCGCGTCGGCGGTGTCGGCCCAGGCGCGCTGGCACCACCAGCCGGACTCCTGGTCGACCAGCGTGGTGACCCGCTGCCGCGTGCCGGCCTTGACGATGGCCTCGCACAGGCGGGGGACCGAGCCGGGCGGCACCGCGCCCGGCTCGAGGCGCGGACGCGTGGGCAGGCCGGCGCTGGTGCGCACGAAGGTGGCGACGTCGCGCGGCAGGCTCTCGGCGTCGGCGCCCTCGGCGTCGGACAGCGCCCCCAGCAGCGCGGAGGGGGAGATCCGGCCGGCGGCCCAGCGGTCCTGGAACCAGCCGAGCTCGGGCAGCAGCTCCGCACCGTGCGTACGGCGGGCCAGCGCGGCGGCCTCGTCGAAGGGCAGGCTCTCCAGCGGCGCCAGCGGGTTGACGGCCACGGCGGAGCGCAGCGGCCACGCGGCGCCCACGGCACGGGACGCGACCCGGCCGGCCAGCAGCACGTCCTCGGCCTGCACGGGGCGCTTGGTGCTGGGCGGGGCGTCGACCGACGCCCACGCGGCCCGGGCGCGCCGGCGCAGGCCGGGCGAGAGGGCGGCGGGCAGGAGGGCGACCACGAGCGGGCCGGTGCGGTCGTGCTGCAGGACGCGCAGGCCGACGACGGTGGTCGCGGCGGTCGCGGCGACGGCGAGGACCAGCGCCCAGGCCGCCCCGCCCGACCAGGTCTGCGTCTGGCTGGAGAGCAGCGGTGCCGCCCACTCCTTCCACAGGTGCAGCGTCCACAGCGCGGCGCCTGCGGCGGCGCCGGCCAGCAGTGCGGCGGCGGCGCGCACGCCCGCGGCGGCGTTGGTGGTGCCGGCCAGCTCGCGACCCAGGACCACGGCCAGACCGGTCACCAGCGCCACCGGGACCAGGGCCACCGGGCCCCGCTCGGACAGCATGGCGACAGCGGCGGGGGCACCGAGCAGACCCGCGACCAGCAGCGGGGCCCACGCCCACGCGGAGCCCAGGGGGTCGCGGCGGTGCCCGGTGGCGGTGGAGGCGGGGGCCGGGTACCGGTCGGCGGCACCGGCCGCCCGCAGGAACAGCCACGACTTCCACGAGCCGTGCCCGACGACGTGCAGCAGCGCCGCGGCCGGCATGCCGAGGCCGACCTGCACGGACACGAAGCCCATCTGGGTGGTCGTGGAGCACACGAGGCGACCCTTGACGTCGTCGCGCGCCCGGCCGGCCCAGGTGCCGAGCACGACCGAGACGCAACCGAGGACCACCAGCGCGACGAGGGCGGGGGCGAACGCGGAGGTCAACGGCCACAGCAGCACCAGCAGCAGGCCGCCGCCGTTGACGATGCCCGCGTGCAGGAACGCCGAGACGGGGGAGGGGGCCTCGGTGCTCTCGAGCAGCCAGGCGTGGGCCGGCACCAGCGCGGAGCGGACCACGCTCGCCACCACGACCAGGCCGCCCAGCACGGCGGCGGTCAGGGTGTCGGTGGCGCCCGCGGCGTCGGCCAGGCCGGCGCGGTCGAGGTCGGGCAGGCGGACGGCGGCCAGCACCACCAGCGCCCAGAGCGCGAGGTCGCCCCACAGCAGGCTGCGGCGCGCCGTCGCGGCGCTGCGCAGGGCCGCCGGGGTGCCGGGGTGGGCGATCATCCGGGCCGCGGCGAGACCGCTGAGGGTCCATCCCAGGGCCATCACCGGGAGGCTCGCGCCGGCCACCAGCAGCACCAGGGCGAGCACCGCGCCGGTCGCGGAGCGGGCGAAGCGGCGTCCGCCGGGCTGCCCGGCGAGGTTGGTGTGGCTGTAGGTGGCCACCACCCAGGCGAGCGCGCCGACGAAGGCGGTGAGCAGGGTGGCGGTCGGGTCGAGCCGGAGCCCGATCGAGGCCCCGAGGACGTCCACGGTGAGGTCCAGGGGCGAGTCGCGGAGGACGGCGTGCAGGGCACCGGCCAGGGCGAGCAGCAGCACCGCGACAGCGGTGCGACGGGTGGCGAGGAGAGGCAACATGCGCATGAAGATACCTGAATAAAAATGCATGTAAATCAGTTCGGGCGTGACCCTCGTCACTCGACTACAGTCAGCGGCGTGACCGACCCCGTGACCGATCCCGAGACTGGCCCCGCGACCGGACCGATGACGAGGACGTGGACCCTGCTGAGCAACCACGGGCACGTGCTCGTGGCGCTCAGTCGCAACCCGACCGCGCGCATCCGTGACCTGGCCGCCTCGGTGGGCATCACCGAACGAGCCGCGCAGAAGATCCTGGCCGACCTCGAGGAGGCCGGCTACGTGACCCGCGAGAAGGTCGGGCGCCGCAACGAGTACCGGTTGCACCCCGACCGACGGCTGCGGCACCCGGCCGAGTCGATGGTGCCGGTGCGCGACCTGCTGGCGGTCTTCGCCGAGGACAGGGCGGCGGAGCGCTAGCAGGAGATTGAGCGGCTCGTGCAGGGAGCCCTACGAGGAGCGCAGCCGGGGCAGCAGCCGCAGCAGCCCGGTGACGGAGGCGACCGAGGCCTCGCCCCAGCTGAACCGGTCGTCCCAGAGCCGGATGAGGCCCTCGCGCACCTCGAAGGTGCCGTCGACGTGGAAGCGGCTGCCGTACGAGCGCCAGGTCAGGGTGTCGTGACGGTCGGTGAGCACGGTCGCGCCGTCGGCGCCCACGTGGTGCAGCTCGACCCGGACCCCGACCCCGCGCTCGGTGAGCATCTCGAGCGTGTCGGCGACCTTGGCGCCGCGCACCGTGGGCAGGCGGGTGTTGCGCCACTCCACGTCGGGGGCGAGCAGCGCGGTGGCCCGGGCGGTCTCGCCGTCTGAGAGGTGCTCGAGGAAGGCGCGCACGACGTCGCGGGGCTCGTTCATGTCGCCAGCCTAGAGGCCGCCGACCGCCGCTCAGCCCAGCGCGGCGTGCACCTCGTCGGCGGTGCTCTCGCCGGAGCGGACGGCCCCCTCCATGTAGCCGTTCCACACCGGCGAGCACTCGGTGCCCGCCCAGTGCACGCGACCGACCGGCTCGCGCAGCGCCTCCCCGAAGCCGGTCCAGGTGCCGGTGGTGAAGTGCGCCCCGTAGCAGCCCCGGGTGAACTCCTGCCTCGACCAGTCGCGCTCCAGGTACTCCTCGGGGTTGGCGGCCCGGGGTCCGAAGTAGCCGACGAGGCAGTCCAGGACGGCCTGCCGGCGCTCGGCGGGGTCGCGACCCGACCACACCCGGGCCGCCGTGCCCTCGAGGAAGCAGAGCAGGATGCCTCGCGGGTAGCCCGGGGGCGAGTTGTCGAAGACGACCTTGACGGGCCCGCGGTCCGAGCCGACCTGCCCGTTGAGCCCGTCCTCGCGCCAGAACGGCGTCGGGTAGACGGCGAAGACCTTGATGACGCTCCCGGCGGGCGTGCGCTGCGTGAGCTGGTCGCGCGCCGCGGGCAGCGGCGGCCGGTGGACCAGGCGTCCGGCCAGGGTGGGCGGCAGCGCCACGATGGCTCTCGCGGCCTGCCAGGCGTCGCCGCGTCGGGTGGCGAGCAGGACCCCGTGGTCGTCCTGCTCGAGCAGGCGCACCTCCTGGCCCAGTCGTACGTCGAGCGACTCGGCCATCCGCTCGCTCACCAGTGCCGACCCGCCCTCGACGCGGTCCTGCTGGGCACCGGCGCCGACGGCCATGAGCGTGTCCATGTCCTGTCCCGAGCGGGTGTAGAAGAGGGAGTGCAGCAGCGACATGTCGCCGGC
>JBFGFQ010000121.1:0-9139 GCA_041579495.1 Nocardioides sp.
ACCACTTCCGCGACAAGCAGACCCTGCTGGCGGCGGTCGCCGACGAGGTGCTGCGCCGCGGGGCGCGCCCGCTGACGGCCACCACGTGGGACGAGCAGGTCGTCGAGATCTGCTCGGGCCTGCGCGACGCGCTGCTGGCCTACCGCGACGGGGCCGAGCTGGTCTCGACCGTCATCGCCTTCGGGCTCGGCGCCTCCCAGCCGTACGACGACCTGGTCACGGCCCTGGGGCCCGCGCGGCTCGGCGACGAGCTCACGCCGACCGCGGCGCGCACCCTGCTGCACCTGGTGCTGGGCCACACCCTCGACGAGCAGACCCACCTGCAGGCCGGCGGTGCCGGCGCGATCGCCGACGAGCCGCGCCCGCGCTCCGACTTCGCGGCCGGTCTCGGCCTGGTCGTCGACGGCATCCGGCTGCGGGCCTCCGACGAGGCGTCGGCCCGGCTCGCCGCACCCTAGGTGGTCGGCACAGCCAGGGCGAGCAGGGCGATGTCGTCGCGCGCCACCCCGCTCTGGAAGGCCAGCACCTGGGTCAGCACGTTGTCGACGACCTCCGCGCTCGAGCCGGTGGGGCCGGAGTCGACCATGGCGAGGAGCCGGTCGTCGCCGAAGAAGCCACTGGGGCCCGAGGCCTCGGTGACGCCGTCGGTGTAGAGCAGCATCGTGTCGCCGGGGCCGAGGAAGATCTCGCGGTCGGTGTAGGTGGCGTCCTCGATGACCCCGAGCAGCGGACCGAGGAGGTCGAGCTGGCGGGCCCGGTCGTCGGCGCGCATCAGCAGCGGGGCGGGGTGCCCGGCCACGCCGATCTCGGCGCGCCAGCCGCCCTCGCGGCGGCGCAGCCGCACCAGCACGGCGGTGCAGAAGCGGTCGCTGCTGTGCTGCAGCAGGGTGTCGTTGACCTGCTCGAGGAGCAGGCAGGGACGGCGGGTGGCCACGGCCAGCGCGCGCACCGTGTAGCGCACCAGCGCGGTGACCACCGCGGCCTCCGGGCCCTTGCCGCGCACGTCGCCGAGCACGACCATCCAGTCGTCCTGGCCGAGGCTGAAGACGTCGTAGAAGTCGCCGCCCACCTCGGTGCCGTCGCCGGCGGGCCGGTAGGCCGCGGCCACGTCGAGGTCGGGGACGGCGGGGGGAGTCGGGGGGATCAGGGTCTGCTGCAGGGTGCGGGCCAGGGTCCGGGCGTGCGCCTCGGAGGTCTCGGCCCGCTCCTTGGCGGCGAGCAGCTCGCGCTCGTAGCTGCGTCGCTCGGTGGCGTCGAAGACGGCGATGTGGATGCCGCTCGGCGAGCCGTCGGCCGCGCGGGCGAGCGAGGCGTTGACCAGCACCGACAGGCGCGACCCGTCACTGCGGCGCAGGTCGACGGCGATCTCGCGGGCCTCGCCGTGCATCCGCAGCAGCGGCGCGAAGTGGGTCTCGTGGAAGATCCGGCCGCCGGGGGTCAGCAGGTCGACGAAGCGCATCCGGACCATGTCGGCGGCGCTGCGGTCGAGCCAGTGCGCCAGGGTCGCGTTGACGCGCACGATCCAGCCGTCCGGGTCGGTCGTGAGGTAGCCGCAGGGGGCGAGGTCGAAGAGGTCGTCGGCCTCGGCGGGGTCGAGCGCGTCGCCGGACCCGGTGGCCCGGTGCCACCGCGGAGCGGGCTCGCCGCTCACGCCGCCTCGTCGTCGAGCCCGGCCACGAAGTCGGCGATGGCCTGCGTCGTGGGCACGGGGGCGCTGAGGTTGGGGCAGTGGCCCGTCGCCTCCAGCATCACCAGGGACGCCCGGGGCACGTGCTGGGCGACGTACTCGCCGACCGCCACGGGCGCGATGACGTCGTCGGTGCACTGCAGCACCAGGGTGGGCACGCTGATCCGCGGCAGCAGGTCGCGGTGGTCGCCGCGGAAGGTGGCGGTGGCGAAGCGCCGGGCCATCGCCGGGTCCATCCGGCAGAAGCTCTCGGTGAGCTCGTCGCCCAGCTCGGGACGCTCCGGGTTGCCCATGATCGCCGGGGCCATCGCCGTCGACCAGCCCAGGTAGTTGCTGGCCAGCGAGTCGAGCAGCTCCTCGACGTCCTCCTCGGCGAACCCGCCGACGTAGCCGGGCTCGTCCACGTAGCGGGGCGAGGGGGCGACCATCACCAGCCCGGCAACCCGCTCGGGCACGGCGAGCTGGGTCATGGCGACGAGCATCGCCGAGACGGAGTGGCCCACCAGCACCGCGTCCTGCAGCTCGAGCTCCTCGACGACCTGGGTGATGTCGTCGGCGTAGCCCTCCAGCGAGGAGTAGCGCTCCTCGTCGTACGACGAGGTGTCCGAGCCGCCGGCTCCCATCAGGTCCATGAGCACGACCCGGTGGGTCTGCTCGAAGGTGGGGGCGACGTGGCGCCACATGTTCTTGTCGCAGCCGAAGCCGTGCACGAAGACGATCGGCGGCGAGTCAGGTCGACCCGACACGGACACGTCGTGACGGATCAGAGCACTCATACGCCGAGCCTACGCGGGTTTACACGGGCCCGGAGACCATACCCAGCAGATGCTCGGAGTTGGTGACGATCCGTTGACGCAACGGTGCCGCCCGCTCCGCGAAGGCGGCCTGCGCGGCGGCGTACTCGCGCTTGCCCTCGGCGGTCTCGATGCGCACCGGCGTGAACGGCCGCCCGTCGACCTCCAGGCCGCTCAGGTCGTACGGCGCCGCACGCATGTCGAGCACCCGGATCTCGCGGGCCAGCTCGAAGCAGTCGGCGACCAGGTCGGAGCTGACCATCGGGGTCAGCCGGAAGGCGTGCTTGTAGAGGTCCATCCCCGCGTGCAGGCAGCCGGGCTGCTCGAAGTCGGGCCGGTCGTCGACACCGGGGGAGAGGGTGTTGAGGGGGCGCGCCGGGCCGGTGAAGAAGCGGAACGCGTCGAAGTGGCTGCAGGCGATGCGGTGCGACTCCACGACGGTGTCGGTGCCCTCGGGCCCCAGCCGCAGCGGCCAGTCGGCGTGCCGGGTCTCGTCGTCGGCCAGGCGGTAGACCATCGCCCACTCGTGCAGCCCGAAGCAGCCCAGCTGGGCCGGGCGCGAGGCCGTCGCGCGCAGCAGCCGGCGAGTGGCCTCCAGCAGCGGGCGCTGGCGCGCGACGTGCTCGTCGGTGACCGACACCAGCCCGTCGCGCTCGGCGTAGCCCTTGAGGCCGGCGTACTCCGGGGCGTCGGCGAGGGCGGTGCCGTGGCCAGGGTGCCAGCGACGCAGCTGGGCCGGGCGCTGGGAGTAGTAGGTGAACAGGAAGTCGTGCACCGGGTGCTTGACCCGGGCCTCGCGACGGGCCAGGTGCGGGGCGACGTAGGCATCGACGCGCGCCGCGTGTGACGCGGCCCGCGCCTGCCACTCCTCGCGCTCGAGCACCTCCACGGGCACCAACCGTAGGTCGCTAGGGTCGGGTCGTGCGCATCGCGAGATTCACCACCGGCGAGGACCCGCTGTACGGCGTGGTCACAGGAGAGCTCGACGAGCTCGGGCAACCGAGCGAGGACAGCGTGGTCGTGGCCCTGGCCGGCGACCCGCTGTACGTCGGCGTCAAGCTGCTCGACCAGGAGTTCCGGCTGCCCGACGTGCGGCTGCTGGCCCCGGTGCTGCCGCGCAGCAAGGTCGTCGGCATCGCCCGCAACTACGCCGCGCACGCCGCCGAGATGGGCAACGACGTGCCGAGCGAGCCGCTGTTCTTCCTCAAGCCCAACACCAGCGTGGTCGGCCCCGGCGACCCGGTCTTCTACCCGCCGCAGACCCAGGACCTGCACTACGAGGGCGAGCTGGCCGTGGTGATCGGGCGGATCTGCCGCGACGTGCCGGTCGAGAAGGCCACCGACGTGATCCACGGCTACACGATCGCCAACGACGTCACCGCCCGCGACCTGCAGCGCCGCGACGGCCACTTCACCCGCTCCAAGGGCTTCGACTCCTTCTGCCCGCTGGGCCCGTGGATCGAGACCGACCTCGACCCGCAGACCTTCAAGGACGGGGTCCGGGTGCAGACCTTCCTCAACGGCGAGGTCGTGCAGGACGGCTCGACGGCCGACATGGTCTTCGACATCCCCGCGCTGGTCGCGCACGTCTCCAGCACCATGACGCTGCTCCCGGGCGACGTCATCCTCACCGGCACCCCCGAGGGTGTCGGTCCGATGGAGGTCGGTGACGAGGTCGAGATCTCGATCGACGGCCTCGGCACCCTCACGAACAAGGTGGCAACCCGATGAGCACCCCCGCTCCCGTCCGCGTCCGCATGGCCCCGTCCCCGACCGGCTCTCCGCACGTCGGCCTGGTCCGCACGGCGCTGTTCAACTTCGCCTTCGCCCGCCACGCGGCGCTGCAGGGCCAGGACGCCACGTTCGTGCTGCGCATCGAGGACACCGACAAGGAGCGCTCGACCGAGGAGTCCTACCAGGCCATCCTCGACCTGTTCCGCTGGATCGGGCTCGACTGGGACGAGGGCGTCGAGAAGGGCGGCCCCTACGGCCCCTACCGCCAGTCCGAGCGCGGCGACCTCTACCGCGACGTGCTGGCCAAGCTGCGCGCGTCGTCGTACACCTACGACTGCTTCTGCACCAACGAGGAGGTCGACGCGCGCCGCAAGGCCTCCGGCTCCAAGGTGATGGGCTACGACGGCTTCTGCCGTGAGCTCTCCGACGAGCAGCGCGCCGCCTTCGAGGCCGAGGGCCGCGCCCCGCTGGTGCGCTTCCGGATGCCCGAGGGCTCGATCAGCTGGGACGACCTGGTGCGCGGCGAGGTCACCTTCGACACCGCCCACGTGCCCGACTTCGCGCTGTGCCGCGCCAACGGCGACCCGCTCTACACGCTCACCGCGCCCGTCGACGACGCCACCATGCACATCAGCCACGTGCTGCGCGGCGAGGACCTGCTCTCCTCGACCCCGCGCCAGATCGCGCTGTTCGAGGCGCTGCGGGCGATCGGCGTCGCCGAGGGGACGCCGGCGTACGGCCACCTGCCGTACGTCATGGGCGAGGGCAACAAGAAGCTCTCCAAGCGCGACCCGCAGGCGCACGCGCTGGCCTACCGCGACCAGGGCTTCATCCCCGAGGGCCTGATGAACTACCTGGCCCTGCTGGGCTGGGCCATCGCCGCCGACCGTGACGTCTTCAGCCTCGAGGAGATGGTGGAGGCGTTCGACATCAAGGACGTCAACCCCAACCCCGCCCGCTTCGACCTGAAGAAGGCCGACGCGATCAACACCTCGCAGATGCGCCGCCTGTCGGTGGAGGAGATCACCCACCGGGTGCTGCCCTTCCTCAAGGACGCCGGCGTCGTCTCCGACCCGGTCTCCGACGCCGACGCACGGCTGCTGGAGCTGGCGATGCCGCTGGTCGCCGAGCGCATCAACAAGCTCACCGAGGCCCCGGGCATGCTCGGGTTCCTGTTCGTCGACGAGTCGGACTTCGCGATCGACCCCGACGACGCGGCCAAGCTGCTGACCGAGGACGGCCTGGGCGTCGTGCGCGCGGCCCTCGAGGCCGTCGAGGGGCTCGGGCAGTGGTCGACCGCGGCCATCCAGGACGCGCTGCAGGCGCGCCTGGTCGACGAGATGGGGCTCAAGCCGCGCCACGCCTTCGGGCCGGTGCGGGTCGCGATCTCCGGCCGCAAGGTCAGCCCGCCGCTCTTCGAGTCGATGGAGCTGCTGGGCCGAGAGCGGTCGCTGTCGCGGCTGCGCGGCGCGCTGGGCTGATCGGCGTACGGGTGTCGGAGCAGGACCGCCTGGCCTACCACCGGCTGCTCCGGGCCGCCCCGCGCGGCCGGTGGTGGGCGCTGCTCGGGGTCGTGCTGCTCGGGCTGCTGATGACCGTCCTGCAGACGGCGCTCCTGCTCGCGCTCGCGGTCTGGCTCACGGTCGGTGGGCTCGACCCGGGCACGGCCTGGGAGCGGGCCAGCGGGCAGGGTGAGGTGACCCCGGGGTTCCTGGCGGCGGTCAACCTCGGCTGGGCGGTGATGATCCCGGTCGCCGTCGGGCTCGTCTGGGCCCTCCACGGGCTGCGACCGGGCTGGGCCTCGTCGGTGGTGCGCCGGCTGCGCTGGCGCTGGCTGCTGACCTGCCTGGGGCTGGCCCTGGCCACCCTGGTCGTCACCCTCGCCGTGGGGTCCGTGGTGCCGGCCCCGCCCGGTGGTGCCAGCGTCGAGGGCGGGCTCAACGACTTCACCAGCACCACCCGCGACTTCCTGCTCGTCGTGCTGCTGCTGACCCCACTGCAGGCAGCGGGGGAGGAGTACGCCTTCCGCGGCTACCTGACGCAGGCCTTCGGCGGTCTCGTGGGGAACGCCCGGGTGGCCCTGGTGGTGGCCGTGGTGATGCCGGCGCTGCTCTTCGCGCTGCTGCACGGCCCGCAGGACGGCCCCACGTTCGTCACCCGCTTCGCCTTCGGCCTGGTCGCGGGCGTGCTGGTGGTGCTGACCGGCGGTCTGGAGGCCGGCATCGCCATGCACGTGCTGAACAACTTCCTGGCCTTCGGGCTCGCGCTCGCCTTCAGCGACATGGACACCGCGCTGCGGCCCACCGACGGCTCCTGGTGGGGCCTGCCGGTCACGCTCACCCAGAGCATGGTCTACCTCGGGATCGTGGTCTGGTGGGCCCGCAGGCACGGGATCGCGAGCTCCGTGCCGGTCGGCGAGGTGGCCGTTTTGTCTGCTCGGCAGGGCCGCGTGTAAGGTTTCCACCGGTCCTGAGGGAAGCCGCAAGGCGACTCGAAGAACCCCCCAGTGGGATATGGTGTAATTGGCAACACGACTGGTTCTGGTCCAGTTATTCTAGGTTCGAGTCCTAGTATCCCAGCGAGCAGCGACTCTGTCGCGGTGCCCCGAAACTCCTCGGAGCCCCGCGATTTTGTGCGGAAAGCCAGCCCCGGCTAGAGTTCCGCAGGTTGCTCCGGAGAGGTCGCAAGGCCGATCCGACTGCCACGCCCCCGTTGTGTAGCGGCCTAGCACGCCGCCCTCTCAAGGCGGTAGCGCCGGTTCGAATCCGGTCGGGGGTACAAGAGCAGGACAGCACGACCAGCAGGCCCCAGCCCTCCGGCTGGGGCCTGCTGCGTTCCCCGACCCGGCGCATATCTCCCGTCGACCCGGCCGAGATCTCCCCGCGACCCGGCCCGGACCTGTCGTGCACGGGGTCGGCGGTGAACCAGCAACCACCTGTCGCGAACCCCGGTTGCTGACGCACCGCCCGACGTTTGCGGCGGGTCGAGCGGCCGCCTCCCCGGAGCAGCGAGATGTGGGCCGACTCGGTGAGAGATATGGGACGGGTCGGCGGCGGCTAGGCGCAGAGGCCGTTGGCGAGGGCCTGGGCCTTCTCCTCCTCGGTGGGGGAGTCCGGCTCGGCGCTCGCGTCGTCGCTGGGCTCTCCCGGCGTCCTCGAGGGCGACGCCGAGGGGTCCTTGTCACCGCCCACGGGGTCGGCGGCGTTGATCGAGCCCTCCTTGAGCGCAGGGCTCAGCGGCTTGTCGCGCTTGATGCGCGTCCAGAGCTTGTCGGCCTCGTCGGTCCACACCAGCCGGTTGGGGTCGGGCTCGTAGGCCTCGAAGGGAACGCTGATGAACTTGATGTCGTTGAGCCCGGTCTCGCGGAACTGCAGCGCCAGGTCGGCCAGCTTGCTGAGGCTGTCGAGCTCGGCGTCGAGGGTCAGCGAACCGGTGGCGGCCTTGAGGAAGCCGTACACCCGGTCGGGGCGGGTCAGGGTGCCGGCCGAGACGACCTTGTTGACCATGGAGGCGATGAAGGCCTGCTGGCGCTTCATCCGCCCGATGTCGGAGTTGGCCGAGAGCACGGAGCGCTCGCGCACGTACTTCAGCGCGTCCTCGCCGTCGAGCACCTGGGTGCCGGCGTCGAGGTAGATCTTGGTCTTCGGGTCGGCCACGGCCTTGGGCAGGCAGACCTCCACACCGCCGACGGCGTCGACCATGTCGACGAAGCTGTTGAAGTCGACGGTCACGTAGTGGTCGATGAGGACACCGGTCAGCTGCTCGAGGGTCTGCACGGTGCAGGCCGCGCCGCCCTCGGCGAAGGCGGTGTTGAACATCACCAGCTCCTCGCCCGGGATGACGTCGCCGTCCTCGTCCATGCAGTCGGGGCGGGTGACGAGCGCGTCGCGCGGCAGCGAGACGCCGTACGCCTCGGTGCGGTCGGCCGAGACGTGGATCAGCAGCGTGGTGTCCGAGCCCCCGCCACCGGCCTCGCCGTCGATGGCGCAGCCCTCGCAGCCGCGGTCGTCGGTGCCGAGGACCAGGATGTTGAGCGGCTCCTTCGGCCCCTCGACCTCCTTCTTCTCGGGACGGTCCATCAGCTGGTCCTCGATGTCCTGCACGTCGAGCCCGGAGTCGAGGCGGTCGTAGGCGACCGCGACCGTGCCGGCGGTCAGCAGCGCCAGGCAGAGCTGGGTGATGAGCACGACCCGCCAGACCGTACGGCGCTGCCGGCGCGCCGGGCTGACCCGCCGACGGCGTCCGGGACGCGGCGCCGGCCGGTCGGTGCTGGGGGTCTGGTCGTCGGTCACCCGGTGATTCTCGCCGACCCGTGGTGATCTGCGCGACACCCCTCGACCCGCGGTCACCAGGCGCCGTCCGATTCCCGCCAGTCAGCAGTCGGTGCCGTGGGGGAGGATGGGCGCATGACCGGCCCCGAGGGACTCGACGCGGCGTCCTGCTACGCCGCCGTGAAGGCCCGCGACCGCCGCTTCGACGGGGTCTTCTGGACCGCGGTGCGCACGACCGGGATCTACTGCCGGCCGTCCTGCCCGGCCCGCACGCCGGCCGCGCACAACGTCACCTTCCACCCCAGTGCGGCCGCGGCCCAGGGCGCGGGCTTCCGGGCCTGCAAGCGCTGCCTGCCCGACGCGACCCCGGGCAGCCCCGAGTGGGACGTCGCCGCGGGGGCGGCGGGTCGCGCGATGCGGCTCGTCGCCGACGGGGTGGTCGACCGCGAGGGCGTCGAGGGCCTGGCCCGGCGGCTGGGCTACAGCCCGCGCCACCTGACCCGCCTGCTGACCGCCGAGCTGGGCGCGGGCCCGCTCGCCCTGGCCCGGGCCCGCCGGGCCCAGACGGCACGGGTGCTCATCGAGACCACCGAGCTCGCGCTGAGCGACGTGGCCTTCGCCGCCGGCTTCGCGAGCGTGCGCCAGTTCAACGA
>JBFGFQ010000122.1:0-9079 GCA_041579495.1 Nocardioides sp.
GGGGAGGGTGCGTCGCGTCGCACGCCTCGCAGGGGCCATGCTCGCCGGCCTCGTGTGCGCGGTCGTCGCACGTGGGTCATGGGTCGTAGGTCGAGCGAGGCACACCGACCACTGCCACCCGATGGTGGATGAGCCTGCGGCACCCCCGGGCGTCGAGGGGCTCAGCGGTAGACCGGCCTACCTGGACGGACCTGTCACGATCCGTTGTGAGCACGACCAAGTCCCCGACCTCACAGTCACAGATCCCCTGCCGCTCATCGGCGTGCTCGTGCTCATCGTTCTCGTGCTCGGCGTTGTCGCGGTGACGATGCAGTGGGCCCGGCGCCCGACACGCTCCCCCTCACCGGACACGGCGTCGAAACTGGCCTCCTGAGAGCCCGCACCTGCCGCAAGGTGCGCATCTGCTCCTTCGCGCGATCACTTCTCCGAAGGCGCGGCAGCCGCAGCGTCGCGCGAGAGCCGCCGGTCGCCGCGAGCTGACGGCTCAGGTCCCCGCTGACGAGGCCATCGAACGACCGAGGGACCTGGACCACGTCCATCCGTGGCGCGGACCCAGCCCACGGCAACCGGGTCAGTAGCCCCGCGGCTTGCCGTCGCGGACCAGCCACTCGCGGAACAGCCGGCTCAGCTCCTGGCCCGAGACCCGCTCGGAGAGCCGCACCAGGTCGGCGGTGCGCACGTTGCCGTCGTGGTGGCGGCGCACCCAGGTGCGCAGGATGGTGGAGAAGGCGTCGTCGCCGACCCGCTGCCGCAGCGCGTGCAGGGTCATCGCGCCGCGGGTGTAGACCGGCTCGCCGAACAGGTCGGCGCTGTCGGTGAACCGGGTCGGCGCCGGGCTCCACAGGTCGTCGGAGGCCGGTCGCGCGTAGAGCGCGCGGAAGCGCTCGCCGGGCCGCGGGCCGCCGTGCTCGGCGGCGTAGAGCCACTCGGCGTACGTCGCGAAGCCCTCGGCCAGCCAGATGTCGTGCCAGTCGGTGAGGGTGACCGCGTTGCCGACCCACTGGTGGGCCACCTCGTGCACCACGGTCGAGGTGGTCGCGGCCCCGGGCGGGTAGAAGGCGCGGGTCTGGGTCTCGAGGGCGTAGCCGACCCGAGCGTCGTCGACGACGAGCCCGGCGGAGGTGAACGGGTAGGGCCCGAAGAGCTCCTCGTTGAAGGCGATGATCCCGGGCAGCGCCTCACGGGCGGCGGCCGCGGAGCCGGTCGTGGGGTCGGTGAACGACCAGATCGGGATGGTGCGCCCGTCGACCGAGGTCGTGCGCGACTCGTGCACGTCGAACTGGCCGATCGCGAGCATCGCCAGGAAGGTCGCCATCGGGTCGCGCGCGTCCCAGCGCCAGGTGGTCGAGGTGGCGGTCTCGTCGCGGCCCACCAGGTCGCCGTTGGCGGCCACCTCGTAGCCGGTCGGCACGGTGATCGCGTAGCGGAAGCGGGCCTTGTCGCCGGGGGTGTTGTTGGAGGGCAGCCAGGTCATCGCGCCCACGGGCTCGCCCAGCGCGACCGCGCCGTCGGAGGTGCGCACCCAGCCCTCGGTCGAGCCGTCGGCGTCGGTGTGCTCGGGCGGCTCGCCCTGCCACGACACCGCGACCGTGAACCGACCCCGCGCCACCGGCTCCGCGGGAGTGACGACCAGCTCGTGGGCGCCCGTACGCCGGTGCCGCGCCGCCACCCCGTCGACGAGCACCTCGGTGACGCGGGGTCCGGAGAAGTCGAGGTGCAGGGAGTCGAGGCCCCGCCGGGCGGTGGCCCGCACCAGCACCCGGGTCTCGGCGCGGTTGGTCAGCGGCTGGTAGTCCATCGCGACGTCGTAGGCGCGCACCTGGTAGCCGCTGTTGCCCTGCTGGGGGAAGAGCGTGTCGCCCCCCGGCCGCGCCGCGGCGGGAGCCGCCGTCAGCAGCGCGCCCCCCAGGGCCAGCGCCAGGGCGGGGGCGGTGGCGAGCGCGAGGGCAGGGCGCGCGCGGCGGCGCGGGGGAGGGAGCACCGACGAAGCGTACGGCCGCGGACGGGCGGGCCGGCCGCGGTCGAAATAGTTGACGCGTGTCAATTCGAGTCCTAGCGTGTGCCACGTCACGTCGAGACCCGCTCGCACCCCTGGAGGCCCCGTGCCCGCTCCGACCCTGCCGACCACCGCCGTCATCGGCGCCGGCATCAGCGGGCTGACCGCCGGCAAGATGCTCACCGACTACGGGGTGCCCTACACCTGCTACGAGAGCTCCGACCGGATCGGGGGCAACTGGGCCTTCGGCAACCCCAACGGGCACAGCAGCGCCTACCGCTCGCTGCACATCGACACCTCCAAGCACCGGCTGTCCTTCAAGGACTTCCCGATGCCCGAGCACTACCCCGACTTCCCGCACCACACGCAGGTCAAGGACTACCTCGACTCCTACGCCGAGGCCTTCGGGCTGCTCGACCGGATCGAGTTCCGCAACGGCGTCGAGCACGCCGACCCCGCCCCCGGCGGCGGCTGGGACCTGCGCCTGCAGTCGGGCGAGGAGCGCCACGTCGACCTGCTCGTGGTCGCCAACGGCCATCACTGGGACCCGCGGATGGCCGACTTCCCCGGCGAGTTCACCGGCACCGAGATCCACTCGCACCACTACATCGACCCGCACGACCCGCTCGACTTCACCGGCAAGCGGATCCTGGTGGTGGGCCTGGGCAACAGCGCCGCCGACATCACCGTCGAGCTGTCCAGCCGCAGCCTGCAGAACGAGGTCACCCTCTCGACGCGCTCGAGCGCCTGGATCGTGCCGAAGTACACCGGCGGACTGCCGGCCGACAAGTACTACGTGACGACGCCGTACCTGCCGCTGAAGTGGCAGCGCAAGGTGCTGCAGAAGATGCAGTTCATGGCCGGCTCGAACCCCGAGCTCTACGGGCTGCCCAAGCCCAACCACAAGTTCTTCGAGGCGCACCCGACCCAGTCGGTCGAGCTGCCGCTGCGCCTGGGCTCGGGGGACGTCACGCCCAAGCCCAACGTCTCGCGCCTCGACGGCTCGACGGTGCACTTCGAGGACGGCACCTCGGGGGAGTTCGACATCATCGTCTACGCCACCGGCTACAACATCACCTTCCCGTTCTTCGACCCCGAGGTGGTCAGCGCCCCCGACAACCGGATCCGGCTCTTCAAGCGGATGTTCCTGCCCGGTCGCGACGACCTGGTCTTCATGGGCCTGGCCCAGTCGACCCCGACGCTGTTCCCGTTCGTGGAGTGCCAGGCCCGGCTGCTCGGTGCGTACGCCGTGGGCCGCTACCGCCTGCCCGACGTCGACACCATGGAGCAGGTCATCGACGCCGACCAGCAGAAGTACACCGGCCACGTGCTCGACCGGCCGCGCCACACCCAGCAGCTCGACTACTTCATCTACGAGCACGACATGCGCGCCAAGGAGATCCCGGCCGGGATGCGGCGCGCCGAGCGCCTCGGCGCCGGGCTGCTGGCGGGGGCGCGGTGAACACCCTCGACACCGCCGCCGCGCAGGCCCGCGAGCAGGGCCACTCGCCCGAGCACGCCACCGCGCGCGGCGACCAGCGCCGCAGCGCCCTGCTCGGCGCGCTCGACGCGCTGCTGCAGGAGTCGACGCTCGAGGCCATCAACATCTCCGAGATCTCGCGCCGCGCCGGCGTCACCCGCTCGGCGTTCTACTTCTACTTCGAGAACAAGGCCGCCGCCGTGGCCGCGCTCATGGAGCAGATGTACGACGACACGGCGGCCGCCGCTGCGCACCTCACCGGCGAGGGCACCCCGCGCGAGCGGATCGAGGGCACGATCCGCGGGCTCTTCGCCAGCTGGGACCGCCACGAGCACCTGTGCCGCGCCACCCTCGAGGCCCGGGCCTCGAGTCCCGCGGTGCGCGAGCTGTGGGACGCCGACCGCGAGTCGTTCGTGCCCGTGGTCGCCGCGGTGATCGACGACGAGCGGGCCGCCGGCCGCGCTCCCGACGGCCCGCCGGCCACGACGCTGGCCACGGTGCTGCTCGAGCTCAACGACCGGATGCTGGAGCGGGTCGCCCTGGGGGGCCCGCTCGAGCGCGAGGAGCTGGTCGAGGGCGTGGTCACCGTGTGGCTGCGCACCATCTACGGAAGGACGTCATGACCGACACGACCACCACCCCCGAGGCCCGGCCCGTACCGGCCGCCCCCGCGGGGTCGACCGGCCCGGCCGCCCACCGCGAGGTGCGCTTCCGCTCCGGCGCCGACGAGTGCGTGGCCACCCACGTGCCGGCCGCCCACGACGACCTGGCCGGGCCCGCCGGGCGGCCCGTCGTGGTGATGGCGCACGGGCTGGCCGGCACCGTCGACTCGGGGCTGCTGCCCTTCGCCGACGGCCTGGCCGCCGCCGGTCTCGACGTGCTGGCCTTCGACTACCGCGGCTTCGGCCTCTCGGGCGGTGCCACCCGCCAGCGGGTCTCGGTGGCCGACCAGCTCGAGGACTTCCGCTCGGCCGCGACCGCGGCCGCCGCGCTGCCCGGCGTCGACCCCGGGCGCCTGGTGCTGTGGGGCGTCTCGCTGGCCGGCGGTCACGTGCTGAGCGTCGCCGCCGGCCGCGACGACGTGGCGGCCGTGGTCTCGCTGACCCCGCTCGTCGACGGCGCCGCCGCCGGCCGGCTGGCCCTGCGCCACCACTCGCCGCTCACCCTGGCCCGTTCGACCGTCGACGGGGTGCGCTCGCGGGCGCTGGCCGCGCGGCGCGGCCCGGTGATGGTGCCGGTCGTCGCCGACCCCGGCGAGCAGGGTGCCCTGACGCTGCCGGGCTGCAAGGACGACTACCTCGCGCTCGCCGGTCCGTCGTGGCGCAACGAGGTCGACGCGGCCGTCGCCCTCGAGCTCGGCAGCCACCGGCCGGTCAAGCAGGCCAAGGACGTCGCCTGCCCGTTGCTGGTGCAGATCGCCGACTTCGACCGGCTCGCGCCGCCGCACGCCGCCGCGAAGGCGGCGGTCAAGGGGCGCGCCGAGGTGCGCCACTACCCGGGCGACCACTTCGACGTCTGGCCGGGCAAGGCGTTCTTCGAGCCCGCCCTGGCCCACCAGGTGCACTTCCTGGCCCGGCACCTGGCCCCCGCGGCGGGTTGAGCCTCGACATTCCGGGGGTACGTACTCCTAGTATGTGACATGGCCACCTCTCAGAACGTGCTGCTCGACGCCCTCCCCGAGACCGGGGAGCTGACCGACGAGCGGCTCCGGAAGATGAGCGGCGTCTCGGTCGGCGAGGCGCGTCCGCCCCGGGTCGCCCAGCAGGGGCTGCCCCCCGGGCCGCGCTGGCCGGTGCTGGTGCAGACCGCGGCGCTGCTGCGCTTCCGGCACTGGATGCACCCCTACCTGCACCGCACCTACGGCGACGTCTACACCGTGCGGCTGGTGCCCGGCGGCCAGCCGCTGGTCTTCTTCACCCGCCCCGAGCACACGAAGGAGATCTTCGCCGCCGACCCCCGGTACTTCCACGCCGGCAAGGGCAACGCGATCCTCGGTCCGATCATGGGCGAGCACTCGCTGCTGCTGCAGGACGGCGAGGACCACAAGCGGGCCCGCAAGCTGCTGATGCCGGCCTTCAACGGCGCGGCGCTGCGCGAGTACCGCACCCTGGTCACCGACCTGGCCGCCGACGAGGCCGCGCACTGGCCCGACGGCGTCGTGCTGCGCTCGCTCGACCGGATGAACGTGCTCACGCTCGAGGTGATCCTGCGCGTCGTCTTCGGTGTCACCGACGCCGAGCGGCTGGCTGCGCTGCGCCCGCGCGTCAACGCCACCGTCGACATCAGCCCCACCGTGCTGCTCGGCTGGGGCTACCCGAAGCTGCAGAAGTTCGGGCCGTGGCGGCGCACGGTGCAGAACCAGGCCGAGCTCGACCGGCTCATCTACGCCGAGATCCGCGAGCGCCGCGCCGCCCCCGACCTCGCCGAGCGCAGCGACGTGCTGTCGCGGCTGATCCGGCACGGTGCCGAGGAGGCCGACGGGGCCGACGCGCTGTCCGACACCGAGCTGCGCGACCAGCTCGTCACGCTGCTGCTGGCCGGGCACGAGACCACCGCGACGTCGCTGGCCTGGGCGCTCTACGAGCTGGGTCGCGACCCCGAGCTGCTGCGCCGCTCGCAGGCCGCCGCCGACGGCGACAGCGCCGAGGACGACGCCTGGCTCGAGGCGGTGATGAAGGAGTCGATGCGGCTGCACCCGGTGATCCCGATGGTGGTGCGCACGCTGATGCGGCCGGCGACCATCGGCGGCGTCGACCTGCCCCGCGGCGTCACCGTCGGCCCCTCGATCATCGTGACCCACCAGAAGCCCGAGAACCACCCCGATCCCGACGTCTTCCGCCCCGAGCGCTTCCTCGGCCAGAACCCGCCGCCCAACACCTGGATCCCCTTCGGCGGCGGCGTGCGCCGCTGCATCGGCGCCGGCTTCGCCCAGATGGAGGGCGTCGCGGTGCTGCGCGAGGTGCTGCGCCTCCACGACGTCGCCACCCCGGTCGACGACGCGCCGAAGGTCCGCAACATCACCTCCGTGCCCCGCGACGGTGCCCGCATCCGCGTCACCCGCCGCTGACCGGCCCCACCCCGCCGACCCGTCCCACATCTCCCGCCGACCCGTCCCATCTCTCCCGCCGACCCGGCGCAAAACCACTCGCGGAGCGGCCGCGCTCCTGGCAGCCTGGTCCGTCGTGATCGAGCATGACCTGGGCTGAGCGGCTGCGCGCGCTGCGCATCGACCTGACCCCGCTGCGCAGCTCGCGCGACTTCCGGCTGCTCTTCGTCGCCGGCACCGTCTTCTACCTCGGCGCGATGGTCACCTACGTCGCCATCCCGTTCCAGGTCTACCGGGTCACCGGCTCCAACTTCGCCGTCGGCGCGATCGGTCTCGTCGAGCTGGTGCCCCTGGTGGTCCTCGGCCTGTACGGCGGTGCGCTGGCCGACCACGTCGACCGCAAGCGGTTGCTCGTGGGCACGGGCGTGGCCCAGGCGGTCGCGACCGCGGTCCTGGCCGCCAACGCGTTCGGTGCCTTCGGGCCCGACCCGCACCTGTGGCTGGTCTTCGTGCTGGCGGCCGTGCTGGCCTCGACGTCCGCGATGCAGCGGCCCTCCCGCGAGGCGCTGATGCCGCGCACCGTGCGCCACGACGAGATCCCGGCGGCCCAGGCGCTGACCAGCCTCGGCATGGAGATCGGGGTGCTGGTCGGCCCGGCCCTCGGCGGCCTCCTGATCGCCTACGTCGGGCTGGGGTGGTGCTTCGTGGTCGACGTGGTCGGTCTGGGCGTGGCCACGGTGATGTACCTGGCCATGAGTTCCTACCCGCACCGCGAGGAGACCACCCCGCCGAGCCTGGCCGGCATCGCGCAGGGCGCGCGCTACGCCCTGGCCCGCCGCGACCTGCTCGGCACCTACCTGGTCGACATCGCCGCGATGCTGCTGGCGATGCCGGTGGTGCTGTTCCCGGCGCTGGCCGAGACCGTCTTCGAGGCGCCCGAGCTGCTGGGGCTGCTCTACTCCGCCGAGACCGTCGGCGCGCTGGTGGCGACCGCGCTGTCGGGGTGGACCGGGCGGGTCCACCACCACGGCCGGACGATCGTGCTGGCCGCGGCGGCGTACGGCGTGTGCATCGCGCTGGCCGGCCTGATGCCGAGCTTCTGGCTGGTGGCGGTCTTCTTCGCGCTCGCCGGTGCCGCCGACATGGTCTCCGGGGTCTTCCGCGGCATCGTGTGGAGCCAGACGATCCCCGAGGGGATGCGGGGCCGGCTGGCCGGCATCGAGATGCTGTCCTACTCGCTCGGTCCGCTCGGCGGGCAGGTGCGCGCGGGCATCACCGCCGACCTGTGGTCGGTGCGCGGCTCGATCACCAGCGGCGGGATCGCCTGCGTCGCCGGGGTCGGCGCCACCGCGCTGTGGCTGCGCGACTTCTGGTCCTACGACTCCCGCACCGACGAGCACGCCGTCGCAGAGCGCGCGGTGCGCGCCGCCCGCGACGAGGCCTGAGAGCGTGGCAGGCTGGGCCACCATGAGCGGCTACTACTCCTGCCTGGCCTGTGGCCACGAGTTCGACCCGATCGCCACCCGCTGGTTCTGCCCGCACTGCAAGTTCAAGGCCAACTGCTGCGAGGGCGAGCCGCTCGGCTGAGGCCGCCGGTCAGCGGGCGAAGGCGTCGCGCACGCGGGCCTCGGAGAGCCCGTAGTCCTTCAGCGAGTAGTGGTGGCGGGGGCGGGCGTGGCCCGAGCGGGCCTCGGCGTCGATCTCGCGGACCCGCTCCTCGGCCTCGGCCGACAGGTCGAGGCCGAAGGCGTCGTAGACGCCCTTGACGGTGCCGACCGGGTCGCCCTGCAGATCGGCGAAGTCGACGTCGACGAACTGCGCCTGGTCGTAGCGGGGCCGGGCGTCGTGGAAGGCGTGGTAGGCCCGCGACCACAGGTCGAGCTGGGTGTGGCCGATGACGCCGCCGACGAAGGTGTCGGAGTGGCCGGCCGTGGTGGCGGCCGACAGCGAGCACGACGAGGCGATGCACGAGACCGGGTCGCGGTGCGTGTAGACCACCAGCGCATCGGGGTAGACGCTCATCAGCGCGTCGAGCGCGGTCATGTGCGAGGGGTTCTTCAGCACCCAGCGCCGGTCGGCGTCGTGCAGCCCGATCAGCTGCAGGTTCTGCCGGTGGCGGGCGTAGGCGTCGGTCCAGTCCTGCTCGCGCAGCCAGTCGGTGTAGCGCGGCAGGTTGGCCAGCGACTCGTACGAGTTCGACTTCCCGGTCTGGCGCAGCAGCCGCCAGCACTCCTCGACCGAGGTGGCGTCCATGTAGTGGATCCCCATGAACTCGGGGTCCTCGACGTGGTGCGCGCTGAAGGCCTGCTGCATCACCGCGAAGACCGGGTCGTCCTCCCACGTCTCGCGCGGCGGGCGCGGCTGCGGGTACTGGGTCAGCCACATCTCCAGGCCCTGGTGGGCCGGGTCGGAAACCAGCAGCCGGTGCAGCGCGGTGGTGCCGGTGCGGGGCAGGCCCATCACGAAGACCGGCCGCTCGAGGCGGACGTCGGCGTGCTCGGGCCGCGCGTTGAACTGCGCCTGGGTGAGCAGCCGCCCGACCAGCGCGCTCTTGACC
>JBFGFQ010000123.1:0-9020 GCA_041579495.1 Nocardioides sp.
CGCTGCATCGCGGTGGTCAGGTCGACCCCCGAGGCGACCTGCAGCTCCAGCAGGTGCGCGACGACCTCGGTGTCGGTCTCCGAGACCAGCTGGTGGCCGTCGTCCTCGAGGCGGGCGCGCAGGTCGTCGAAGTTCTCGATGATGCCGTTGTGCACCATCGCCACCCGCCCGGTCGCGCCGAGGTGCGGGTGGGCGTTGACGTCGTTGGGGGCGCCGTGGGTGGCCCAGCGGGTGTGCCCGATGCCGATCGTCGAGGGCGGCAGCGGGTCGGCGTCGACGACCTTCTCGAGGTTGGCCAGCTTGCCCGCCTTCTTGCGGGTCACCAGGCTGCCGTCGTCGACCAGCGCGATGCCGGCCGAGTCGTAGCCGCGGTACTCCAGGCGCCGCAGCCCCTCGATGACGACCAGCTCGGCGGGGCGCTGCCCGACGTACCCAACGATCCCGCACATGGGGCGGGAGTCTATCGAGACGCGGACCCACCGACACCCGCGGCGCCGGGGCTGCAACAATCGCCGACATGTCCTCGCCTGGCCGGGGCCTCCTCCACGGCGGCCACGACGACACCGGCCGCGAGACCTCCCCCTACATCGAGCTCGACCGCTCGGCGTGGGCGGCGCTGGCCGACACCGCCGCGGCCGACCCGCTGTCGGAGGAGGAGATCCACGAGCTCAGCGGGCTCGGCGACGAGCTCGACCTCGACGAGGTCCGCGAGGTCTACCTGCCGCTCTCGCGGCTGCTGAGCCTGTACGTCGAGTCGGCCGGCGAGCTGCACCGCAGCCAGGAGGACTTCCTGCACCGCCGCACCCCGCCGCGCACCCCGTTCGTGATCGGGCTGGCCGGCTCGGTGGCGGTCGGCAAGTCGACCACGGCGCGGGTGCTGCAGCAGATGCTGGCGCACTGGCCCGAGCACCCCAACGTGGCGCTGGTGACCACCGACGGCTTCCTCTACCCCAACGCCGAGCTCGAGCGCCGCGGCATCCTGCAGCGCAAGGGCTTCCCCGAGTCCTACGACCGGCGCGCGCTGCTGCGCTTCGTGGTCGACATCAAGTCGGGCAAGGACGAGGTCGAGGCACCGACGTACTCGCACCTGGTCTACGACGTGGTGCCCGACGAGAAGGTCGTCATCAAGCGGCCCGACATCGTCATCATCGAGGGCCTCAACGTGCTGCAGCCGCCGCGCATCCGCGACGACGGCACCGCCGGGCTGGTGCTCTCGGACTTCTTCGACTTCAGCGTCTACGTCGACGCCGGGCGCGACAAGATCCGCCAGTGGTACGTCGACCGGTTCCTGCGGCTGCGCGAGACCGCGTTCCGCGATCCCGGCTCCTACTTCTCCAAGTACGGCGCGCTGAGCCACGACGAGGCAGTGGCCGAGGCCGAGCGGATCTGGGACACCATCAACGGCCCCAACCTGGTGCAGAACGTGCTCCCGACCCGCTCGCGCGCCAACCTGGTGCTGCGCAAGGACATCGACCACTCGGTGCGCTACGTGCGGCTGCGCAAGCTCTAGCCCGGGCGGTCCCGCACCGGGCGCAGACCGGCCAGCAGCCGGTCGGCCGCGGCCCCGCCGAGCGCGTCGGGCTCGTCGAGGTCGCGCAGCAGCACCACGCTGGAGGTCCAGCGGCCGGTGTCGAGGCTGACGACGCTGACCCGCACCCGCGCCGCCTCGCAGGCCCGCGGCCGGGCGATGGCCACGGTGGTGTCCGAACGCGCTGCCGGGCTGCCGTCGGCGAGCGTGACCGCCCGGGTGCGCAGCGCACCGGTCGCGTGCGTGGTGCCGGTGCGGCTGTCGTGGGCGACGGCGTCGCGCCACTGCCGCGCCAGCACCCGGCTCGTACGCCGCGCCGGCAGCCGCGAGGGACGCCCGAAGCCGGCGACCGCGCGGTTGGCCGAGGCGGCGCCCGCCCCGGCCTCGCAGGCCCCGTCGCGGAAGACCGCGGCGCCGTCGAGCGCGACGCTGATCCGGCCCTCGGCGTCGGTGAGGAACAGCGAGGTGCCCCGCGGGCGCAGCGTCCAGCCGTCGCCCACCTCGAACACGGCGGCGTCGTGCACCCCGCCGCGCACCTCCTGCACCCCGGTGGTCTCCGCGGCGGGCGCGGCCCGAGCCGGGTCGCCCGCGCGACCCGCCCAGCCCACGACCAGCACGCCGCCGGTGACCAGCACGAGCGCGAGCGTCACCACCGCGAGCGCGAGCAGCGGCCACGGTGGCCGGTCGGTCCGGGTCGTCATGCCCCAGGCCTACCCGACCGGCGCGGCCCGCGCACCCGCCCCACGACGCGCCTGTGGAGGAGCGCCGGGAGGCGGGTGCGGGCGCCTCAGTCCAGCGAGAGCCGCTCGCGCACCACGTCGGCCAACCGGTCGGCGATGCCCTGGGCCTGCTCCAGGGAGGGGGCCTCGACCATCACCCGCACCAGCGGCTCGGTGCCGGAGGCGCGCAGCAGGACCCGGCCGGAGCCGGCCATGGCGGCCTCCTCCTCGGCGACGGCGGCGGCGAGCACCTCGTCGTCGGTGCGGTCCTTGTCGACGCCGGGCACGTTGACCAGCACCTGCGGCAGGCGGGTCATCACGCCGGCCAGGTCGGCCAGCGATCGGCCGGTGGCCGCCATCCGGGCCGCGACGTGCAGCGTGGCCAGCAGGCCGTCGCCGGTGGTGGCGTAGCGGCTCATGATGACGTGCCCCGACTGCTCGCCGCCGAGCACGAAGCCCGAGGCGCGCATCTGCTCGAGCACGTAGCGGTCGCCGACCTTGGTGCGCGCCACCGTGATGCCGGCGGCCTCCATGGCCTGCACGAAGCCGAGGTTGCTCATCACGGTCGCCACCACGGTGTCGTCGACCAGGGTGCCGTCCTCGCGCCCGGCCAGGGCCAGGATCGCGAGCACCTGGTCGCCGTCGACCACGTCGCCGTTGGCGTCGACGGCCAGCATCCGGTCGGCGTCGCCGTCGAGGGCGAAGCCGGCGTCGGCGCCGTGCTCGAGCACCGCCTTGCGCAGCGGCTCGAGGTGCGTGGAGCCGCAGCCGTCGTTGATGTTGAGCCCGTCGGGGGCGGCGTGGATGGCGACCACGGTGGCGCCGGCCGCCTCGAGCGCGCGCGGCCCGGCGTCGTACGCCGCACCCTCGGCGCAGTCGAGCACCAGGCGCAGCCCGGCGAGCGGGCCGGCGCCGGCGCCGGGGCGCGGGCCCAGCGTGGCGACGAGGTGGTCGGCGTAGCGCTGCACGGCCTCGGGGTGCGGGTGCACCCGGCCGACCGCGGCGCCGGTGGGCAGCGGCTCGTCGGCGTGCAGGCGCGCCTCGATCTGCTCCTCGAGGGCGTCGTCGAGCTTGAGGCCGCCGCGGGCGAAGAACTTGATGCCGTTGTCGGGCATCGGGTTGTGCGAGGCGGAGATCATCACGCCCAGGTCGGCGCCCAGGGCGTCGGTCAGGTGCGCGACGCCGGGGGTCGGCAGCACGCCGACCAGGTGGACGTCGACGCCGGCCGAGGCCAGCCCGGCCACCACCGCGGCCTCGAGGAACTCGCCGGAGATCCGGGTGTCGCGACCCACGACGGCCCGGGGCCGGTGGCCCTCGAACTCGCCGGCGTCGCCCAGCACGCGCGCCGCGGCAACGGAAAGGTCCAGGGCCAGGCCAGCGGTGAGGACACCGTTGGCCCGACCCCGGACCCCGTCCGTGCCGAAGAGGCGTGTCACAGAGGTGCTCACGCGACCTCGGTGATCAGCGCTTGCTGAACTGCGGCGCCTTGCGCGCCTTCTTCAGACCGGCCTTCTTGCGCTCGATGACGCGGGCGTCACGAGTCAGCAGACCGTCCTTCTTCAGCGTCGCGCGGTTGGCGTCGACGTCGATCGCGTTCAGCGCACGGGCCACGCCCAGGCGCAGCGCGCCGGCCTGGCCGGTGATGCCGCCGCCGTGGATGCGGGCGATGACGTCGAAGCGGCCCTCGAGCTGCAGCGCCGCGAACGGCTCGTTGACGACCTGCTGGTGCAGCTTGTTGGGGAAGTAGGAGTCCAGGGTGCGACCGTTGACGGTCCACACGCCGGTGCCCGGGACGATGCGCACGCGGGCCACGGCCTCCTTGCGACGGCCGGTGGCCGCGCCGGGGGCGATGGTCGCGGGCCGCTCGGCGACGGCCTCGGCGCTCGGGGCGCTCTCGGAGCTGTAGGCGACGCCCTGCTCGTCGGGGGTGAAGGTCTCCTCGACCTCGGTCACGTTCTCGGTGGTCTCAGCCACGATGTTCCTCACTCAGTCTTTCTCGACGACGACGATTACTGGGAGATCTGGCTGATCTCGAACGGAGCGGCCTGCTGGGCCTGGTGCGGGTGCGTGGGACCCGAGTACACCTTGAGCTTCTTCAGGATCTGGCGGCCCAGCTTGTTCTTGGGGAGCATGCCCCACACGGCCATCTCGATCGCGCGGCGCGCGTCCTTCTCGAGGACCTCGCCGATCGGCGTCGCGGACAGACCACCGGGGAAGCCGGAGTGGCGGTAGGCCATCTTCTTGGTCGCCTTGTCGCCCGAGAGCGACACCTTCTCGGCGTTGATGATGATGACGAAGTCACCACCGTCGACGTGGGGGGCGAAGGTCGGCTTGTGCTTGCCACGGATGAGGGTGGCGGCCTGGACGGCGAGGCGTCCGAGGCGGACGTCGGTGGCGTCGATGACGTGCCACTCACGCTGGATGTCCCCAGGCTTCGGGCTGTAGGTACGCACGGCTGATCTACTCTCTTCGTTCGTTGGTCCCCGACGAGCTGCTCGAAGGGGTGGTGGAGCACGGCCTCTGACGAACACGGCCCGGTTCGCACCGACCAGCCCCGGACCCGCGGAGGGGTCTGGATGGGGCTCGGCTCACGTCCGGATCAGCACCTCGACGAGGAGTCGGGGCGCGGCAGGGGTCGCGACCGGCAAGACTACGGCCGCGCGCGGCGTACGGCCAAATGCGGAGGCCGGGTCCCGGACGCCGGGTTAACACCTGTGCCCGAGCCCGGCTACAGTCGCGAAGCGTGACCGAATCTCTGACAGTCCGTGACAACCGCACCGGACAGGAGTACGACGTCCCGATCACCGACGGCTCCATCAAGGCCGCCGACATCGGGAAGATCAAGGCCGACGAGGAGACTCCCGGCCTGGCCGTGTACGACCCCGGCTTCGTCAACACCGCCTCCTGCCGCAGCGCCGTGACCTACATCGACGGTGAGAAGGGCATCCTCGAGTACCGCGGGTACCCGATCGAGCAGCTCGCCGAGAAGTCGAACTTCCTGGAGGTCTCCTACCTCCTCATCCACGGGTCCCTGCCCACGAAGGCCGAGTACGAGGCGTGGGTGCACGAGATCACCTACCACACCTTCGTGCACGAGAACGTCAAGACGTTCATGCAGGGCTTCCGCTACGACGCGCACCCGATGGGGATGCTGATGGCGTCGACGGGGGCCCTGTCGACGTTCTACCCCGACGCGCGCAACATCTCCGACCCCGAGAACCGGCACATGCAGATCGTGCGGATGATCGCGAAGATGCCGACGCTGGGCGCCTGGTCGTTCCGGCACGCGCAGGGCAAGCCCTACATCTACCCCGACAACGAGCTCTCCTACACTGCGAACTTCCTCTCGATGCTCTTCAAGATGAGCGAGTCGAAGTTCGAGGCCGACGAGCGCCTGGTCAAGGCCCTCGACGTGCTGTTCATCCTGCACGCCGACCACGAGCAGAACTGCTCGACCAACGCGGTGCGCTCGGTGGGCTCCTCGCAGGTCGACCCGTACTCCGCGGTCTCGGCCGGCATCGCCGCCCTCTACGGCCCGCTGCACGGCGGCGCCAACGAGGCGGTGCTGCGGATGCTGCGGCGCATCGGCTCGAAGGAGAACATCCCGGCCTTCATCGAGGGCGTCAAGAACGGCAACGAGAAGCTGATGGGCTTCGGCCACCGGGTCTACAAGAACCACGACCCGCGCGCCACCATCATCAAGAAGGCCTGCGACGACGTCTTCGAGGTCACCGGGGTCAACCCGCTCCTCGAGATCGCCAAGGAGCTGGAGAAGATCGCCCTCGAGGACGAGTACTTCATCTCCCGCAAGCTCTACCCCAACGTGGACTTCTACTCGGGCCTGATCTACGAGGCCTTCCAGTTCCCGCCGGAGATGTTCACGGTCCTCTTCGCCATCGGGCGCACGCCGGGCTGGCTCGCGCAGTGGCTGGAGCTGACCCAGGACAAGGAGCAGAAGATCGCTCGTCCGAAGCAGATCTACACCGGTGAGCGTCGCCTCGACTTCACCCCGGCCTCGGAGCGGTGGGCCTGAGCCCCACCCACGGTCCTGCCACGACCCCGGTCCCCCGTGTGGGGGCCGGGGTCGTGTGGGACCTGGGCAACGTGCTCGTCGACTGGGACGCCTCCCGGGCCATCGCCGCCGGCGTCGGCGAGCACGAGGCGGCCCGCTTCCTGGCCGCCGACGACTTCGACTTCCGCGCCTACAACCACGGCCCCGACTCCGGGCTGGCCTGGGACGAGGCCGAGGCGGCCGTGGCGCGCTCGCACCCGCACTGGCTCGAGCACTGCCGCGCCTACCGGGCCCACTTCCCCGCCTCCCTGGTCGGCGAGGTCCCCGGCACCCCGGACCTGGTCCGCGAGCTGCACGGGCGCGGCGTGCCGCAGTGGGGGCTGACGAACTGGTCGCACGAGCTCTGGCCGCACGCCCCGCGCATGTTCGAGGTGCTCGCGCTGCTCGACGACGTCGTCGTCTCGGGCACCGAGGGCCTGGCCAAGCCCGACCCGCGCGTCTACGAGCTGCTGGTCGCCCGCACCGGGCGCCCGCTGGCCGACCTGGTCTTCGTCGACGACCGGCCCGAGAACGTCGACGCCGCCCGCGCACTGGGCATGGCCGGCGTGGTCTTCACCGGCGCCGACGCGCTGCGGGTCGAGCTGCGGGGGCTGGGGCTGCCGGTCCAGGGGCCGTGCGGATCGTCGGACGCCTGACCCGCGGCGGCCTCAGACCCCGCGGTCGCGGTCGGCCCAGTACGGCGCCCGCAGCTCGCGCTTGAGGATCTTGCCGGTCGGGTTGCGCGGCAGCACCTCGAGGACGTCGACGCTCTTGGGGCACTTGAAGTGCGCCAGGTGCTCGCGGCAGTGGTCGATGATCTCGCGCTCGGTGGCCGAGGCGCCCTCCTTGAGCGCCACCACGGCCTTGACCGACTCGCCCCAGGTGTCGTCGGGGATGCCGATGACCGCGACCTCCATCACCGCCGGGTGCTCGGCGAGCACCCGCTCGACCTCGGGGCTGTAGATGTTCTCGCCGCCGCTGATGATCATGTCCTTGAGCCGGTCCTCGACGAAGACGTAGCCGTCGGCGTCGACCTTGCCCATGTCGCCGGTGCGGAACCACCCGTCCTCGGTGATCACCTCGGCGGTGGCCTCGGGGCGGTTGAGGTAGCCCTTGAACAGCTGCGGGGTGCGCAGCCAGATCTCGCCGTGCTCGCCGGTCGGCAGGTCCTCGAGGGTGCCGGGGTCGACGATGCGCACCTCGACCTCGGGCACCGGACGGCCCGCCGAGACCAGCCGCTCGGGGTGCCCGTCGGCGACGGCCGTGCGGTGCTCCTCGGGCATCAGGTGGGTGGCCACGCCGGAGACCTCGGTCAGGCCGTAGACCTGCATGAAGTCGGTCTCGGGCCAGGCCTCCATCGCCGCGCGCAGCAGCGGCGGCGGCATCGGGGCCGCGCCGTAGGTGTAGGTCTTCAGCGCCCCGAAGAGCTTGACGGCGTCGGGGCCCGACTGCAGCACCTGCGCCAGCACCGCGGGCACCAGGAAGGTGCGGTTGGCGCCGGCCATGATCGCCCCGGCCAGCGAGGCGCCGTCGGGGTCGCGGGTCATGACGCTGGGGATGCCGTCGTGCAGCCCGAACAGCACGTACGACGAGCCGCCCACGTGGAACAGCGGCATCGCGACCATGGACTTGTCGCCGGGCTCGAAGCCCCAGCCGTCGTGGGAGTTGATGGTGTGGGCGACCATGTTGGCGTGGGTCAGCATCACGCCCTTGGGGTGCCCGGTGGTGCCCGAGGAGTACATGACCAGGCAGGTGTCGTCGGGCTCGACGTCGGCCGAGCGCCCGGTGGGGGTGGCCGCGGCCAGGCGGGTCTCGTAGTCGTCGGGGCCCGCGTCGCCGCCGCCGTCGGGGGTGACCTCGATGATGTGCTCGACGCCGGTGAGCCGGTCGCGGAGCTGCTCGACCTGGCCCTTGAGCTCGCTTCCGACGAGCAGCACCTTGGCGCCGGAGTCGTTGACGGCGTAGTCGATCTCCTCGCCGGCGAGGCGGAAGTTGATGATCGCGTTGGCGGCTCCCAGCGCCCCCGCGGCCAGGCTCAGCTCGACGCAGGCCGGGTGGTTCTTGTCGAGGAAGGCCACCACGTCGCCACGACCGACCCCGAGGTCGGCCAGCATGCCGGTGCAGCGGCGTACCCGCTCGTCCCACTGCGCCCAGGTCCAGGAGCGGCCCAGGTAGCTCATCGCCTCCTCGTCGGGCTTGGTGGCCGCCCAGTGGGCGAGCCGGTCGTCGACGAAGCGGGGCGTGGGACCCGGCGCGGGACCGGTGGTCGAGGTGGCCGAGGTGGCGGTGTCGGTCGGCGTGGCAGTCATGGGCCCGAGTGTGACCGAGCCCACAGGACCCAACAAGAGGAGTGCTGGATCGTCTCAGTTCTTGCCCCGCGCCCAGCGGGGTCTCAGCCGGCTCACAGCCGAGGTCGGCACCATGGGGACCATGACTGACACGCCCCGCGACCCCCAGCACGACCCCCGGCTCGACCCCCGGCCGGACCAGCAGCCGAACCCGTACGACGACACCACCGCCCACGACCTCGCCCCGCGACCGTCCGGGACCCCGGTCGAGGACACGGCCGTGCAGCCCGCCTTCGTCACCGCCCCGGCGGCCCCGGCCACTGCACCGGCCCCGCCGGCGCGCGGGCGCAAGGGCTTCGCCGCCGCGGTGGTGGCCGCGTCGCTGGTCGTCGGTGGCGCCGCGGGCTTCGGCGGCGCGGCCGCGTGGAGCGCGC
>JBFGFQ010000124.1:0-8979 GCA_041579495.1 Nocardioides sp.
GGCCGAGAAGCTGACGATGATCGGGGTCACCGGCACCCAGGGCAAGACCACCACCACCCGACTCCTCGAGGGCGGCCTGGCCGGCGCCGGGCTGGTCTGGGCGGTCATCGGCACGGTCGGCACCCGGGTGGCCGGCCACGACGTGCCGACGTCGCTGACCACCCCCGAGGCGCCCGACCTGCACGGGCTGTTCGCGGTGATGCTCGAGCAGGGCGTCGACGTGTGCGCGATGGAGGTGTCGAGCCACGCCCTGGTGCTGGGGCGGGTCGACGGCGTCGTCTTCGACCTCGCGGTCTTCCTCAACCTGGGCCGCGACCACCTCGACTTCCACGACACCGTCGAGGAGTACTACGCCGCCAAGGCCTCGCTCTTCACCCCCGAGCGCGCCCGCCGCGCGCTGGTCAACGTCGACGACGAGCACGGGCGCCGGCTGGCCGGCGAGACCTCGTTGCCGCTGGCGACGTTCTCGACCGAGGGCCGCGAGGCGACCTGGGGCGTCACCGACGTCGAGGCCTCGCCCAGCCGCACCGACTTCCGGGTGCTCGGCCCGGGCCACCGGGCCTTCGCCGCGGGGGTGCCGCTGGCCGGCTCCTTCAACGTCTCCAACGCGCTGGCGGCGGTGGCCGCGGTGGGGGAGAGCGCCGCCGGCGACGTCGACCCGCTCGACGTGGCCGCGCAGGTGGCGCAGGGCATCAGCGCGCTGCCGGGGGTGCCGGGACGGCTCGAGAGCGTCGAGGCCGGCCAGGACTTCGAGGTGGTCGTCGACTACGCCCACAAGCCCGACGCGGTCGAGGCCGCGCTCGGCGCGCTGCGCCCGCTCACCTCCGGCCGGCTCGTGCTGGTCATCGGCGCCGGAGGTGACCGCGACACCGGCAAGCGGCCGGTGATGGGCGAGATCGGCGCCCGCCTCGCCGACGTGGTGGTGGTGACCGACGACAACCCGCGCACCGAGGACCCCGCCGCCATCCGCGCCGCGGTGCTGCGCGGCGCGCAGGAGGTGCCGACCGAGCAGCGGGCCGAGGTGCTCGAGGTGCCCGGACGCCGGGACGCGATCGCCGAGGCGCTGCGCCACGCGCGCGCCGGCGACATCGTGCTCATCGCCGGCAAGGGCCACGAGACCGGCCAGGAGGTCGACGGCGTGGTGCACCCCTTCGACGACCGCGAGGTGGCCGCCGAGCTGCTGCGCGAGCAGGCCGCCGGTGCGGGCGACCGTTCGCCCGGCCGGGCGTGATCATGACCACCCGCCCGGCGAGGCGCGGTCGAGGTCCCCGGCGGCGTAGGCGAAGATGAACGGTGCCGGGGAGCCGGCCCGTCCGGTGGCGCACGCCGTCGGTGAGGTGATCAGCGAGCGGAACGAGGTGCAACGGCGGTGAGGGCGATCCTGCTGGGCGGAGGCCTGGCCCTGTTGATCTCGCTGATCGGCACCCGTTTCGCGATCAAGCAGTTCACGCGGTGGGGCTACGGCCAGGAGGTCCGCGACGACGGGCCCACCACCCACCACGTCAAGCGCGGCACCCCCACCATGGGTGGTGTCGCCATCATCGGCGCGACCGTGCTCGGCTACTTCGGGGCGAAGCTGATCACGCTGTCGCCGCCCACGGCCTCGGCGATGCTCCTGCTGCTGCTCTTCGTGGGCATCGGTGCCGTCGGCTTCCTCGACGACTTCATCAAGATCTACAAGCAGCGCAGCCTCGGCCTGCGCAGCAAGGCCAAGATCGTGGGGCAGACGGTCGTCGGCCTCACCTTCGGCATCCTGGCGCTGAGCCCGGTGCTCGAGGACGACCGCGGCCAGCGGCCGGCGTCGTTCTCGCTGTCCTTCATCCGCGACTTCGACAGCATCGTCCTGCCGGCGGCCGTGGTGGTGGCGCTGATCCTGGTCATGGTCATCGCCACCAGCAACGCCACCAACCTCACCGACGGCGCCGACGGCCTGCTGACCGGCTGCAGCATGATGGTCTTCGGCGCCTACACGATCGTGAACATCTGGCAGAACAACCAGTGGTGCGGCCAGAGCGACATCACCTACGGCAAGTGCTACGAGGTGCGCGACCCGCTCGACCTGGCGATCGTGGCGGCCGCGATCACCGGCGCCTGCTTCGGATTCCTGTGGTGGAACGCCTCACCCGCCCAGATCTTCATGGGCGACACCGGGTCGCTGGCCCTCGGCGCCGCGCTCGCCGGCCTGGCGGTGCTGACCCGCACCGAGCTGCTGCTGGTCATCGTCGGTGGTGTCTTCGTGATGGAGACGGTCTCGGTGATGCTGCAGGTCTCCTGGTTCAAGCTCAGCAGACGCCTCACCGGCTCGCCCAAGCGGCTCTTCCGGATGGCCCCGATCCACCACACCTTCGACATGGCGTGGGGCGAGGTCACCATGGTGATCCGGTTCTGGATCCTCACCGGCCTGTGCGTCGCCGGCGGCCTGGGCATCTTCTACGCCGAGTGGGTGGCGGGAACGTGAGCGCGCCGCGCGGGCTCGACGGCCTCGACCAGACCAGCTCCTGGGACGGCGTGCGCGCCGTGGTCGCCGGCTTCGGCGTCTCCGGCTTCGCCGCCGCCGACAACCTCAACCACCTCGGCGCCAGCGTCACCGCGCTCGACGAGTCGGCGACCGGCAAGGAGGAGAAGGCCGAGCTGCTCGAGGTGCTCGGCGCGACCATCCGCCTCGGCGAGGGCGCCACGGCCACCCTGCCCGACGACGTCGACGTGCTGGTCACCTCGCCCGGCTGGCGCCCCGACGCGCCGCTGCTGGCCCAGGCCCGCGAGCGCGGCGTCCCGGTGTGGGGCGAGGTCGAGCTGGCCTGGCGGCTGCGCCACCCCGAGCACGCCGCCCCGTGGCTGGCCGTGACGGGCACCAACGGCAAGACCACCACCGTGCAGATGCTGGAGACGATCCTGCGCGCCGCCGGGCTGCGCACGGTCGCGGCCGGCAACGTCGGCCTGCCGATCGTCGAGGCGGTGATGGACCCGACGCCGTACGACGTGCTGGCCGTCGAGCTGTCGAGCTTCCAGCTGCACTACACCAGCTCGATGAGCGCCGAGTCGGCCGCGGTGCTCAACCTGGCCGAGGACCACCTCGACTGGTACGCCTCGATGGCCGAGTACGCCGCAGACAAGGGCCGCATCTACGAGCAGGTCCAGCGCGCGTGCGTCTACAACGTCGACGACCCGCTGACCGAGGCGCTGGTGCGCGAGGCCGACGTGGTCGAGGGGGCCCGGGCCATCGGGTTCACCCTGGGCATGCCCGGGGTGGGGATGCTCGGCCTGGTCGAGGACATCCTGGTCGACCGCGCCTTCATCGAGCAGCGCAACGACTCGGCCGCCGAGCTCGTCACCGTCGCCGAGCTGGCCAGCAGCGCCCCGCACTACGTGGCCAACGCGCTGGCCGCCGCGGCGCTCGCCCGCGCCCACGGCGTCTCCCAGCAGGCGGTGCGCGACGGGCTGCGCTCGTTCCGCCCCGACGGGCACCGCATCGCCGAGGTGGCCCGCCACGAGGACGTCACCTGGGTCGACGACTCCAAGGCCACCAACCCGCACGCCGCCCTGGCCTCGCTGCGCGCCTACGACAGCGTCGTGTGGGTGGCCGGCGGGCTGGCCAAGGGCGCCCGCTTCGAGGAGCTCGTCGCCGCGGTGCGCGACCGGCTGCGCGCAGTGGTGCTGCTCGGTCGCGACCGGGCGGTCATCGCCGAGGCACTTGCGCGACACGCACCGGATGTACCCGTGATCGAAGTTGAGGCGCATGAGACTGGTGTGACTGACGATGAGCACGGGCCGATGGGTCGTGTCGTCGAGGCCGCCGCCGGTCTCGCCCAGCCGGGCGACACCGTGCTGCTGGCCCCGGGATGCGCCTCGCAGGACATGTTCACCGACTACGGCGCTCGCGGCGACGCGTTCGCCGCCGCCGTACGGGCCCGCACCGGGCCCCGGGAGTAGCACCGGCAGCAGGACCAGGAGAGGGGCCGAGGTGACCGCAGCAGTCCCCGACGACCCCGACGTCATGGGTCTCTCCCGGCGTCCCGGCTCCCTGCGGACCTCGATCGCCTCCGCAAGGGAGGCCTTCGACCGTCCGCTGACCTCCTACTACCTGCTCGTCGGCGCTTCGGCGCTGCTGCTGACGATCGGCCTGGTGATGGTGCTCTCGGCCTCCAGCGTCTGGTCGTTCAAGGTCTACGACGGCGACTCCTACGCCGTCGTGCGCCGCCAGCTGATGTGGCTCTCGCTGGGCCTGCCGGCGGCCTTCATCGCCAGCCGGATGCCGCTGCGCCTGGTCCGCGCCCTGGCCTACCCGGCCTACCTCCTCTCGCTGGTGCTGCTCCTGGCGACCGCCTTCGTCGGCACCTCGGTCAACGGCAACCAGAACTGGCTCGGCGTCGGCTCCCTGGCCATCCAGCCCTCCGAGGTCGCCAAGCTGGCGCTGGTGCTGTGGGCCGCGCACATCTACGCCAACAAGGAGCGGCGGCTGCACAGCCTGCACCAGCTGGTCGTGCCCGTCGTCCCGGGCCTGCTGCTGGCCACCCTGCTCGTCGTGGCCGGTCGCGACCTCGGCACCGCGCTCGTCTTCTTCGCGATCCTGCTCGGCATGCTGTGGGTCGTGGGCGCCCCGGCGCGGCTGTTCTGGCTGGCGATCTCGCTGGTCAGCGTCGCCGCGATCGGCCTGGCCGCCACCGACACCGAGCGGGTCGCGCGGATCACCAACTTCGCCGACCCCTTCCAGGACTACCTCGACACCGGGTGGCAGCCGGCCCACGGCCTCTACGCGCTGTCCTCGGGCGGCTGGTTCGGGCAGGGCATCGGGGCCAGCCAGCAGAAGTGGGGCGACCTGCCCGAGGCGCACACCGACTACATCTTCGCCGTGCTCGGCGAGGAGCTCGGCCTCGTGGGCACCCTGCTGGTCGTCGTGCTCTTCCTGACCATCGCCCTCGCGGCGCTGCGGGTGGCCCGCCACACCCAGGAGCCCTTCGTCCGCTACGCCAGCTTCGGCATCGTGGTGTGGCTGATCGGTCAGATGATCATCAACGTCGGCATGGTGCTCGCGCTCCTGCCGGTCATCGGCATCCCGCTCCCGTTGATCTCGTACGGCGGCTCGTCGCTGCTGCCCTCGCTGGTCGCGCTGGGCCTGCTGATCGGGTTCGCGCGCAGCGAGCCCGACGCCGCGCGTGCCCTGGCCGCCCGCCGCCGCGGCCGGGCCGCAGGCGTCGCCGCCGGTGCCTCGCACAGCGTCCACACTGGCTAGATTGACCCCGATGCGCATCCTCCTCGCCGGTGGCGGCACCGCCGGCCACACCTCGCCCCTGCTCGCCACCGCCGACGCCCTGCGCCGGCTCGACCCGTCGGTCGAGATCACCTGCCTGGGCACCCCGCGCGGGCTCGAGAACACCGTGGTGCCCGCGGCCGGCTACCCGCTCGAGCTGGTGCCCCCGGTGCCGCTGCCGCGCCGGCCCGGCGTCGACCTGCTCAGGGTGCCCGGCCGCGTCCGCGACGCGGTGCGCCAGACGCACGCCGTGCTCGACCGGGTCGACCCGCACGTGGTCGTCGGCTACGGCGGCTACGTCTCCGTGCCGGCGTACCTCGCCGCGCGCAAGCGCCGGCTGCCGGTGGTGGTGCACGAGCAGAACGCGCTGCCCGGGTTGGGCAACAAGCTCGGCGCCCGCGTCGCGGCCCGCCGCGGCGGGCGGGTCGCCGTCAGCTTCCCCGACACCCCGCTGCCCGGCGCCGAGTACGTCGGCCTGCCGATCCGGCGGATGATCTCGACCCTCGACCGCGACGCGCTGCGCGCCGAGGCGCGCGCGTTCTTCGGGCTCGACGCCGACCGGCCCACGCTCGTGGTGACCGGCGGCTCCCAGGGCGCCCGCCGGCTCAACCAGGCCGTGTCCGGCGCCGCCCGCCAGCTCGGCGAGGCCGGGGTGCAGGTGCTGCACGTGGTCGGCCCGAAGGGCGAGGCCGACCCCGGCGCCGCCACCGCGACCGGCACGCCGTACGTCGTGGAGCACTTCGTGGACCGGATGGACTACGCGCTCGCGGCCGCCGACCTGATGGTCTGCCGCAGCGGCGCCAACAGCGTCGTCGAGGCCGCCGCCACCGGCGTGCCGGCGGTCTTCGTGCCGCTGCCGATCGGCAACGGCGAGCAGGAGCTCAACGCCCGCCCGGTCGTCGACGCCGGGGGAGCGCTGCTGGTGCGCGACGAGGAGCTGACCACCGACTGGGTGGTCGAGCACGTCGTGCCGCTGGCCACCGACAGCGCCCGGCTGGCCACGATGAGCGCCGCCGCGCGCCACCTGGTGCCGCGCGACGCCGACGAGGCGCTGGCCCGCATCGTGCTCGAGGCCGGGGGAGCGGCCCGATGAGGCTCCCGGTCCCCGACGTCGTGCCCGGCGTGGCCGAGCTCGGACGGGTCCACTTCGTCGGCATCGGTGGCGCGGGCCTGTCGGCGATCGCCCGCATCATGGCGGCGCGCGGCGTCGTCGTGACGGGCAGCGACGACCAGGACACCCCGTTCCTGCCCTCGCTGCGCGAGCTCGGCGTCACCTGCCACCTGGGCTACGACCCCGCCCACCTCGGCGACCTCGGCCCCGGTGACACGGTCGTCGTCACCACCGCCGCGCGCGAGGACAACCCCGAGGTGCTCGAGGCCCGGCGCCGCGGGCTGCGGCTGCTGCCGCGCTCGGCGGGCCTCGCCTCGGTGATGGCCGACCGGCGGGTGCTCGCCGTCGCCGGCACCCACGGCAAGACCACCACCACCTCGCTGCTCACCGTCGCCCTGCTGGCCTGCGACGCCGACCCGACGTACGCCGTCGGCGGGGTGCTGTCGGCCACCGGGCGCAACGCCGACGCCGGGTCCGGCGACCTCTTCGTGGCCGAGGCCGACGAGAGCGACGGCGCCTTCCTGGTCTACCGCCCGCACGCCGCGATCGTGACCAACGTCGGTGCCGACCACCTCGACACGTGGGGCACCGAGGAGGCCTACCGGGCCGCGTTCGCCGAGTTCGTGGGCACCATCGACGCCGACGGGTTCCTCGTGGCGTGCGTCGACGACCCGGGCGCCGAGGCGCTGCGGCCGCTCGCGGAGGCGCGCGGGCTCGAGCTGGTCGGGGTCGGCGAGGGCGAGCACGCCGACCTGCGCGCCGTCGACGTCGTCCTCGAGGGCACCACGTCGTCGTTCACCGTCGTCGACCGCGGCCAGGAGCTGGGCCGGGTGCGCCTGGCCATCCCGGGCCGCCACTACGTGCTCGACGCCCTCGCCGCGCTCGGCGTGGGGCTGCGCCTGGGGATGCCGTTCGACGGCCTGCGCGCGGGGCTGGAGGCCTTCGGCGGCACCGGGCGCCGGATGGAGTCGAAGGGCGAGGCGGCCGGCGTCCGGGTCTACGACTCCTACGCCCACCAGCCGATCGAGATCGCCGGCGACCTCGAGGCGGCCCGGTCGGTGGCGGGGGAGGGGCGCGTGCTCGTCGCCTTCCAGCCCCACCTGGTCTCGCGCACCCGCATCTTCGGCGCCCGGATGGGTGCCGCCCTCGGTGCGGCCGACGAGGTCGTGGTGTGCGACGTCTACCTGGCCCGCGAGGACGCCGACCCCGACGTCACCGGCGCGCTGGTCGCGGACCACGTGCCGCTGCCGCCCGAGCGGGTCGCCTTCGTGCCCGACCTCGCCGACGTGCCGGCCGCCCTGGTGGCCCGGGCCCGCCCCGGCGACCTGGTGCTGACCCTCGGGGCCGGCAGCGTCACCGAGGTCGGCCCCCGGGTGCTCGCGCTGCTGCGGGAGCGCTCCGGTGGCTGAGCCCGTCGTGGAGGCCTCCCGGCGCCGCTTCGCGCGACGCCAGTGGGCCCGGCGCTGGCTGCGCCTGCGCTACGTCGTGGTCGGCGTGCTGGCGCTCGCGCTGGTCGTGGTCGGCGTCTGGTCGGTCTGGTTCTCCTCCCTGCTGGCCGTCGAGCAGGTCGAGGTGGCCGGCACCGACGTGCTCAGCGAGCAGGACGTCCGCGACGCGGCCTCGGTGCCGGTCGGCGACCCCGTGGCCCGCATCGACCTCGACGCCGTGCGCGCCCGCGTCGAGGCCCTGGCCGTGGTGCGCTCGGCCGACGTCACGCGCGCCTGGCCCGACGGGGTGCGCGTCGAGGTCGAGGAGCGGGTCGCCGTCGCGGTCGTGCGGATCGGCTCGACCCTGCGCGGCATGGACGCCGACGGCGTGGTCTTCCGCGACTACCGCGACACCCCCACCGCCCTGCCGCGCGTCGACGCGCTCTCGGGCGTGACCAGCGAGGCGCTGCGCGAGGGGGCCGCCGTCGTGGCCGCCCTGCCCGAGGGCCTCGCGGCCGACGTCGACCACGTCGAGGTCGGCACGGTCGACCAGATCCGCCTGCTGCTGCGCGACGGCCGCGAGGTGGTCTGGGGGAGCGCCTCGGACTCCGAGCAGAAGGCCCGGGTCCTCGAGATCCTCCTCGAGCAGGACGGCCGGGTGCTCGACGTCTCGGTGCCCGCCACCCCCACCACCCGCAGCTGACCCGGCCCAGATCTCCCGCCGACCCGGCCCAGATCTCCCGCCGACCCGGCGCAGATCTCCCGCCGACCCGGCGCAGATCTCCCAGTGAGTCGGCCCGGCCCCGCGGGGCGCCCGCGCGTGTGAGTGGGCGCACGCCACCCGACGCGAAAAAACCGGCCGGGTCGCGGTGTGTCGGCGCGGCGGCGGCGGGGCCGGTGCCTACTGTCGTGATCACGACGAGGTTGACATAACTATAACCCTCTACCTGAGGGTCAGAGTTGAGAGACACGCCGACCGGTCGTCCCAGACTCAGCAGCACCCGCACCAGCAACCGTCCAGCACGAACCAACCGAGTACTCAGCGAGAGGCGAGCCACCGTGGCAGCAGCACAGAACTACCTGGCCATCATCAAGGTCGTGGGCATCGGTGGTGGTGGTGTCAACGCCGTCAACCGGATGATCGAGGTCGGTCTGAAGGGTGTCGAGTTCATCGCCATCAACACCGACGCGCA
>JBFGFQ010000125.1:0-8976 GCA_041579495.1 Nocardioides sp.
CAGCCCCGAGGCCCGGGAGCTGCTCACCCGGATCACCGACCGCGTCAAGGCCCTCGAGGGCCGCGGGTACACCTTCGAGGCCGCCGACGCCTCCTTCGAGCTGCTGCTGGCCGAGGAGGTCGAGGGCCACCGCCCGGCGTACGTCGAGCGGGATCACCGGAGCGACGGCGTCAGCCCCATCCCAGCCCCGCCATCCCGCCGTCGTTGTCGTCGTGCTTGCCGCAGCGGACACACGTGAGGTACGCCTGACCCGAGTCGTTCACGCGTTTGGCCCACTTGTGCAGCCCGATCCGGCAACGCCAGCGCTTGGCCATTTCCTGATGGTGCGCCCGACTCCTGACGGCGTCAAGGAAGCCCGAGCGGCCGCCTAGTACGGCCTCCGTCGCTCAGCGGTGGTGGCGGCGCAGGCCGAACGTGACGGCGTCGAGCAGCGCCTCCCAGGAGGCCTGCACCACGTTGTGACCCACGCCGACGGTGACCCACGACCCCTCGCCGTCGGTGGTCTCGATGAGCACGCGGGTGATGGCGTCGGTGCCGTGGCCCTGGTCGAGGATGCGCACCTTGTAGTCGATGAGCTCGAGGCGGGCGACCTCCGGGTAGGCCTGTCCGATGGCCGAGCGCAGCGCCTGGTCGAGGGCGTTGACGGGACCGTTGCCCTCCCCGGCCACCACGTAGCGCACTCCCCCGGCACGCAGCTTGACCGTCGCCTCCGACAGCGCCTCCTCGCCGGGGCCGGGCTGGGTCTCGGTGATGACGCGCCACGACTCCACGTCGACGTACGACGGCCGCTCGCCCTCGACCTCCTCGACCAGCAGCAGCTCGAAGGAGGCGTCGGCGGCCTCGAAGGTGTAGCCGCGGCTCTCGAGCTCCTTGACCCGCTCGGTGATCCGGGTGACCAGCGCCTTGGCCTCGGGGGTGTCGCCGGAGAGGTCGAAGCCGAGCTCGCGGCCCTTGAGCTCGATCGAGGCGCGCCCGGCCATGTCGGAGACCAGCAGCCTCATGTCGTTGCCGACGCCGAGCGGGTCCATGTGCTGGTAGAGGTCGGGGTCGACCTTGATCGCGCTGGCGTGCAGGCCCGCCTTGTGCGCGAAGGCGGAGGTGCCGACGTACGGCTGGCGCGAGGCGGGCGGCACGTTGGTGACCTCGGCGACCGCGTGCGCGATCCGGGTCGCCTCGGGCAGCAGGCCGGGCGGCAGCACCGGCCGCTCCAGCTTGAGCTCGAGGTTGGCCACGACCGTGACCAGGTCGGCGTTGCCGGTGCGCTCGCCGTAGCCGTTGACGGTGCCCTGCACGTGGCTCGCGCCGGCGTCGACGGCGGCCAGCGAGTTGGCGACCGCGCACCCGGTGTCGTTGTGGCAGTGGATCCCGATCCGCCCGCCGGTCGTCTCGACGACGTCGTGGACCACATCGGAGACCCAGGGCGGCAGCATCCCGCCGTTGGTGTCGCACAGCGCGGCCACCTCGGCGCCGGCCTCGAAGGCGGTGCGCAGCACCTCGAGGGCGTAGTCGCGGTTGGCGCGGTAGCCGTCGAAGAAGTGCTCGGCGTCGAGGAAGACCTGCTGGCCCTCGGCGCGCAGGTGGGCGACGGTGTCGCGCACCATCGCCAGGTTCTCCTCCAGGGTGGTGCGCAGCGCGAGCTCGACGTGCCGGTCGTGCGACTTGGCCACCAGCGTGACCACGCCGGCGCCGCTGTCGCGCAGCGCCGCCACCAACGGGTCGTCGGCCGCCGCGACCCCCGCCCGCCGGGTGGCGCCGAACGCGGCCAGCCGCGCGTGGGTGAGGTCGAGCTCGGTGGCGGCGCGGCGGAAGAACTCGGTGTCCTTGGGGTTGGCGCCGGGCCACCCGCCCTCGATGTAGCCGACCCCGAGCCCGTCGAGCTGGCGCGCGATCGCGAGCTTGTCGGCGACCGACAGGTTCAGCCCCTCCTGCTGCGCGCCGTCGCGCAGGGTCGTGTCGTAGACGTGGAAGTCGCCGTGGAGGTCCATCGCTGCTGCTCCGCTGCTGGAGGGGTCGTGGGGTCTGCGCCAACAAAAAAACCTCTCGAGGACGAGAGGTCGGCGCGTCGGGGAGGTCCCGGCGCGCTAGCGAATGATGACGGTGTGGTGCTGCACGTCGTCGAGTCTGCCACCGACGACCCCGCTCGGGGCGGCGTCTCGCGATCCGACCGGCTGGTCCTGCGCCGGCACCCACCACGGCCCCCGTGCCTCCAGCGTGTACGCCGCCGCCCCGGCGCCGGCCGTGACCAGCAGCAGCGCCGCGACCCAGCGTCCCGGGGTGGCCGAGAGCGGGCGCACGACGCGCCCGAGGGGCGAGCGCACCCGCGAGCCGCCCGGCCCCCACCACAGGCCGACCACCAGGGTGCCGGCGCCCGCGAGCAGGGTGGGCGTGGTGCCGGCGGCCACCGAGTAGCACAGCAGCCCCGCGGCCGCGGCCAGCCCGAGCGCCCACAGCTGCAGCACGATCGTGGACGGGATGGAGCGCAGCAGGTCCCACGGCGCCCGCACCAGCACGACGGGGGCGTCGTACCAGCGCCGGCCGCGCAGCCGGCGGCGGTCACCGACCCGGCTGGCGGCCAGCGAGCCGCTGCGCAGCAGCCAGACCGCCACCAGCACCACGGTCAGGCCGGCGTAGGGCACCGCCGCGACGCCGACGGCGACCGCCGCCCCGGCGGCGAGGGTCAGCAGGCCGCGCCGCACCCGCTCGAGCGCCGGCACCCGGGGCGCCTGCTCCTCCCAGGGCCGGTCGTGCCACTGCTCGGTGGGCAGCACCGCGGTGTGCGGGTCCCCCTCGGCCCCGTCCTCGGCCCAGTCGTCGAACCAGTCGTCCGACTCGGGAGCGGGCTCGACCCGCGTCTGCTCCTCGGGCCAGGCCGCGGCGCGCATCGGCGCGGTCTCGACCGCCGCGGGCAGCGGCCCGGCCACCGGGCGGCGCCGCACCTGCGTCGACTGCGGCCGCAGCCAGGCCAGCACCTCCTCGAGCGTGGGACGCCGCTCCGGGTCGGGGTCGAGCGCGGCCTCGACGACGGCGTGCAGGTCGCCGTGCAGCCCGTCGAGGTCGTGCTCGCCGCGGCGCACCCGGTCCATCACCGCCATCGACGGCCCCCGGCCGAACGGCGCCCGGCCGGTGCCGGCGTAGGCGACGGTGGCCGCCCACGAGTGCACGTCGGAGGCGGTGCTGGCGTCGTCGCCGTACAGGATCTCGGGCGCCAGGTAGCCCGGGGTGCCGATGAGCCAGCCGGTGTGGGTCAGGCGCGGGTCGTCGGCGACCCGGGCCAGGCCGAAGTCGATGAGGATCGGGGTGCGACCCTCCATCAGCACGTTCGACGGCTTGACGTCGCGGTGCAGCACCCCGACCTCGTGCACCGACGCCAGCCCCTCGGCCAGGCACCCGGCGAACCACACGAGGTCGCGGCCGACGATCGGCCCCTCCTCGACCACGTGGTCGTGCAGCGAGAGCCCGGGCACGTAGCGGGTGGCGACGTACGGCACGTCGGCCCACGGGTCGGCGTCGATCACCTCGGCCACCCACCGGCTGCGCACCCGCGAGAGCGAGGCGACCTCGCGCTCGAGGCGCTGGCGGGCCTCGTCGCCCCCGACGACCTGCGGGCGCAGCACCTTGAGCGCCACCCGCTCACCGCCGGGGCGGCGGGCCAGGTGCACGACCCCCATGCCGCCCTCGCCGATCTTGGTCAGCAACGTGTAGCCACCGACGGTGGCGAGGGCGTCGCTGCCCGGCGAGGTGCTCACCCCGCGAGGCTACTGCGCCGCGGCCCCGGATCAGACGATGCGGTGCATCCAGCCGAAGGAGTCCTCGGCACGGCCGAACTGGATGTCGACCAGCGCCTGGCGGATCCGCTGGGTCAGCTCGCCGCCGGCGTCGCCGGTGTCGGCGGGCGCGGGCACCTCTCCCCCGGCGTGCTTGAGAGTGCCGACCGGGGTGACCACCGCGGCGGTGCCGCAGGCGAAGATCTCGCGGATCCGGCCCGACTCCACCCCCTCGCGCCACTCGTCGACCGAGAAGCGGCGCTCCTCGACGCGGTGGCCGAGCTTGGCGGCCAGCTCGATGATCGAGGCGCGGGTGATGCCCTCGAGGATGGTGCCGGTCTCGGGGGTGACGATCGTGCCGTCGTCGGTCAGGAAGTACATGTTCATGCCGCCCAGCTCCTCGACGTAGCGCATCTCCTGCGCGTCGAGGAAGACCACCTGGTCGCAGCCGTGCGCGGTGGCCTCCTGCTGGGCCACCAGCGACGAGGCGTAGTTGCCGCCGGTCTTCGCGGCGCCCATGCCGCCGCGACCGGCGCGGGTGTACTCCTCGGTCAGCCACAGGCTCACCGGCTTCAGCCCGCCCTTGAAGTAGGCGCCGGCCGGGCTGGCGATGACCATGAACGTCACGTGCTGGGCCGGGCGCACGCCGAGGAACTTCTCCGAGGCGAACATGAAGGGGCGCAGGTAGAGGCTCTTCTCGCCGCCCTGGTCGGGCACCCAGCGCTCGTCGACCTCGACCAGCGCGCGCACCGCGGCCAGGAAGTCCTCGGTCTCCAGCACCGGCAGCGCGAGGCGGTGGCTCGAGCGCGCCATCCGCTCGGCGTTCTGCTCGGGGCGGAACGCCCACACCGACCCGTCCTCGTGCCGGTAGGCCTTCATCCCCTCGAAGGTCTCCTGCGCGTAGTGCAGCACCGCCGTGGCGGGGTCGAGGGTCAGCGGCCCGTACGGCGTGACCCGCGCGTCGTGCCAGCCCTTCTCGGGCGTCCACTCCACCGTGAACATGTGGTCGGTGAAGTGGGTCCCGAACCCGGGGGCGGCCAGGATCTCGGCCAGCCGTTCGTCGGGGACGGGCGCGGGGTTGCGGGTGACGCTGATCTCCATGGGCACCAAACTACCGCTCCGTCGGGGTCGGCCTCAGCCGGCCACGCGCTTGGCGACGGCGTCGCCCACCTCGGGCGTACGACGCCGGGCCGAGCCGCGGTCGGCGAGGTCGGCCAGCACGGCGTCCTCGATGCGGGCGGCCGCCTCGGGGTGGCCGAGGTGGTCGAGCAGGAGCGCCGCGGACAGGATGGCGGCGGTGGGGTCGGCCACCTGCTGGCCCGCGATGTCGGGCGCGGAGCCGTGCACCGGCTCGAACATCGAGGGCGCGGTGCGGTCGGGGTTGATGTTGCCCGAGGCCGCGAGCCCGATGCCGCCGCTGATGGCGCCGGCCAGGTCGGTGATGATGTCGCCGAAGAGGTTGTCGGTGACGATCACGTCGAAGCGCTGCGGGTCGGTGGTCATGTGGATCATCGCCGCGTCGATGTGCATGTAGTCGACGGTGACGTCGGGGTGCTCGGCGGCCACGGCCTGGGTCAGGCGCCACCACACCGCGCCGGCGTGCACCAGCACGTTGGTCTTGTGGACCAGGGTCAGCCGCTTGCGGGGGCGCTTCTCGGCGCGCGCGAAGGCGTCGCGCACGACCCGCTCGACGCCGTACGCCGTGTTGACCGAGACCTCGGTGGCGACCTCGGCCGGGGTGCCGACGCGCAGCGCGCCGCCGTTGCCGGTGTAGGGGCCCTCGGTGCCCTCGCGCACCACGACGAAGTCGACCTCGTCGTCGCCGAGGACGTCGCGGCTCAGCGGCGAGGTGACGCCGGGGAAGATCCGCGAGGGGCGCAGGTTGACGTAGTGGTCGAGCTCGAAGCGCAGCCGCAGCAGCAGCCCGCGCTCGAGGAGGCCCGGGGGCAGGTTCGGGTCGTTCGGCTTGCCGCCGACCGCACCGAGCAGGATGGCGTCGTGCTGGCGGATCTCGCCGAGCACGGTGTCGGGCAGCACCTCGCCGGTCGCGAGGTAGCGCTCCGCGCCGAGGTCGTAGCGGGTCTGCTCGAAGGTGACCCCTGCCGGCGAGGCGACCTCGAGGACCTTGAGGGCCTCGGCGGTCACCTCCTGCCCGATGCCGTCGCCGGGGATGACGGCGAGCTTGACGGGACCGGTGGCGGCAGGAGTGGAGGTCATGGGGCGAACGCTAGTTGTCGTCGGGGCGCTGGCCGCCGTTGTCCCGCAGGTCGAGCGAGGTCTGCACGGCCTCGCGGCTCCAGGGGCTCTCGGGGTTGTGCGCTGCGGGGCCCCACTCGGGGTACATGTCGTACATGTCGGTCTCCTTGCCTGTCGGTGCACTGCTCGTGCGGTGTGGTCGATGGGTGTCGTGCGGTCCTGCGGTGGTGCTCCGGGGATGGCTCACGCCACGGCCGGAGATGACCCCGCGGTGGGGACGGACGACCCATGGATCGCATGGGAGGTGGAGACCTCGAGAGGAGCGGATCACGCGTGCTAGCGAAGGTGGACCCGCCGCGGAGACATCTTCAGATGTGCCGTGAGACCGAGAGCAACGCCGAACACCGCGGCGAGGTGGCCTCACTGGCAGCTATCGCTGCTGGGCCTCGCCGCGGCACTCGATAAGTACGAAAATGCTCCGCATGATGGACACATCCTAGGCACGCAGCCCGGACACTGGCCACCGCTTTCCGGAATGTGTCCACGATCCGGGACGAGCGTCTCGAGATGACAGACTCCCCGCCATGAGTGCCCCACCCGAGCTGCCGGACGTCGTGCGGCGTGCCTTCGAGGTCTCGCGCCGCGCCGGCTACGTCTCGTTCTGCCGCAACGAGACCGGTCGCCTGCTGGCGACGCTGGCCGCGACCCGCGACGGCACGATGGCCGAGTTCGGCACCGGCTGCGGGGTGGGCACCGCCTGGCTGCGCAGCGGCGTGCGCGAGCAGAACGCCCGCATCGTCACCGCCGAGCTCGACCCGCGCCTGGCGCGAGCCGCCGCCGAGATCTTCGAGGACGACCCGCTGGTGGAGGTGCTGGCCGCGGACTGGTCGACCCTGCTCGACAAGGGCCCGTTCTCGCTGCTGTTCCTCGACTCGGGCCAGCCCGGCGAGGTCGGGGTCGACGCGATCGCCGACCTGGTCGCCGACGGCGGCATCGTGGTGCTCGACGACTTCACGCCCTGCGAGCAGTGGCCGCCGGTGACCTACGGCCGCGTCGACGTGCTGCGCGAGCAGTGGCTGACCGACCCCCGCTTCACCGCGGTCGAGGTGATGGTCGCCTCCGACGCCTCCACCATCATCGCGACGAAGCGGTAGCCGTCACCGGGTCGACCTCGGGCGGGTCCACGGGGGCCCGCAGCCGCACCGTCAGCGCGGGCAGCAGCGCCTGGGTGACCGGGCCGATGCTCAGCGCGTAGAGCACGGTGCCGACGCCGGCCGTGCCCCCGAGCAGCAGACCGATCGCGACCACGGTGACCTCGAGGCCGGTGCGCACCACCCGCAGCGAGACCCCGGTGCGCCGGTGCAGGCCGGTCATCAGCCCGTCGCGCGGGCCGCGGCCGAGCTGGGCGCCGATGTAGAAGGCGGTCGCGGCGCCGTTGCCGAGCACGCCGACGACCATCAGCACGATCCGCAGCCACAGCTCGTCGGGGCGCTCGAGCACCGACAGCGTCGCGTCGGTGGCGATCCCGATGACCAGCGCGTTGGAGATCGTGCCCAGGCCGGGCACCTCGCGCAGCGGGATCCACAGCAGCAGCACCAGCAGGCTCACCACGATCAGCACCTGACCGAGGCTGAGCGGGACGTAGCGGGCGATGCCGAGGTGCAGCACGTCCCACGGGGCGGCGCCGAGGTCGGCGCGCACCATCATCGCGAGCGAGACGCCGTACAGCCACAGGCCGACGTAGAGCTGGGGCAGCCGGCGGGCCAGGCGGCCGGCGCGCAGCTGGGCCAGCGGGCCGAGGTCGACGAGGAGCATGGGTCCAGGGTGGCCCTCGATTGGCCTGTCGCGAAATAGCCAATCGTGCGACAGTGGTCTGCATGGTCAGCACCGTGTCGGCCGCCCGGGTCGCGTCCCTGGTCGGCTCCTTCGACCGCTCCCCCGCCTACGCCGGCCTCGCCGACGCCCTGACCCTGCTGATCGGCGACGGGCGCATCGGCTTCGACGTGCGGCTGCCCAGCGAGCGCGAGCTGACCGAGGCGCTGGCCGTCTCGCGCACCACCGTCACGCGCGCCTACGCGCTGCTGCGCGAGACCGGGTACGCCGTGGCGCGGCAGGGCGCGGGCACCTTCACGCGGGTGCCCGGCGGGCGGGCCCGCTCCCACGACCGCGCCCTGCTGCCGGGTGTCGACGACGGCGACGCGATCGACCTCAACTGCGCGGCGGCCGCGGCGCCCGCGGGGCTGCTGCAGGCCTACGCCGACGCGGCCGCCGACCTGCCCGCCTACCTGGGCGGGCACGGCTACTTCCCCGCCGGGCTGCCGCGCCTGCAGCAGCGCGTCGCCGCCTCGTACGCCGCTCGCGGGCTGCCCACCGATCCCGACCAGGTGCTGGTCACGCCCGGGGCGCTGGCCGCGGCCGCGGTGGTCGCGCAGGCCTACGCCGGGCGAGGCGACCGGGTGCTGGTGGAGTCGCCGGTCTACCCCAACGCCACGCAGGCGCTGCGCAACGCCGGCGCGCGGCTGGTGCCCTCCGCGGTCGACCCGGGCGGGTGGGACCTCGACGCCGTGGGCGCCACGCTGCGGGGCTCGCGGCCGCGACTGGCCTACCTGGTGCCCGACTTCCAGAACCCCACCGGCCACGTGATGGGCGACGAGCAGCGCGCGGCGTACGCCGACCACCTGCGCGCGGCCGGCACCCGCGCGGTCGTCGACGAGGCGCACCAGGCGCTGGCGCTCGACGGGCAGGCGATGCCGCTGCCCTTCGCCGCCCACTCCCCCGGCACCATCACGATCGGCAGCGCGAGCAAGAGCTTCTGGGGCGGGCTGCGGCTGGGCTGGATCCGCGCGCCGCACGAGTGCGTCGAGACGTTGCAGGAGGCGAGGCTGGCGCTCGACCTGGGGGCGCCGGTGCTCGAGCAGCTGACGCTGGCACGGCTGCTCGAGCACGGCCCCGTGCTGCCGGGACACCGCGAGCGGCTGCGCGAGCAGCGCGACCGGCTCGTCGCCGAGGTCACCGA
>JBFGFQ010000126.1:0-8971 GCA_041579495.1 Nocardioides sp.
CGCCGTCTGCTGGGCTGGTCGACGATCAGCCAGGTCGGCTACCTGCTCGCCGTGGTCGCAGCCGTGCCCGCCGTCGAGCGGGCCCGCCCCACGCTGCTGCTCTTCCTGGCCGGGTACGCCGTGACCAACCTGGCCTGCTTCGCCGTCCTGCGCGCCGAGCCGGGACGCACCCGGATCGAGCAGTGGCGCGGCGTCGCCCGCCGTCGGCCTGCCCTCACCGCCGCGCTGGGCGTCTCCGTGCTCGGGCTGGTCGGCACGCCCCCCACCGCGGTCTTCGTCGCGAAGGTGTTGACGATCGCGGTCACCTGGGAGGCCGGGCTGGCCTGGTTGGCGGTGCTGGTCGCGGCCAACACCGTGCTCAGCCTGGCCTACTACCTGCGGTGGCTGGCGGCCTGCCTGACGGGGCCCGACGGCGACGAGCCGGAGAGGGCCGACGCGCGACCGGGGCCGGGACGTGCGCCCGCGGCCCTCGCCGTGGGGTGCGCGGGCGCCGCGGTGGTGCTGGGCGTCGTGGCGGGCCCGGTGCTGGCGCTGGCCGGCTGAACCCCGCCGAGCAGCCCTCAGCCGAGCAGCTCCTCCATGGTCTCGATCTCGGCGCTCTGCGAGGCGATGATCGACTCGGCGAGGGCGACCGCGTCGGGGTGCAGGCCGTCCTCGACCTCCTGCTCGGCCATCTCGATGGCGCCCTCGTGGTGCTCGGTCATCATCTCGAGCCACAGCTGCTCGAACTCGGCGTCGTCGGCCGTGCGCAGCTCCTGCATCTGCTCGGCGGACATCATCCCCGCCATGCCGTCCATGCCCTCCATGCCGTCCATGCCGTCCGACCCGCCGTCGTGGGCGCCGTCGCCGTGCCCGGCGTTGGCGTGGTCGAGCCCGGTCTCGGGCACCGGCTCGCCCCAGGAGGTCAGCCACCCGGTCATCGTCTGGACCTCGGGCACCTGCGCCTCGCGGACGTCGGCGACCAGCGCCGCGACCTCGGGGTCGAGGTCGCGTCCCTCGGCCAGCACCGCCATCTCGACGGCCTGGGCGTGGTGCGGGATCATCCGGGTCGCGAACTGCACGTCGGCGTCGTTGAACTCCGAGCCGTCGGGGGCCGTGCGGACGGTGTCGGCCGGGGCGGCGGACTGGTCGTCGCCGCCACCGCAGGCACCGAGGGCGCCGGTGAGGGCGCCGGTGAGGGCGAGGGCGCCGAGGGCGCGGCGGACGCGGCGGGGGGACCGGAGATCGTTCACGGCCCCGAGCCTAGAGAACCGCCCCAACGACCTCCGCAGACGGGCTGACGCTGCTGTCAGGCCCCGTCGACCTCGACCGCCGTCTCGCCCTGCGCCGGGTTGCAGGCACGGTCACCGGTGTAGGTGACCACCACCCGGCGCGGCCCCGCCCGCAGCGGCTTGCGCGCGCCGAGCGACGTACGCACCTGTCCGTCACGCACCGCGACGGTCTTGGTCCGGCTGCCCACCTTGATGCTCACGCGCCCGGTCGGGGTCACGTCCACGCCCTGGGCCGGCACCAGGTCGACGACGACCCGCACCTTGCCCCGGCGCGACCGGGCCTTCGTCACGACCTTGACGGGGATGGTCACCCGCCCGGCGGTGACGACGTCCTGCGTCGGCTCCGCGCCCGGGCTGGTGGCCCGCACCAGCACGCTGACCTCGCTGCCGAGGTCGGCCTCGGTGCAGCGGTAGCGCAGCCCGGTCGCTCCGGAGACCGCCTTGCCGTCGCGGCGCCACTGCACGCTCACCTTCGCCCCCGCCGGGTCGTAGGCCCCGGGGTCCACGGTCAACCGCTTGCCAGGTCGGGTCCGGCCGGTGACCTCGGGCCGACGGGTGGCACGCACCTGCTTGCTGGCGTTGCGGTACCTCTCGACGATGCGGTGGGCGTCGGAGCGCACGTCGGGCAGGCGGGCGTACAGCAGCCTGCCGGGGCAGGCGGTGTCGTTGGTGTCACGGTGCCCGTCGATGATCCGCAGCGTCGCCACGGTGCCGGCGCGGTACCTGTCGCTGCCCTCCGAGCGCACCTGGATCTTGCCGCGCGGACGGCGGCCGTACTGGTCCAGCTTCCAGGCCGCGAGGTCGGCCAGGGCGCCCAGCATCGCCTTCGACGGCGCCGCGACCTCGTAGTTGCCGATGGCCGCGACCCCGGTCGAGGTGGCGTTGAAGCCCAGCGTGTGCGCGCCGCGCACCGGCTTGGCGACACCGCCGGCGCGGCCCTCCCACAGGCGGCCGTACTTGTCGACGAGGAAGTTGTAGGCGATGTCGCTCCAGCCCAGGTTCTGGGTGTGGTAGCGGTAGAAGCCCCGGATCAGCGCGGGCACGTCGGTGCGGGAGTAGTCGTTGCCGCTCGCGGAGTGGTGCACGTGCAGCTGCTCGATCGTGGGGTTGTAGCGCGGCGAGCCGTCGCGCCACGACTCGGTGGCGCCCCAGGCCCTGCGGCTGCGGATCGTCGGGCGCGGCACCGGCTCGCCCTCCCGGGCGGCCGTGGTGCGACCGGCCGTCAGCGAGGTCGGCACCTCGTCGGCGTCCGACGCGCGCGGCTGCGGGTGCAGCAGCACCAGCGTCAGCGCCTCGGGGCGCTCCCCCGCGACCTGCACCTGCACGCCCTCGGCGGGCCCCACCCAGCGCAGGTGGGTGCCGCGCACGGCGGTGTCCTCGGGGTCGGACGGGTCGGGGTGGTCGTCGAGGGCGGGCAGCACCGCCCACTGGCCCCAGCGCCCGGCGACCTTGGAGCGCACCGACACCTCCGCCGTGCTCTCGCCGAGCCAGGTCACGGCCACCATCGAGTGCACCGAGGTCGGCAGCGCCCTCGTCGACCAGCGGGCCTGCGAGGAACGCTGGAGCATGGAGTCGTCGAGGGGGACCTCGAGGGCCTTGACGTCCGACCCGCTGTCGGCGGACAGCTCCAGCGCACCGCCGGGTGCGAGGTCGTCGTCGGGGCGCGAGGACGGGTCGAGTCGCACGGCGACCCCGACCGCGCCGACGGCGACACCGCCGACGACGGCCGCCTTCACGAGGGAACGTCGGTGGGTGGGCTCGGGGGGCATGGGGGCGATTGTGCCGAGCGCGCGGCGCCGGATCCGGGAGGCACGGCCGAGGGAGGGGTCACTCCTCGCGTGAGCGTCCCGACCCGAGGGCGTCCAGCACGCCGCGCCGGTCCCCCGGCAGGTCGAACTGGGAACCCAGCACCGAGACGAGGTGGTCGAGCACCTCCTCCAACGACCGCAGCGCCACCTGCCGGTCGCCGTCGAGGGCCGTGCGGTCCGTGGGCGCGGAGACGGCGGCGTCGAGGCCGCCGAGCAGCGCCCCGAGCCCCAGCCTCGGGTCGGTCTCGCGGAAGTAGAAGGTCTCGGAGTTCTGCACCAGGTCGACCGTGACGGCGCTCAGCGAGGCGCCCCAGCGGTGCAGCTGGTCGACGGCGACCTCGTCGGGCCGGCACGCCCGGAGCGCGGCGTCGACCTCGAGCGCCAGGGAGCGGCGCCGGGCCAGCGCGGGGTAGATCTGGCTGGTCCACCCGATCGCGGCCGTCAGCACGCCGAACCCGAGGAGGCCCTGCAGGGGCGTGAGCAGCCGCAGCCACGGCTCGGCCAGGACCACGTCGCCCAGCCCCAGGGTCGCGAGCGCGACCGCCGACAGGTAGACGGCGTCCTCGGGCCCGCCGGTGCTGGGCACGCCGTCGCTGTACGTCGCGCCGGCCGGCAACCAGGGCAGGTAGAGCAGCGCGAAGCCGGCCACCAGCATCGCGACCCACAGCACGATGGTCACCGCCACCGACAGCGGTCCGGCCAGCACCTGCCCGCGGCGTCCGGTCCGCGAGCCCACCACCCACAGCGCCGAGCAGACCTTGGCGCTGAACGCCCCGTGCTCGCCGGGGTGGAAGAGCGTGTGGAACACGTCGCGCAGCGCCAGCAGCACCAGCAGCGCGCCCGGGGCGATCAGCAGCAGGTCCACGTGCGGACCCTACCCAGCCCGCGCCCGCCCACCGGGTGGCTACGCTTCCCGTCGTCGTGACCGCCCCCCGGAAGGTCGACCGATGCCCATCCTCCCGCTCCCCCGCCGCGCCGTACGCGGTCTGCTGCTCCCCGCGACGCTGCTGCTCGCGGCGCCGCTCGTCGGCTGTGGCGACGACGACGGCTCGAGGAGCCGCGACGCGGCGTTCTCCCCGGCCCACGTGCACGGCCTCGCGGAGGAGCCCGGCACCGGACGGCTCCTCATCGCCACCCACGACGGCCTCTTCGCCCTGGAGGAGGACGGCGACGCCCCGGTCCCGGTCAGCGACCTCAGCACCGACCTGATGGGGTTCACGGTCACCCCCGAGGGCGCCTTCTACGCCAGCGGCCACCCGGGACCCGGCGAGGACGGCCCCGCGGCGCTGGGGCTGATCACGTCCGCCGACGCGGGACGGACGTGGCAGGGCGTCTCGCTGGCCGGCGAGGCCGACTTCCACGCGCTCGACGCCGCCGGCACGGCCCTGTACGGCGTCGACGGCGGCGTGCGGCTGCTGCGCAGCACCGACGGCGGGCTGACCTGGAACGAGGGCACCCTGCCCGAGCCCGTCGCCGACGTCGCCGCCCGACCCGCGTCGGAGACGCTCGTGGTCACCAGCCAGTCGGGACCGCTGATCAGCACCGATGCCGGTGAGAGCTTCTCACCGCTGTCCGACGCGCCGGTGCTGCTGCTGGTGGACTGGACGGAGGACGGCGGCCTGGTCGGCATCTCGCCCTCGGGCCAGGTCCACACCGCCGACGACGCGACCGGCGCCTGGTCGGAGCAGGCGAGCCTGGGCGGCGCCGTGCAGGCGATGACGACCACCCCGTCCGGCGCGATCTACGTCTCGACGCCGCAGGAGCTCCTGCGCAGCGACGACGCCGGCACCACCTTCACGACCGTCGCCTCGTTCTAGGACCGCGAGGTCAGGGGTAGGGCCACGCGTTGGGCACGCAGCCGTCGAGCCGCACGGTCTGCTGCAGCATCGTCGGGGCGGGCAGGCCGGGGCCCGGGCAGGCGACGTGGCCGTTGCCGAGCGCGTGGCCGACCTCGTGGTTGACCAGGTAGCGGCGGTAGCCCCGCAGCCCGCCGTCGTACGCCAGCGAGCCTTGCAGCCAGCGCACGGCGTTGAGCGCGACGACTCCCCCGTTGCGGCACGACAGCTCGCCGCGGGTGTTGAGCGGGGCGCACAGCCGGTCGGTGGTGGCGGGCGTCGTGACGAGGATGCGCAGGTCGGGATCGGTGGCCGTCGGCTCGAGCACGCCGGCCTCGCCGCGCGCCCAGCTGCGGGGGTCGCGCAGGATGGCGTGCACCTGCTCGGCCACCTCGTCCGCGTCGATGCCCGAGGCGGCCAGTCCGCGCTCGACCTCGACGGTGTACGTCGTGCGGGTGCCGGCCGGCGGGGGCTGCTCGACCGCGGCGACGTCGAAGGTGCCGGGTCCGGCGTACGGCACCGGCTCCGGCTCGGGCTCCGGCGCGGGCAGCGGGTCGCGGCCGCGCAGCGGGTCTCCGACGGCCGCTCCGAGGTGCCGCGTCGACGCCGCGTCGCGCTGGGGGGCGCCGGACGTGACGGGGGCGGGCGTCTCCTCGGCGACCGAGGTCTCGACGCCGACCGGACCCAGCATCGCGACCGCCCCCAGCACCAGCGCCGCGACCGCGCCGAGACCGGCCAGGACCCCGTGCCGAGGGCGCAGGCCGCGCGGCGTACGCCGTCGGGGGGCTCGGGGCGCGCGGTGCCGTCCGCTGCTCACGTCACACCACCCCCACGCACCGCGCCATCGTAGGAGGCCACTGCCTCCTCGTGACCCACCGGTGGGTCAGGGGCGGGCGCCGCTGGACGCCGAGCGCCGCCACCGCGCCTTGTCGACCTCGACGAGGACGGTGGCGGCGAGCGCCACGAGCAGGATCCGGCCCCAGACGTCGGCGTCGATCGGCGCGGTGTGGAACAGCGCGTTCATCGCCGGCAGGTAGGTGAAGGCCGCCTGCCCGACGACCTGGACGGCGACGCCCACCAGCAGCCACCGGTTGCCCAGCAGCCGGGTGCGCCAGATCGGCAGCACCAGGGAGCGGCAGCTGAAGAGGTAGAACGCCTCGACGGTGACGAAGACGTTGACCGCCGCCGTGCGGCTGACCTCCAGCGAGGCGCCCTGGGCCAGCTCGTGGTCGAAGACCCAGCGCGAGCCGACCACCAGCAGCGCCGAGACCAGCACGGTCCGCAGCACGACAGGGGTGCTGAGCAGCGAGCGTCCCGGGTCGCGGGGCGGGCGGCTCATGATGCCGGCCTCCTTGGGCTCGAAGGCCAGCATCAGCCCGAGCGCCACGGCGGTGGTCATGTTGATCCACAGGATCTGGGTGGGCAGGATCGGCAGGCTGCTGCCGAGCAGGATCGCCACCAGGATCACCATGCCCTCGCCCATGTTGGTGGGCAGGGTCCAGACGATGAACTTGGTGATGTTGTCGAAGACGCCGCGCCCCTCCTCGACCGCCGCCTCGATGGTCGCGAAGTCGTCGTCGGTGAGCACCAGGTCGCCGGCGTCCTTGGCCACCTCGGTGCCGCTGCGCCCCATCGCGACCCCGACGTCGGCCTGCTTGAGGGCGGGGGCGTCGTTGACCCCGTCGCCGGTCATCGCCACCACGTGGCGGCGCGCCTGCAGCGCCTCGACGATGCGCAGCTTCTGCCCCGGGCCGACCCGGGCGAAGACCGTGGCCCGCTCCACTGCCGGGCCCAGCTCGTGGTCGCCGAGGGCCTCCACGTCGGCGCCGCTCAGCACCACCTCGCCGTCGCCGTCGCCGTCGACCAGGCCGACCTGCCGGGCGATCGAGGTCGCGGTGCCGGCGTGGTCGCCGGTGATCATCTTGACGTCGATGCCGGCGTCGCGACAGCTCCGCACGGCGGCGGCCGCGGTGGTGCGGGGCGGGTCGAGCATCGCCTGCAGCCCGGTGAAGGTGAGCCGCGTCCGGCCGGCGACCACGTCGTCGAGCGCGTCGGACCCGGCGTCGGTGAGCAGCGCCGTCGCCAGCACCCGCATCCCCTGCGCGGCCAGCTCGTGGGCCGCGGCCAGCACGGTCGCCCTGTCCAGGGACGAGCGGCCACCACCCGAGCCCAGCTGGCTCGAGCAGAGGGCGAGCACCCGCTCGACCGCCCCCTTGACCAGCACCACGTCACCGTCGTCGGTGGCGTGCCGGGTCGCCATGTACTGCCGCTCGGAGCTGAACGGCACGCTGCCCAGCCGGGGCAGCGCGTGCGGCGCGGCGCCGAGGGCGCTGCCGACGACGAGCATCGCGGTCTCGGTCGGGTCGCCCACCCCCTCGCCGCTCTCGCTGAGCGCCGCGTCGTTGCAGTTGGACCCGGCCAGCAGGCACCACCACAGCGACTCGTCGCCGCGCACCGCCGCCGACGCGGACGCCGCACGTGCCCCTGGCCCCACGTCGACCTCGCGATCGGGCGACCACAGCACCTGCACGCTCATCCGGTTCTGGGTCAGCGTCCCGGTCTTGTCGGTGCAGATCACCGTGGCGCCGCCGAGGGTCTCCGCCGCCGGCAGGCGGCGTACGACGGCTCCGCGGCGAGCCATCCGCGAGACCCCGATCGCCAGCGTGATGGTGACCGCGGCCGGCAACCCCTCGGGGATCGCGCCCACCGCCAGGGCCACCGCCGCGGTGAACATCTCGGCCCCCGACTCCCCGCGCAGCACGCCGACCGCGAACGTCAGCGCCGCCAGGGCCAGGACCACCACGGTGAGCCAGGCACTGAAGACCGAGAGCTTGCGGGTCAGCGGGGTGGCCAGCACCGCGGCCCCGCCGACCAGGCGGTGGATCTCGCCGACCTCGGTGTCGGCGCCGGTGGCGACCGCGACCCCGCTGCCGGTGCCGGCGACCACCAGGGTGCCCGACCAGACCATGTTCCGCCGGTCGGCCACGGGTGTGGGGCCCACCAGCACCCCCAGCCGCTTGGTCACCGGCAGCGACTCCCCGGTCAGCGCCGACTCGTCGAGCCGCAGCTCGCTGCACTCGGTCAGCCGCAGGTCGGCCGGCACCTTGTCGCCCGCCTCGAGGAGCACCAGGTCGCCGGGCACCAGGTCCTCGGAAGGGACCTCCAGCCGCTGCCCGCCCCGCACCACCCGGGCCCGGGTGTGCACCATCGAGCGCAACGCCTCCAGCGCCGCGTCGGCCTTGGACTCCTGGACGAAACCGATGACCGCGTTGAGCACGACCACGCCGAAGATCACCGAGGCGTCGACCAGGTCGCGCAGCGCCAGGGTGATCGCGCCCGAGACGACCAGCACGTAGACCAGCGGGTGGTGCAGCTGGCGCAGCAGCCGACGCACCGGCCCGGCCGCGGCGACCTCCGGCAGCTGGTTGGGCCCGTGCTGCTCGAGTCGGCGCTCCGCCTCCTGCGGCGTCAGACCCTGCCGGGCGTCGCTGCCCAGCCGCCCGAGCACCTCCTCGACCTCGCGGTCGTGGTGGGTGCACTGCTCGTCGACCACCGGCGCACCCATGCCCCCAGTCCAGCCGGGGTCGCGGCCGGTCTCCAGTGCCGATGGTCCTTGACTCCCGCTCCCGCCGACCCGGCCCATATCTCCCACTGACCCGTCCCAGATCCCCCGCCGACCCGGCCGAGATCTCGCGCCGACCCGGCCGCTCATGGCGCGCAAGGAGGGCGTCGCCCGGGGCACGCCGACAGCGACCGGCGCGGCAGGGTCGGCTCACCCGGCCGGAGAACTGGGACGGGTCAGCGAGCGATTTGGGCCGGGTGAGCGCGAGATCTGCGCCGGGTCAGCGCGCGATCTGGGCCGGGTCAGGGCGAGGTGTCGCCGGCGGTGACGGGGACCGGCGCCGGGGCCGGGTGTGGCCCGCCGAGCAGCCCCTCCCGGCTCGCGACCAGCGCGGCGAAGCCCACGGTGGCGACGGCGGCGGCCACGTTGATGGCCAGCATGGCGATGCTCTTGACGAGCACGAACGTCTCCAGCGTCTGGGTCTGCAGCAGCCAG
>JBFGFQ010000127.1:0-8816 GCA_041579495.1 Nocardioides sp.
CGGTGTCGGGGCTTCGTCGACGGCTCGTTCCTCGCCTGCTCAGCCTCCGACGGCTCGTTCCTCGCCTGCTCAGCCTCCGACGGCTCGTTCCTCGCCTGCTCAGCCTCCGACGGCTTGGCGGGACCTAGGCTCGGGGCATGCGCGTTGGCATCACGATCCTCACCGACCTCCCGTGGGCCGAGGCCCGTCCTCGCTGGCAGGCCGCGGAGGAGATGGGCTTCGACCACGCCTGGACCTACGACCACCTCGTGTGGGGCGGGCTGCCCGACGCGCCCTGGACGACGTCCACACCGGTGCTGGGGGCAGCGGCGGCGGTGACCTCGACGATCGGGCTCGGCACCCTGGTCGCCTCGCCCAACTTCCGCCACCCCTACCTGCTGTTCCGCGACGCCCAGGCGCTCGAGGACCTCAGCGACGGCCGCCTCCTCCTCGGTCTCGGCACCGGCGGCACCCTCGACTCCGGTCTGCTGGCCACCGGCGAGCTGTCGGTGGGGGAGCGGGTCGACCGGTTCCAGGAGTTCGTCGACCTGCTGGTGCGCCTGCGCGAGGAGGACCACGTGACGGCCTCGGGCCGGTGGTTCTCCGCAGACGACGCGCGCACGCTCCCGCCCCTGCGCCGGACGCCGTACGTCGTCGCCGCCAACGGCCGGCGCTCGCTGCGCTACGCCGCGCGGGTCGGTGACGGCTGGGTGACGACCGGGCCGACCGTCGAGGACGTCGAGGAGTGGTTCGCGGGCCTGGCGGAGGCGAGCGCCTTCTACGAGGACGAGCTCTACGCGCGGGGCCGCGCGGAGCAGGGACTGCCGCGCTACCTGCTGCTGGACTCGGCGCCGCACCTCTCGGCGGCCGGTCGCACGTCGTTGTCGAGCGTCGAGTTCTTCACCGACCTCGTGGGCCGCGCCGGCGAGCTCGGCTTCACCGACGTGGTGACCCACTGGCCGCGCACCGAGGAGCCGTACGCCGCCTCGACCGCCGTCCTCGAGGCTGTCGCGCGAGACGTGCTGCCGGGACTGAAAAAGATCTGAAGCCCCACGCTTCCGGCTCGTGTCGCACGAGCCGGAAGCGAGACCTCTGCCGGCCTGCCCCCATGACAGGTCGGAAGTGGTCACCCGAATCGGGCGGGGGCTTCGAGTAGGTCAACGAGCCGTGACGCTCGGGGTTATGCCCCGGGGGTAAAAAGTCGGAGGCCCCCGTCCGGCGCGGAACGAGGGCCTCCTGGGTGGTGCGAGTGGTCAGCCCAGCGCGTCGACCGCCGCGACGACGTCGACGAGGCCGTAGCCCTTGTCGAAGGACGTCGTCCCGAGCGTGCCCGGCTCGTAGGCCGCGCCGTCGGTGAACTTGTGGGCGGTGGTCTTGAGAGCCGTCTCGACCTGGGCGGGCGTGGCCGTCGGGTTCGCCTGGAAGAGCTGGGCCACGATGCCGGCGATGTGCGGGGCCGCCATCGACGTGCCGCTGATGGTGTTGAACGTGCCGAGGTCGAGCGGGCCGGGACCGTTGCGGAAGTCGAGACCGGTCGAGCAGATCGGCAGGTAGAGGCGGCAGGCCGAGGTGATGCCGTCGCCGGGGGCGGAGATGTCGGGGTAGGTGCCCTGGGCGCCGGACTTGCCGCGCGAAGAGAAGTCGGAGACCTCGCCGTTGCGGGTGCCGGTGTCGAGGTCGTTGTAGGACGCGACCGAGAGCACGCCGCCGGTCGGGTCCTGTCCGGGCGGGTTGGAGAAGCTCTTCGAGCCGTTGCCACCGTCGTTGCCGTTGGCCCAGACGGTCACGACGCCTTCGGCGGCGAGTGCGCGCTGGAGCTTGACGGTCGCGGACCGCGGGTCGAAGGAGCCGCCACCGCTCGGGCCGTAGGAGTTGTTGGTGACCTTGATCGGCGGACACTCCACGGCCGAGACGCCGGCGCCGCAGGGCGCCTCGTGGTTCTCGAGCACCCAGTTGAGGGCGGAGTCGGCGCCGACGATCAGGAGCACGGCGCCGGTGGAGATCGAGACGAGCTTGGCGCCGGGAGCGGCACCCTGCAGCGTGTCGCCCGAGCTGAGCGTGGTGGGTCGGCCCGCGACGATGCCGCTCACGTGGGTGCCGTGGCCGCCGACGGCGGTGGTGTCGGTGTCGAGGAAGTCGGGCACGGACTGCACCGAGCAGGCGGTGGTGGCCGGCACGCAGACGGTCTTGAGGTTGGCGACGACGGCGCTGCTGCCGTCGTCCTCGGCGAAGTAGGGGTGGGTCGGGTCGATGCCGGAGTCGATGACGGCCACCGAGACACCGGTGCCGTCGAGGGCCGAGCCGTCGGCGCCGGTGCGGGTCTCGATCGCCTCGGCACCGCGGGTGGCGGTGTTGGAGGTGTCGTTGAAGAGCTCGATCGGGGCGTTGCCCTCGACGTAGGTCACGCCGCCGGCGGCGCGCACGGCGCGGATCTGCTCCTTGGTGCCGCTGGCGACCACGACGCCGATCTTGTCGAACGTCGTCGAGGTGGTCATGCCGGTCTCGCGGACGGCGCGCTGGGCGTCGGCGAGGGTCGCGCCGTGCACCAGGACGGTCGAGCGGCCGGTCAGGTCGGGCAGGACGTCGGCGAGGTACGGCGAGACGGGCGCCAGGCCCGCGGTGGCCGTCGTCGGCACGGTCTGGCCGACGCCGCCGAGGGCGGTGGCGGCGGACGGCGCCATCAGGGCCGCGCTGCTGAGCAGCGCGGCTGCTCCCAGGGCGATCGTCGAGCGGATGGGGCGTGGGGTCGTCAAAGTGACTCCTGGGGTCAGACACTCCGTGGGGTTCAGCGACGCCCACCCGAATGGGGCGCTCCGGAGCTTGGGGTGGAGGCCCAACGAACGACGTGCCCAGGGGTTACGCCTCGGCTGCGCGACGGCGGAGGAGACGCGTCCAGGGCACGCGGTGCGAGGATGGCGCCATGGCCCGGCGCGTGTACCTCCATGTCGGGGCGCCCAAGACCGGCACCACTGCGATCCAGACCCGCCTGCAGCGCAACGCCCCGACCCTGCGCGAGCACGGCGTCCTCGTCCCGCGGGGCACCGGCGCCCGACCGGGTGGCCTGGCGTTCCGCGCCTCGCTCGAGCTCACCGGGCTCGTCATGGGCCAGGACCCGGCCACCATCCCGGGGTCGTGGGACGAGCTGGTCCGTCAGGTGCACGGTCACGACGGCACGGTGGTCATCAGCCACGAGGGGTTCGTGCGCTGCGACGGGGAGGCCGTGGCCACGGTGGCGGCCGCGCTGGGTCACGAGGCCGAGCTGCACGTCGTCTACAGCGCCCGCGACCTCGGGCGCCAGCTGGTCTCGGGCTGGCTCGAGGGCCTCAAGAACGGCGGCACCGCCGACCTCGCGACCCACTTCGCGCGGGCCCGCACCGGCGAGCTCCCGCTCCGGGCCGCCTTCGACGTCCCTGCCGTGCTCGGTCGGTGGTTGGTGCACCTGCCCGCCGACCGCACGCACCTCGTCACCGTGGCGCCCCCGGGCGGGGACCGCTCGGTGCTGTGGCGCCGCTTCGCGGACCTGACCGGGATCGAGGACGCCTGGGTCCCGGCCGAGCCGTCGCGCACCAACGAGTCGGTGGGCATCGCGGAGGCGCAGGTGCTGCTGGAGCTCAACCGGCTGCTCGACGGCACGAACCGACGAGGCGGACCGCACCAGCGGATCGTGCGGCGCACCGTCGTCGGCCGGGGCCTGGCCGGACGGGAGAGCCAGCGGCCCGAGGTGCCGCCCGCGGAGACCGGGTGGTTGTCCGCCGAGGTCGACCGCTGGGTCTCCTGGGTGCGGGCCACCGGGGTCGACGTCGTCGGCGACCTCGCCGAGCTGCAGGCCGACCCGGTGCCGGCGGCCGACTGGGTCGACCCCGATCGCGTGCACCCCGGCTTCACCGAGGCAGCCCTCGCCGCCCTGGCAGCGGTCGTCGTGGAGGCCGAGCAGCGCTCGACCGCCGACTCGGGTGCTGCCGGGGGGGCCGCCGCGGGGGCCGGTTCCGGCGTCGGCACCGGCGGCTAGCCTCGCCGACATGAGCGGGGCGGTGCGGGAGAGGGTGAGTGCCCGGTGAGCCCCCGGTGAGCCCCCGATGAGTTTCGTGCCGGTCACCGGCACCGCCACGCTGCGGCCGGCGGACCCGCCGCGCGACAGCATGGTCGAGTTCAGCGACGAGCGCCGCACCGTCGAGCTGCCGATGCGCGCGGCGCTGCCGGTGCTCACCAAGGCCCGGGCGCGCGACGACCTCCACCCCAGCGTGGGGCTGCTCTCGGGCGCGGTGATGATCGGCATGCGGCTGGTCGCCGCCGGCAAGTACGAGCCCGACGAGTCCCGGCGCAGCTGGCGCGCCGCACCGCTGGACGCCGACGACGCGCAGCGGGTGGCGCTGCTGGCCGACTCGCGCAGCCACGAGGGCCTCGACGCCGCCGCGGCCGAGCAGGTGGTGCGCCAGATGCTCGACGCCGTCGTCGACGTGATGCCGCGCAGCGCCCCGTCGAGCACCGGGGGCGCTGCCCGTCCCGCACGCCCCGCACGCAGCGGGCGGACGGCGTCCGGGGCGGCACGGGGTCCCGGACCCGCCGCGGCGGGGGATGGCTTCCCCGAGCGGCTCCAGGACCGGCTGGCGCGCCGTCGGGCGATGCACCGCGCGGACGAGGCCGGTCGGTCCTCCCGGGTCGACCAGGACGGTCCCGACGGCGGGGCCGGCCTGCCCCAGCTCGTGCGGCTCTCCCTGCGGCTCGAGGCCGACGAGGACGAGCTCGTCGCGGGCGCCGTGCGGGTGGTGCTCCAGGCCCACGACGAGCAGGATCCACTCCACGTCTGCGACGCGGCCGAGCTCTTCGTCGAGCCCGGCGACGGCAGGACACCCGACCACGGCTTCGGTGCGCGCGCGAGCACGCACACGAGCATCGCCCTGCGCGCGGCGGCCGAGGCGTGGCCGGTGCTCGACCGGCTCCTGGCGCTGCGGGTGCCCGACCAGATCACGCTCGACACCGACGAGCTGGTGAGCCTGCTCGACACCGGGGTCGCGGCGCTCGAGGCGATCGGCGTCGAGGTGATGTGGCCCAGGAGCCTGGGCCGGGACCTGACCGCGACCGCCGTCCTCGACCGCGAGGCGGGCTCGGGGCGCGGGTCGAGCGGTGCCGCGTCCGCCGCCCGTGAGGAGCCCCTCCAGGAGCCGTTGCTCGGCACCGAGTCGCTCTTCGGCTTCCGCTGGCAGCTGGCGGTGCACGGCGACGACCTGACCCCCGAGGAGATGGACGACCTGGCGCGCGCCGCCTCCCCGATCCTCAAGCTCCGAGGCAGCTGGACGGTCGTCGACCCGGCCACCGCGCGCAAGGCCAGGAAGCGACTGATCCGCACCGTCAAGCCGGCCCAGGCGATCGCCACCGCGCTGACCGGCACCGCCGGGCCGGCCGGCCTCCCCGGCCTCGCCGCACCCGGAGACCCGGCCGCCGAGCACCCGGTCGTCGTCGGCGCCTCGCTGCTGAAGGTGCGTGAGCGGCTGCTCTCCGCCGCGGTCCGCCCTCCGATCGAGACGCCGTCCGGTCTCGAGGCGCACCTGCGCGACTACCAGCGCCACGGGCTCACCTGGCTCGCCGACCTCACCGACCTCGGCCTCGGGGCCTGTCTCGCCGACGACATGGGCCTGGGCAAGACCATCACCGTCATCGCGCTCCACCTCCACCGCCTCGAGGCCGCCGCAACCCGGGGGCGCCGCGCGCCCGGTCCGACGCTCGTGGTGTGCCCGGCCAGCCTCCTGGGCAACTGGGAGGCCGAGCTCCGACGCTTCGCGCCCGGGGTCGCCGTACGCCGCTTCCACGGGAGCAGCCGCGACCTGGGTGACCTGGGTGACCTGGCTGACCTGGACGGCCCCGGTGATGCAGCCGGCCCGGAGCAGGCGAGCCTGATCGACGGTGTCGAGGGTGGGCCGGGCAGCCCCGACGGGCCGGGTTTCGTGCTGACGACCTACGGCACGATGCGCGTCGACGCCGCGGCGCTGCGCGAGGTCCCGTGGGGTCTCGTCGTCGCCGACGAGGCGCAGCACGTCAAGAACCCCGCGTCCTCGACGGCACGCGCGCTGCGCAGCATCACGAGCGAGGCGCGCGTCGCGCTGACCGGCACCCCGGTGGAGAACAACCTCACCGAGCTGTGGGCGATCCTCGACTGGGCGATCCCCGGACTCCTCGGCAGCCGCAACGCCTTCCGCAAGGTGTGGGCCGGCCCCATCGAGTCCGGACTCGAGCCCACCAAGGCGCGCCAGTTCGCCGACCTGATCAAGCCCTTCCTGCTGCGACGGCGCAAGTCCGACCCGGGCATCGCGCCCGAGCTGCCGGCCAAGACCGAGACCGACCACCCGCTCAGCCTCACCCGCGAGCAGGTCGTGCTCTACGAGGCCTTCGTGCGCGAGACGATGGAGCGCATCGAGCGTGCCGACCCCGATGCCCGCCGCGGTCTGGTGCTGGCGCTGCTGACCGGCCTCAAGCAGATCTGCAACCACCCCGCGCAGTTCCTCAAGCAGTCCGGCACGGCCGTGCGCCTCTCGGGCCGCTCGGAGAAGCTCGACCTGCTCGACGAGCTCCTCGCGACCGTGCTCCCCGAGGGCGGCGCGGCCCTGGTCTTCACGCAGTACGTCGCGATGGGGCGGCTGGTCGAGGCGCACCTGACGAAGACGGGGGTCCCCCACCAGTTCCTGCACGGCGGCACCCCGGTGCGGGAACGGGAGGCGATGGTGGCGCGCTTCCAGCAGTCCGGAGCCGAGCCGGACTCGGTGGCGCCGGTGTTCCTCCTGTCGCTCAAGGCCGGCGGCACCGGCCTCAACCTCACGCGGGCCGACCAGGTCATCCACCTCGACCGCTGGTGGAACCCGGCCGTCGAGGAGCAGGCCACCGACCGCGCCTACCGGATCGGCCAGACCAAGCCGGTGCAGGTGCACCGGATGACGATGCAGGGCTCGATCGAGGAGAAGGTCGCCGAGCTGCTCGGTCGCAAGCGTGCGCTGGCCGACGCCGTCCTCGGTCGCGGCGAGGCGGCGCTCACCGAGCTGAGCAACGACGAGCTGCGCGACCTCGTCACGCTGCGGCCCGAAGCGCGCGGTGGATGAGGTGGGCGCCGGGTCGCGCGCCGACGTGATCTCGCACCCGCCGCTGCCCGCGCGGCGGGGGGCTGCCCGGGCCACCACCTGGTGGGGCAAGGCCTGGGTGCGGGCCGTGGAGGAGTCCGCGTACGCCGACGACGAGCTGCGCGCCGCCCGGGCACTGGCGCGTCAGGGCGCGGTGGGCGGCATCTCGCTCGGACGCGGCCGACTCGTCGCCGCGGTCGCCGACGCGCACGGGTTGTGGAGCGTCGACGTCACCCTTCCCGTCGTCGACGCCGAGGGCAGCCAGGCGCTGGTCGAGCTGGTCGCGGCCGAGGTCGGTCGCGTCGGGGCGCTGCTGGCCGGCGACCTCCCGCACACGCTCGTCGAGCACGCCGACGAGGCCGGTGTCGAGCTGCTGCCCTTCGGCGGCGAGCTGGAGGCGTCGTGCTCCTGTGACGCCTGGGTCGACCCCTGCCCGCACGCGCTCGCGGTGCTCTACCAGGCGGCGTGGCTGCTCGACCGCAGCCCGCTGCTCCTCCTGCACCTGCGCGGGCTCCCCCGCGAGCTGTTGCTGGCCCGGCTCCACGCGCTCACGCAGCGCCCGACGCCCGGTGACACCCGCACGTCGTACGGCGGCGGCGACGGCGACGACGGCGGCGACGACCAGGTCGAGGTCGACCTCGACGTGGCGCTCGACGCGTCCGAACGAGCGGCGCTGCTGCTCGCGCAACTCGAGACCGGCGCGCCCGTCGACGACCTCTTCTGACCGCACCACGACCACCGGACGGCTGGATGACCGTTCAACTGGTCTGATCCACCCTGCTACCGGTTCGTAACTTGGCACCCCCGGTGACGTTGATCACGACACCACACCGCACGCGCGGTCGCCCACCAGGGCGGCCCACCACCCGCCACGCCCCCCGGACCGAGAGAAGTCATGTCTACGAGCCGAGCCCATCGAGGACGCGAGCTGCATCGCGCGGCAGCTCTCACCACCCTGGCCGCCCTGACGGCCCCGTTGACCATCGCCGTCCTGACGCTCGCCGGGCCGGCGGTTGCCGCCGAGAAGGCCGACAAGGGTGCCAAGCCCGGGGCCTTCCGTGGCGGTGTCCTGATCCAGGACGGCTGGTGGGCGCGCAGCAACGAGCCGCCCCCGGAGACCGGGCTCGCGCAGCCGCCGAGCGTCCCGGCCGTCGCGGCGCCCGAGGGCACCCTCCCGGTCACCCTGGTCAACAACGAGCCCGAGCGCGTCGCCGCCCTGGAGTTCGACCTCAAGGGCCCCGACGACTCCCTCGTCACCGAGGTGCTCCTCGCGATGAAGGAGTCCGACGAGCAGGGCGCCAACATCAACGCCGACCTCGCGACGCTGGTCGCGTGCCCGGTCACCGAGGCGTTCTGGGTCGGCGTCGACAACGGCGCCTGGGCCACGCGCCCGGCCTTCGACTGCGAGGGGGGCGTGGCCCCCGGGGTCCGCAGCGACAAGGGCGTGTGGACCTTCGACCTGACCGCCCTCGCCGGCGCCTGGACGTCGTCCACCAGCGAGAACTCCCCGGCCGTCGTCCTCGTCGGCGCTCCCGCCGAGGACCCGTCGCAGGGAGCCCCGAGCTTCCAGGTCGCCTTCGACGGCGAGAAGGGGATCGGCCTGGCCGCGAAGGTCACCAAGGCCCCCGCCGGCAGCGAGGGTGACGGCGACGGCACCGACGGGTTCGGCGACGGCTCGACCGACGAGAGCGGCGACGGCGAGGGTGTCGAGCCGTCCGGTGGAGGCAGCAC
>JBFGFQ010000128.1:0-8757 GCA_041579495.1 Nocardioides sp.
GCGCCTGCGGTCGGGGTCGCAGGCGCTGGTCCAGGCCAGGGTGGCGGCGCCGAGCAGCAGCGTGGGCAACCCGGCCAGCCCGACGACCAGCCCGCGCAGCAGCGCCGGCCCGACGCCCACCGGCCGGTCGGTGCCGACCGCGACGGCACGCAGCCCGAGCAGCGCCTTGCCGGGACTCAGACCGCGCAGGCCGAGCAGCACCGCCAGGGCGACCTGCACGGCCAGCACCCAGCCCAGCACGAGCAGCACCGTGGCGGGACCGGCGCCGAGCAGCCACCCGCCGAGGCCGGCCACGCCGGCGTACGTCGCCCAGGCGAGCGCGCGGTCGACCACGTGGGCGTAGTAGCGGCGCTCGAGGTCCGCGGGCACCACGCTCACGGCCCGGCGACCTGGATGCTGACGCCGTCCCCGAGGTCGATGATCGCGCCGGGGACCAGCTGCACGGCGATGCCGGGCTGCAGCGGCTCGGGCGGCAGCCCGGGCTGCACCAGCACGGTGCCGTTGGTCGAGCCGAGGTCGGTCACCACCGCGCTGCCGTGGTCGGCACCCGAGCCCGGGCGCACCTCGAGGTGCGTGGAGGAGATCTCCTGCTGCGGGCTCGGGACGGCGACGAGCCGGTGGTGCTCGGTGGAGTCGGACCGGCGTGCCTCGGGGGCGCGACCCACCAGGACCACGCGGTCGACCTCGACCTCCTCGCCGTGCGAGACCACCAGGCGCGCCACCGGCGTCGCGGTGGTGCTCGGCGCCTGTGGCTGGCCGGGGATGCCCGGCGGGTGCCGCTGGAGCTCCTCGCGGCCCCAGCCGCCGCCCCGGGTCATCCCGTCGTGGTCGGCCTGGTCGGCGCGCCGGGCCGAGACCGGCTCCGTCGCCGGCTCGGGGTCGTGGTTGAGGTCGTGGTCGTGGTCGTGGTCGTGGTCGTCGTGCACCAGGCGCGCGGCGCGCACCAGGCCGCCGCCCACCCGCAGCCCGGGCTCGTCGGGGACGCCGGCGTGCGCGCCCCGCTCGGCGGGCTCGGCGGGCAGGTCCAGGGTCCAGGGTCCGACCTCACGCACCAGCACCTCGTGCCACGTCGAGGCGCGGGCCCCCGAGGCCGTGACCGGCCCGTCGGCACCCCGGCCGCACCACTCGGCCCGGCCCCGCAGCAGGACCCGGGTCGTGCCGCCGTCGTCCTCGCTGACCAGGGCGAACCCGGCCAAGGAGCTGAGGCCTCGCGAGACCAGCTGGTCGAGCACCTCGTCGGCGCCGGCCCCCGCGTCGACCAGCGCCCACGCCGCCGCGGCGCGCTCGCGCTCGTCGCCCGGCAGCGCCAGGACCACGCGCCCGCCCAGGACGACGTACCAGTCACCGGGCAGGTAGCCGCGCGGCGGCACGGCCGCCGGGCCGGGCGGGGTCACGGCGGGGAACCCGGCTCCTGCTCCGGGCTCGTGCGCTCACGTTCGGGGACGTGCGGACGCCCAGGAGCCGAGCCGACCACGTCGACGACCACGGCGGTGGCGTTGTCGCGCCCCCCGGCGGCCAGGGCGGCGGCGACCAGGGCGTCGGCCGCGTCGCGCGGGTCGGTGGCCGCGGCGAGGATGCCGGTCATCTCGTCGTGGTCGACCATCCCGCTGACGCCGTCGGAGCACAGCACCAGCCGCTCGACGGCCGGCAGCGGCAGCAGGAAGTAGTCGGCCTCGGAGCTCTCGGACGTGCCCAGCGCGCGGGTGATGACGTGGCGCTCGGGGTGGCGCTCGGCGGCCTCCGCGGTGATCGCGCCGGCGTCGACCAGCTCCTGGACCACCGAGTGGTCGACGCTCACCTGGTCGAGCCGGCCGCCGTCGAAGACGTAGGCGCGCGAGTCACCGAGGTTGGCCAGCAGCCACGTCGGCTGGTCGTCGTCCTCGACCAGCAGCGCCACCACGGCGGTGGTGCCCCCGGAGAACCCGGCGAGCCCGCCGGCACGCTGCTCGGCGCCGTACTCCTCGATGCGGCGGCGGCAGGTCTCGAGCGTCGCGGCCACCACCTCGGCGCCGCGCTGCGGGTCGTAGCCCTCGTCGGCGAGCGCCGCGAACTCCTCGACCACGATCGCGCTGGCCACGTCGCCGCCGTCGTGCCCGCCCATCCCGTCGGCGACGACGAAGACCGGCGGGGCGACCAGGAAGGCGTCCTCGTTGACCTCCCGGACCAGCCCGACGTCGGTCGCGGCGCCGTGCCGCATCTCGATCCGCATCAGCCGACCACGGCGTCGTGTGCCGTCTCCCGGCCCGGTGCCGCTAGCGTGGGAGGGATGTCTGCCGAGGGGTACCGCACGCTCGCCGACCAGCTGCGCGGCTGGCCGGACGCCCGGCTGTCCCGGTTGCTGACGGCCCGACCCGATCTCGCCACTCCAGCCCCTCACGACTCCGGTCAGCTCGCGTCTCGTGCAGCGACCCGGTCCTCGCTGCTGCGTGCGCTCGACCAGCTGACCCGGCTCGAGCTCTGCGTCCTTGATGCCCTCGTGGTGGCGGGCCAAACCACCCGCGACGAACTCGTCTCGATCGTGCACGCCGAGCCCGCGGCGACCTCCGCCGCGCTCGAGCACCTCACCGACCTGGCCCTGGTGTGGGAGTCGCCCACCGGACCGCGCGTGCTGAGCGGGGTGGCCGAGGGACTGGCGGGCGGTCCGGGCGCCGGGGTCAGCGGCCTGCGCAGCCGCTCACCGGAGCCGGTGCCGCCCGAGGCGGTGGCGAAGCGGCTGGCCGAGCTGTCGGCGCCGGCCCGCACGCTGCTGGAGCACGTGCTCGACCACGGCGGTGAGGCCACCACCGGCACCTCGCGCCACACCGTGACCACCGACGAGGCCGCCACCCCCGCCGAGGAGCTGTTGGCGCGGCGGCTGCTGGTGCCCCGCGGCGGCGGCTCGGTGGTGCTGCCCGGCGAGGTGGGACTGGTGCTGCGCGGCGGTCGCACCACCACCGACCGCGTCGACGACCTGCCGCGGCTGCCGACGGTCGAGCGCTCGGCGGCGATGGTCGACAAGGTCGCGGCCGGTGCCGCGTTCGAGGCCGTGCGCCGCGTGGAGCTGCTGCTCGACCACTGGGGCACCCAGCCCCCGACCGCGCTGCGCAGCGGCGGCCTCGGGGTGCGCGACCTGCGCGCCGCGTCGGTGCTCCTGCACGTCGACGAGCCCACGACCGCGCTGCTCGTCGAGACCGCGTCGGCGGCGGGGCTGCTGGCCACCGGCCACACCCCCGACGGCGAGGCGGCGTGGCTGCCCACCGACGAGCTCGACCGCTGGAGCACCCGCTCGCCCGCCGAGCGGTGGTGGGTGCTGGCCCGCGCCTGGTGGGACAGCCCCCGGCTCCCCGGCCTCGTCGGCACCCGGGACCCCGCCGGCAAGACCTGGAACGCCCTGGCCCCCGAGCTCGCGGGGGTGCACCAGGTCGAGACCCGGCACCTCGCGCTGCGCGAGCTGGGCGCCCTGCCGCCCGGCGAGGTGCTGGCCTCCGGCACCGGCCTGCCCGCGCTGGCGGCCCGCGTCGCCTGGTTGCGCCCGCGGCGCCCGCGCACCCGCGCCGACCAGGTCGCCTGGGCGATCAGCGAGGCCGAGGCGCTCGGGGTGGCCGGCCTGGGCGGCCTGGCGTCGTACGCCCGCGGGCTGGTGGGTGGGCGCGACGACACCGCGGCCGGCGTCGCCGCGCTCGACGGGCTGATGCCGCCGCCGGTCGACCACGTGCTGCTGCAGGCCGACCTGACCGCGGTCGCCCCCGGCCCGCTGGAGTCGACGCTGGCCAAGCGATTGCAGCTGCTCGCCGACGTCGAGTCGCGTGGCGGCGCGACCGTCTACCGCTTCACGGCCTCGTCGGTGCGGCGCGCGCTCGACACCGGGTGGTCGGCCGTCGAGGTGCACGACTTCATCTCCTCGGTCTCGCGCACCCCCGTCCCGCAGCCGCTGACCTACCTCGTCGACGACACCGCGCGCACCTTCGGCTCGATCCGGGTCGGGCACGCCGAGGCGTTCCTGCGCGCCGACGACGAGACCGCGCTGAGCGAGGTGCTGCACCACCCCAAGGCCTCGTCGCTGGGCCTGCGCCGGATCGCCCCGACGGTGCTGGTCTCCGCCACCCCGCTCGACGTGCTGCTGCCGCGGCTGCGCGAGCTCGGCGCGGCGCCGGTCGTCGAGGGCCCCGACGGCACCGTGCGCGTCGCGCGCCCCGACCAGCTGCGCGCGCGCACGCCGCGTGATCGCCGTCCCGAGGGCCTGCGCGCGGCCCGCGGCACCGCGACGGCCTCGGCCGTGGTCACGGCCGTGCGGGCCGGCGACCGGGCCGCCTCGAACCGCCCCGCCGGGGCCGGGCAGGCGCTGAGCCCGTCCGGTTCGCTGGCGGCGCTGCGCGAGGCGGTCGAGACGGGGGCCAGCGTGCTGATCGGCTACGTCGACAACCACGGCACCCGCTCCGAGCGCGTCGTCGACCCCCGCAGCGTCGAGGGCGGCACCCTGACCGCCCACGACCACCGGGCCGACGACCTGCGCAGCTTCGCGGTGCACCGCATCACCTCGGTCGCCCCCGTCACCGGCTGAGCAGCGACCGGGCCGCCCCCTGGCGCGACCCGTAGGCTTGCCCGGTGACAGACGGCCCCCTCATCGTCCAGTCGGACAAGACGCTCCTGCTCGAGATCGACCACGAGCGCGCGCAGGACTGCCGCAAGGCGATCGCGCCGTTCGCCGAGCTCGAGCGCTCCCCCGAGCACATCCACACCTACCGGCTCACGCCGCTGGGGCTGTGGAACGCCCGCGCCGCCGGTCACGACGCCGAGCAGGTCGTCGACACGCTGCTGGAGTACAGCCGCTACGCCGTACCGCACTCGTTGCTCGTCGACGTCGCCGAGACGATGGCGCGCTACGGCCGGCTGCGTCTCGAGAAGCACCCCACCCACGGGCTGACCCTGGCCACCACCGACCGGCCGGTGCTCGAGGAGGTGCTGCGCGCCAAGAAGGTCAAGGGCATGATCGGCGAGCGCATCGACGACGACACCGTGGTCGTGCACGCCTCCGAGCGGGGCAACCTCAAGCAGGCGCTGCTCAAGATCGGCTGGCCGGCCGAGGACTACGCCGGGTACGTCGACGGCGAGGCGCACCCGATCGAGCTCGACGAGAGCGACTGGACGCTGCGCGACTACCAGCGCGACGCCGCGGAGTCGTTCTGGCACGGCGGGTCGGGCGTCGTGGTGCTGCCCTGCGGGGCCGGCAAGACCCTCGTCGGTGCCTCGGCCATGGCGCACGCCAAGGCCACCACGCTGATCCTGGTCACCAACACGGTCTCGGCGCGGCAGTGGAAGGACGAGCTGGTGCGCCGCACCTCGCTGACCGAGGACGAGATCGGCGAGTACAGCGGCGCCGTCAAGGAGGTGCGTCCGGTGACCATCGCGACGTACCAGGTGCTGACGATGAAGCGGAAGGGCGTCTACCCGCACCTCGAGCTGCTCGACGCACGCGACTGGGGCCTCATCGTCTACGACGAGGTGCACCTGCTGCCGGCGCCGATCTTCCGGATGACCGCCGACCTGCAGGCACGCCGTCGGATCGGGCTGACAGCCACGCTGGTGCGCGAGGACGGGCGCGAGGGCGACGTGTTCTCCCTGATCGGGCCCAAGCGCTACGACGCACCCTGGAAGGACATCGAGTCCCAGGGCTGGATCGCCCCGGCCGACTGCGTCGAGGTGCGGGTCACGCTGCCCGACGGCGAGCGCCTGGCCTACGCCACCTCCGAGCCCGAGGAGCGCTACCGGATCGCCTCCTGCACCCACCGCAAGGTCGACGTGGTGCGCGAGCTGGTGGAGCGGCACGCCCACCAGCCCACGCTGGTGATCGGGCAGTACCTCGAGCAGCTCGACGAGCTCGCGGCCGCACTGGACGCGCCGGTCATCAAGGGCGAGACCTCGGTCAAGGAGCGGCAGCGGCTCTTCGACGCCTTCCGCTCCGGGGAGGAGCGCCTGCTGGTGGTCTCCAAGGTCGCGAACTTCTCCATCGACCTGCCCGACGCCGAGGTCGCGATCCAGGTCTCCGGGTCGTTCGGGTCGCGCCAGGAGGAGGCGCAGCGGCTGGGCCGCCTGCTGCGCCCGGGGCACGACGGCAAGGTGGCCCGCTTCTACACCGTGGTCTCCCGCGACACCGTCGACGCCGAGTTCGCCCAGAACCGCCAGCGCTTCCTGGCCGAGCAGGGCTACGCCTACCGCATCGTCGACGCCGAGGACATCGCCGACCTGCCGACCTGAGGGCCGGCACCGCGGGCGGTCTGTCCACGCCACAGCCGCGTGTCGGCGTACGCCGCCGGGGTCTCTAGGCTGGGCGGCGTGAAGGCGCTGCTGCTGGAGAACATCCATCCCCTGGCCGTCGAGATCCTCGAGGGTCGCGGCTTCGAGGTCGAGCTGCTCACGCACTCGATGAGCGAGGACGAGCTGGTCGAGGCCCTGCCGGGCGTCAGCCTGCTCGGCATCCGCTCCAACACCAACGTCACCGCGCGGGTCCTCGACTCCGCGCCCGACCTGCTGGCGGTCGGCTGCTTCTGCATCGGCACCAACCAGGTCGACCTGGACGGCGCCGCCGAGCGCGGCGTCGCGGTCTTCAACGCGCCTTTCTCCAACACCCGCAGCGTGGTCGAGCTCGTCATCGGCGAGATCATCGTGCTCGCGCGCCGCCTGGCCGAGAAGACCGAGAAGATGCACGCCGGCATCTGGGACAAGTCGGCCAAGGGCAGCCACGAGATCCGGGGCCGGACCCTGGGCATCGTCGGCTACGGCAACATCGGCACCCAGCTGTCCAACCTCGCCGAGGCGATGGGCCTGCGGGTCATCTTCTTCGACACCGCCGACCGTCTCGCGCACGGCAACGCGCAGCGGATGAAGACCCTCGACGAGCTGCTCGAGCGCGCCGACGTGGTCTCGCTGCACGTCGACGGACGCCCCGGCAACGCGGGGCTCTTCGGCGCCGAGCAGTTCGCGAAGATGAAGCCGCGCTCGCTGTTCATCAACGCCGCGCGCGGCATGGTGGTCGACACCGAGTCGCTGCGCGAGCACATCCTCTCGGGCCACATCGCCGGCGCCGCCATGGACGTCTTCCCGATCGAGCCGAAGGCCCAGGGCGACCCGTTCGAGTCGCCGCTGCGCGGCCTCGACAACGTCATCCTCACCCCGCACGTGGGCGGCTCCACGCAGGAGGCGCAGGAGGAGATCGGCTACTTCGTGGCCAACAAGCTCGCCGGCTTCGCGCTCGAGGGGCGCACCGAGCTGTCGGTCGACCTGCCCACCGTCAGCGCCCCGGCGCTGCAGAGCGGGCACCGCCTGGGCTACCTGCACGACAACGTCCCCGGCGTCCTCGCCGCGGTCAACCAGCTCATCGCCGAGGCCGGCGCCAACGTCGTGGGCCAGTACCTGGCGACCACCGGCGAGCTCGGCTACGTCGTCACCGACTCCACCGAGGCGATCCCCGCCGAGGTGGTCTCCGCGCTGGCCGCCAACGAGCACTGCCGCTGGGTCCGCACCTGGGACGTGTGACCTCGGTCGGCGCGAGATCTGCGCCGGGTCGGCGCGAGATCTGGGACGACTCGGGGGTGAGGGACCGGTCCGTAGGCTCGGTGCATGACCAGCAGCACGACCGGTGCGCCCCTGCTCGCGCCCCTGCGGGCGCCGCTGGGCGAGGTGCGTGAGCGGCTCGGGTCCGCGTTGTTCGCCCGGGTCGCCGGCCCCGACGGGCCGCGCCAGCGCGACCGGATCCACGGTCGCCCGGGCCCCCGCTGGTTCGCGCCCGACAGCGCGATCGCGCAGGTGCACGGCGACGCGTCGATGTTCGTCGGCGGCATCCGCGCCCTCCTGCTGCAGACCCTGCACCCCGCAGCGATGCGCGGCGTGGCCGAGCACAGCGACTACCGCACCGACATGTGGGGGCGGCTGGCCAGCACCAGCACCTACCTGGCGGTGACGACCTTCGGGCACGCCGACGACGCGCAGGCCGCGGTCGACGCGGTGCGCCGCATCCACGAGCGGATCACCGGCACCATGCCCGACGGCACGCCGTACGCCGCCTCCGACCCGCACCTGCTGGGCTGGGTGCACGCCGCCCAGGTCGACTCGTTCCTGCTGGCCCACCAGACCTACGGCGCGCGGCCGCTCGACCAGGCCCGCCGCGACGAGTACGTCGCCCAGGCCGGCGAGGTGGCCCGGCGCCTGGGCGTCCTCGACCCGCCCACCACCGAGGCCGGGCTGCGCGCGGTGCTGGAGTCCTACCGGCCCGAGCTGCGCGGCAGCCCCGAGGCCCGCGAGGCGATCGGCTTCCTGCTGCTCAAGCCGCCGCTGCCGGTGCTGGCGCGGGCGCCGTACCTGGTGCTGGTCGCGGCAGCGGTCGGCCTGATGCCGCGCTGGACCCGCGGCCCGCTGCGGCTGCCGTGGCTGCCGGTCTCGGAGCGCACCGTGGTGCGGGCCCTGGGCTCGTTGGCGACCGGGACGATCCGCTGGGCGATGGGCGCCCAGGGGTCGGCGGCGTCAGCGGCCGCCGGCGAGGCCTGAGCCCGGTCGCGTCGGTGCCGGCGCCGCCGCCCGGCGGGTCGGGGCGACCAGGCCCGCCAGCCACCGCTCCACGTCGCGGTCCCCGGTCAGCCGCACGACCGGCAGCCCGGGGCGGTCGCGACGCAGTCGCGGCACCAGGTCGCGGCGGTACTTGTGCCGGTGCGTCCACTGGTAGCGCACCACGTGCTGGGGGTCGGTCAGGACGTGGTGCAGCGGTCCCTCGACGTTGCCGTTCCA
>JBFGFQ010000129.1:0-8744 GCA_041579495.1 Nocardioides sp.
GGCTTCGCCGCGTCGGTCGCCGAGGTGCGCGACGACTTCGTGGAGTTCCTCATCGACTGCCGCCGGCGCGGCCGCACCGTGGCGGCGTACGGCGCCCCGGGCAAGGGCAACACCCTGCTCAACCACTGCGGCGTGCGTGCCGACCTGCTGTCCTTCGCGGTCGACCGCAACCCGCACAAGCACGGGAGGTTCCTGCCGGGCACCCACATCCCGGTGCTGCCGGTCGAGGCGCTGGCCGAGGCTCGTCCCGACTACGTGGTGATCATGCCGTGGAACCTCCGCAAGGAGATCACGGCCCAGCTCGACCACGTGGGCGAGTGGGGCGGCCAGCTGGTCGTGGCCCTGCCGCGTCTCGAGGTCTTCCAGGCCGGACCGGCCTGACGAGAGGAGTACGACATGAAGGTGGTCCTTTTCTGCGGCGGTCTGGGGATGCGCATGCGCGCCGACAACCAGTCGCTGCCCAAGCCGATGATGCCGATCGGGAGCAGGCCGGTGCTGTGGCACGTGATGCGCTACTACGCCTACTTCGGCCACACCGAGTTCGTGCTGTGCCTGGGGCACGGGGCCCAGGCGGTGAAGGACTACTTCCTCAACTACCAGGAGACCGCCTCCAACGACTTCGTGCTGACCAAGGGCGGGTCCTACATCGAGATGCTCGGCACCGACATCAGCGACTGGACGATCAGCTTCATCGACACCGGCATGGACACCGCGATCGGTGAGCGCCTGCGCCGGGTGCGCCCCTACCTGGAAGGCGACGGCACCTTCCTGGCCAACTACGGCGACGTGCTCACCGACGCCCCGATGGACGAGCTGGTCGCGCAGTTCGAGGCCAGCGACGCCGTGGCCCAGATGCTCGCGGTCAAACCGCAGGACTCCTTCCACGTCGTCGACGTCGACGGTGCCGGGCAGGTCTCGGGCCTGGTCCCGGTCGCCGACATGTCGCTGTGCATCAACGGCGGCTACTTCGTGCTGAACCAGGGCATCTTCGACTACCTCGAGGAGGGCGACGACCTGGTCATGGACGGCTGCGTGCGCGCCGCCCGCGACGGCAAGGTGCGCGCGGTGCGCTACGACGGCTTCTGGGCCCCCATGGACACCCTCAAGGAGCGCACGGCCCTCGAGGACAAGTACCGCCACGGCATCAGCCCCTGGGCCCTGTGGCGCGACCGCCCGGTGCAGCCCGGCGAGCCGGTCACCCCCGTCGCCCTCTGACCAGGACCACATCTCCCACCCACCCGGCCGAGATCTCCCACCCACCCGGCGCGTATCTAGCGCCGGGTCAGTGGCACTCCGCCGACCCGGCCCGAATCGCGCGCCGACCCGGCCGAGATCTCGCGTTCCCGTGGCCGGCATGTCGCCCTCGGTGCACAACGCAGGGGATGAAGTGAGTGGTGCTCGTCCACGCGGCGTGCGTCGTCGGGCACACAGCCTCGGCAGCCAGGGGTGCGCGGCTCCGGTCGGGCATGGCTCACCGCGTCCTGGAGACCGGCGCCGCTACCAGGCGGTCCGGGCCGACTCGGTGGGAGGTCCGCGCCGGGTGGGCGGGTGATTCGGGCCGACTCGGTGGGAGATATGGGCTGGGTCAGCTGCCGGTGTTGCTGCCGGCGTCCTGGAGGTAGGGCTCGCTGCGCCACTGGTTCCAGGTCACGAACGTGCCGGCCTCCATGGCCATGAAGAGCCACGGGCCGCGGTAGGTGTTGTCGAACCACCGGTTGTCCTGGTCGAGGGTCACCGCGGTCTCGATGATGGTGCCCTGGAACGGCGAGTGGGGCGGGAAGGTGCCGAAGTTGGAGAAGGCGCCGCTGACCCCGCAGATGTTCTCCGGGGTGCAGCCCGGGCCCAGGGCCTCCGGGTCGAGCTCGAAGAGGTTGTCGTGCACGTGCACGTGCTGCGACTTCCAGCGGCAGTCGTCGTAGTAGGGGTCCTCGGCGATCAGCTCGGGGTCGGCGCAGGCCTCGAAGGTGGCGACGTCGGGGTTGACCAGGGTGGTGTCCTGGGTCGGGTTGGCCGGCGAGCCGGCGTACCGGTCGGCGTTCTCCCACACCGCCACGCCGCCCCAGTTGTCGATGAAGCGGTTGCCCGCGATCACCAGGGCCTCGCCGTGCAGGTCGCCCGCGCGCGGGTCGGCGCCGGACTCGGAGACGTAGATCGCGGGCGTGGGGAAGCCGGGGTTGCGCGGTCCCTTGACCGTGCCGTTGCCGACGAAGGTGTTGGCCACGATCGAGGCGTTGTAGCTGGTCTCGTAGACCAGGCCCTCGGCGTCGTTGTGCTCGACGAGGTTGCCCTCGATCGTGAAGCCGGTGTTGTTGTTGTCGGCCCACAGCCCGGGGCCGGTGTTGTGGTGCACCCAGTTGTCGGTGATCCGTGCCTGGGTCGTGGCCCAGAACTTGCCACCCCCGGTGCACCCGCAGGTCGGGATGCGGCGCTCCCAGTTCGCGGTGTTGTTGTGGCTGATCTCGTTGTGGTGCAGCACGACGTCGCGCGGACCCTGGGGGGAGAAGGCGCTGAAGCCGTACTGGCCGTTCTCGGTGAGGCAGTTGTGGCGCACGACGGCACCGCTGCCCAGGAAGACGCCGGCACCGCCGTTGCGGCGCATCGTGCTGTGCTCGACGACCCAGCCGGGCGCGCTGTCGTGGTTGACGACGCCCTGGTTGCGGTTGTCCAGGCGTCCGCCGAACCTCTCCACGGTCAGGTGCGAGACCGTCACGTCGGCGGCCTCCCCGGTGAAGGCGTAGAGGTTGGTGCCCGCCCCGTCGAGCACCGCCCCCGGTGCACCGATGAAGGTGTCGCCGTCGTGCGGGCGCACCGAGTCGTAGGCCGTCTCGCCGAGGCGGTGCCGGCCCGGGGCCAGCCAGAAGGTGGTGCCCGGCGCCGACTCGCTGACCACGAACGGCAGGTTGTCCGTGGTCTCCACGACCACGGCGCCGTCCGGTGGCTCGGAGGGGCCCTCGAGGGCGGCCGAACCGCAGATGCGGGCCGGCGGCTCGAGCGGGGCCTCGGCCCGGGCCTGGGGCGCCGCGCCGGGTCCGCCGCTCGGTGCGGTGTCCTGGGTGCCGGCGCCCAGGGGTGCGGTGCGCACCGCGGCGACCGTCGCCAGCACGACCACCGCCAGCCCCAGCCAGCCCAGCACGGGCAGACCGAGGAGGCGGCGACGCTGACCTGTGGGCACCCGACCACGGTAGGCGGACGGCAGGGTGGTCCACCCGTCCCGCCGGGATCTACCGCATATGAGTGACTCCTGGCCCTGCCGCCGTCGCGCCGGCGCCGCGGCGCAGAAGATCGCTGGGACGGCCAATCCGAGGCGACGTCGAGGGGGGAAGCCGTGCTGGAGCTGGGGGTCGGCGCAGGAGCGCTGGAGGTGGTGTGCCTGGGGGCGCACCCCGACGACATCGAGATCGGCTGCGGCGGGACGTTGCTGCGCCTGGCGCAGCGCCCGGGCACGTCGGTCACCGCACTCGTGCTGACCGGCACGCCCGAGCGCCAGCGCGAGTCGGAGAAGGCGCTCGAGCAGCTGTGCCCCGGCACCCGGCTCAGCTGCGCAGGCCTGCCCGACGGACGGCTCCCCGAGCACTGGGGGGCCGTCAAGCAGGCGCTCGAGGACCTCGCCGCGACCCGGAGCCCGCACGTCGTGCTGGCGCCGCGCGCCGACGACGCCCACCAGGACCACCGGCTCCTGGGCACGCTGGTCAGCACCGTGTGGCGCGACGCGCTGGTGCTGCACTACGAGATCCCGAAGTGGGACGCCGACCTGCGCCCGCCCACGCACTACGTCGCCCTCGACTCCGAGACCGCGCACCGCAAGTTCGACGTCCTCGACTCCTCGTTCCCGAGCCAGCACGGGCGCGACTGGTGGGACGAGGAGACCTTCCTGGGGCTGATGCGCCTGCGCGGCGTCGAGTGCCGGGCGCCGTACGCCGAGGGGTTCCACGCCGCGAAGGTGCTCGTCGGCCTCGGTGGCACGGGGGGCGGTCCGTGACCCGCGACTTCAGCTGCTCGCTGAAGGCGCAGGCGAGGCTGCACGAGCTGGTGCCCGGCGGCGCGCACACCTACGCGCGGGGCTCGGACCAGTATCCCGAGCAGATGGCGCCGGTGATCGTGCGCGGTGCCGGCGCCCGGGTCGAGGACCTCGACGGCAACGAGTTCGTGGAGTACGGGATGGGCCTGCGCTCGGTGACGCTGGGCCACGGCTTCGAGCCCGTCGTCGACGCGGTATGCCGGGCCGTGCGCGACGGCGTCAGCTTCACCCGACCCTCGGTGTGGGAGCTGCGGGCCGCCGAGCGGTTCCTCGAGCAGGTGCCCGGCGCCGACATGGTGAAGTTCGCCAAGAACGGCTCCGACGTGACGACCGCCGCGGTGCGGCTGGCCCGCGCCGCGACCGGGCGCCCGCTGGTCGCCGTCTGCCGCAGCCAGCCGTTCTTCTCCACCGACGACTGGTTCATCGGCTCCACCGCGATGCCGCACGGCGTGCTGCCCCCGCACCGCGGCGAGACGGTCGGCTTCGACTACAACGACCTCGACTCCCTGCGCCGCGTGCTCGCCGAGCACGCGGGGCAGGTGGCGTGCGTCGTCATGGAGGCGGCCTCCGCCGGCGGCGAGCCCGAGCCGGGCTTCCTCGAGGGGGTGCGCCGGCTCGCCGACGAGGACGGCTTCGTGCTGGTCTTCGACGAGATCATCTGCGGCATGCGCTGGTCGCGCCACGGCGCCCAGCACGTCTACGGGGTGCGCCCCGACCTGTCGTGCTGGGGCAAGGCGCTGGGCAACGGCTTCCCGATCGCGGCGCTCGCCGGGCGCCGTGAGCTGATGGAGCTCGGCGGGCTGAACACCGACGCCGAGCGCGTCTTCCTGGTCTCCACCACCCACGGCCCCGAGACCGGCGGCCTGGCGGCGTACCTGGCCGTCGACGACGAGTACGCGCGCCGCGACGTCGTGGCCGTGATGGCCGACCGGGGCACCCGCCTGGCCGCCGGCGTACGCCGCGTGGTCGCCGAGGCGGGCCTGGGCGCGCACGTGCAGCTGCACGGGCGGGCGACGTCCATGGTCTTCGCGACCCTCGACGCGCAGGGCCGCCCCTGCCAGGCGCTGCGCACGCTCTTCCTGCAGGAGCTGATGCGCCACGGGGTGCTGGCCCAGTCGTTCGTGGTCTCCGCCGCGCACACCGACGACGACCTCGACCTGACCGTCGAGGCGGTGCGGCGAGCGCTGCCCGTCTACGCCCGGGCCCTCGAGCAGGGCAGTGTCGACGGGCTCCTGGTGGGCCGGCCGGTGGCTCCCGCGCTGCGTCCGACGGCCTCGCCCCGGCGCCTCGGCTGAGCCCCGCAGATCCACGAGGGACCCGTCGTTCAGCGGGGCTGGGTCTCGGCGTGCCGCTCGAGGTAGCAGTCGACCTGGCGGTCGAGGGCGTCGCGGGGTGACTCCCCGCAGCGCACCGACTGCTCCCAGTCGACGGTGATCGCGACCGCCTCCTGCGCGCGCAGCACGGGGTGCCACCCGAGCTCGGTGCGCGCCAGGGTGGAGTCGAGGGCCAGCAGCCCGGCCTCGTGCGGGCCGGGGTCGCCCGTGGCGCTCCAGCTCGCGCCCCGGCCCCACTGGCGCGCCATCAGGTCGGCGACGTCGGCGACGCTGAGGGTGTCGGTGCTGACCGGGCCGAAGTTCCAGCCCCGGTCGTGCGCGCGCCCGGGCAGGTGCTCGGCGACCGTCAGGTAGCCGCTCAGCGGCTCGAGCACGTGCTGCCACGGGCGTACGGCGTCCGGTCGCCGCAGCCGGGCCGGCTCGCCGGCCGCGAAGCGGGCGACCAGCTCGGGCACCAGCGCGTCGGGGGTCGCGTCGCCGCCGCCGACCACGTTGCCGGCGCGGGCGGTGGCGATGCCGAGCCCCTCGCGCGGGAAGGAGGCGACCATCGAGTGGGTGAGCAGCTCGGCGCAGGCCTTGCTGGCGCTGTAGGGGTCGTCGCCGCCCAGCGGCTCGTCCTCGCGGTAGCCCCAGTGCCACTCGTTGTTGCGGTAGACCTTGTCGGTGGTCACCACCACGCAGCTGCGCACACGGGGCACCGCGAGCACGGCCTCGAGCACCGACAGGGTGCCCTCGACGTTGCTGGAGAAGGTCTCGCGCGGGTCGCGGTAGGACTCGCGCACCACCGACTGCGCCGCCAGGTGCAGCACGGTCTCCGCGCCGGAGGCCTCGAGGGCCTCGGTCAGCCGCGCGGTGTCGCGGATGTCGCCGACGCGGTCGGTGACGAGGTCCTCGGCGCAGCGGGCGCGGGTGTGCAGGAAGTGCTCGGGCGTCGCCAGTGCGTAGCCGTGCACCCTCGCCCCCATCCGGTGCAGCAGCCGGCTCAGCCAGGCGCCCTTGAAGCCGGTGTGCCCGGTGACGAAGACGTCCCGGTCCCTCCAGGTGGCTGGGTCCATGGCTGGTGAGGCTATGGCGCCGCCGGGGCCGCGACGGGCCGGGCGCCGCAGCGATCCCCACTTGTGGGTAGACCCGCACGGCCGGCGTCCCGGCCCCCCGGAGCGGGGGCAGGGTGGCGCCGTGGGGGACGACGACGAGGCGGGTCGCAGGCGGCGGGTGCGGGCGCGCATGCAGCGCCTCTACCCCCTGTGCCGCAGCATCACCGGCGACGGCGTGCGGGCGACCCTCGACGTCCTCGAGCAGGACCTGCCCCCGGGCGTGGAGCTGCAGCGCCACGAGGTGCCCTCGGGCACCCAGGTGCACGACTGGGTGGTCAACGACGAGTGGAACGCCCGCGCGGCCTGGATCGCCGACGCGACCGGACGCCGCCTGGTCGACCTCGCCCGGCACACGCTGCACCTGGTCGGCTACAGCGTGCCGGTGCGGGCCTCGATGAGCCTCGAGCAGCTGCGCCCGCACCTGCACACGATGCCGGACCGGCCCGACTGGATCCCCTACCGCACCACGTACTACGAGCGCACCTGGGGCTTCTGCCTGGCCCACCGCGACCTGGCCCAGCTCGAGGAGGCGGCCCACCTCGGTCCGTTCGAGGTGGTCGTCGACACCACCGTCGCCCCCGGCTCGCTGACGTACGGCGAGGTCGCGCTGCCGGGCAGCGAGGACGGCGAGATCCTGCTGACCGCGCACCTGTGCCACCCCTCGCTGGCCAACGACAACCTGTCCGGCCTGAGCGTGGCCACCGAGCTCGTCCGCGAGCTCGCCGACCGCCCGCGCCGCCTGGGGGTGCGGTTGTTGCTCGCGCCCGGCACGATCGGCTCGATCACCTGGCTGGCCCGCAACCCCGACCGGCTGCCGCTGGTGCGCCACGGCCTGGTGCTGACCGGCCTCGGTGGGCCCGGCCCGCTGGTCTACAAGCGCACCCGGCGCGGCGACCGGCCGGTCGACCGCGCCGCCGCGCTGGTGGTGCGGGCCCGCGGCGGGCAGGTGCGCGACTACTCGCCGTACGGCTACGACGAGCGGCAGTTCAACGCCCTGGGCTTCGACCTGCCGGTCGGGCGCATCTCGCGCACCCCGCACGGGGAGTACCCCGAGTACCACACCTCGGCCGACGACCTGTCCTTCGTCACCGACGACGAGCTCGCGGCGTCGTACGACGCGGTGCTCGAGGTCGTGGAGGCCCTGCAGGCCGACGTGACCTACCGCAACTTGAGCCCGTACGGCGAGCCGCAGCTGGGCCGGCGGGGGCTCTACCCGACCACCGGCGGCAAGAACGCCACCGACGCGGTGATGGCGATGCTGTGGCTGCTGGCGTCCTGCGACGGGGCCACCTCGCTCGTGGAGGTGGCCGCCCTCGCGGACCTGCCGGTGGCCCGGTTGCACAGCGCTGCGAAGGACCTCGAGGAGGCCGGCCTGCTGGCCCGCGAGCACGCCCCGACGGGTGCTCCTCAGTATTAGGCATCTTCGCGCCGGGCGGCGTGCACGGCCCGGTGGCGTTCCTAGGCTCTGGCCACGGGTCGGGAGGGCCCGCCTGAGGACGGGGAGGGGGTGGGCTGCGTGGACCTCGCCGCCCGACCGCAGAACGACGACCCCGGCCCGCCGCCGGTGCGCTCGTCCACCGAGTCGCGCGTGCTGTTCATCTCGGGCAAGCACCTCGTCGGCGACGCGATCCGCGTCGCTCTCGAGAGCCGCGGGCTCGAGATGGTCTCGCTGCCCGTGCCCGAGAAGGGTGACCGCCCCGGCGTCGACCCGGTCTCTCGCCAGCAGCTCGCCGGCTGGCGCGTGGGGGCCGCCCTGGTGGTCGGTGACTTCCTCAGCGACGAGCAGCGCGAGGCGGTCCTGAGGCTGCCCCGGCTGCCCCTGCCGTGGCTGCTGCTGGTCGAGGAGCCCGCCGACGCGCGGTGGACCGACCTGGTGGCGGCGGGGGCCAGCATCGTGGTGCCGAGCTCGATCGGGCTCGACGAGCTCGTGCGGATGCTCGACGACCTGGCGCTCGGACGCGCCCTGGCCTGGCCCGGGCGCGAGCAGCTCGAGGAGCTGTGGCGACGCCAGCGCGAGGAGCACGAGCACGAGCGGCAGCGGATGAGGACCTTGAGCCCCCGCGAGCGCTCGGTGCTGGCCCTGCTGCACGACGGCCTGTCGGTGCGCGAGGTCGCCGAGCTCACCGGGGTGCGTGAGGGCACCGTGCGCAGCCAGGTCAAGGCCGTGCTGCGCAAGCTCGGGGTCAGCTCCCAGCTCGCCGCGGTCGCGCAGTACGACCGCTGGGGCGAGTCGACCGAGCGTCCCTGACCGCCGAGCCGGCGCCAGTTCCGCACCGAGCCGGCGCCAGTTCCCGGAAC
>JBFGFQ010000130.1:0-8712 GCA_041579495.1 Nocardioides sp.
GGCGGGCCGCCCCGGTCGGGGTGCACGGTGCTGCTGGGTGGTGCTGGGTGGTGCTGGCGCTCAGGCGATCAGCGGGCGTAGATCTGCGACTCGAGCCAACCGAGGTCGAGGGTGACGATCCCGGGGATGTCCACGGCCAGCGCCGACACCTTGGCGCCGTAGTAGTTGCGGGTGAAGCGCGGGCCGTAGGTGATGAAGCCGTTCCGCTGCAGCGCGGCGATCGGGAACTCGACGCTCTGGCCGATCTTCAGGCCGCCCTCGGGCATCAGGCTCACGCCCTCGTGGAGGATGTCGGCGACCTTGAACTTCGGCTTCTTGGAGCCGCGCACCCGCTCGCCGTCACGGCTGAGCAGGTTGAGCTTGGAGCTGATGCCGGTGATCTCGAGGTCGAGGGCCGGGATGGTGAACGACGCGAGCGAGCTCTTGGCCATCGAGCGGGCGCGGCCCTTCGACATCTGCTTGGCCTTGTAGGAGTACTCCAGGCCGTCGAGCACGGCGACGCCGCCGATGCCGGGGATGTTGAGCGGGATGGCCCGCTCGCCCTCGATGGTCTTGACGACCTTCTTGTTGCCGGTGCCCTCGCAGGGGATCGACTCGGTGCCGATGCCGCCCAGGTGCAGCACGGACACGTCGTCGGTCAGCGGCAGCGCCTCGAAGTCCAGGCCCATGATGGTGGAGCGGAAGACGCCCGAGGGCTTCGAGCCGGCGATGCGCGACTGGGCGTAGCCCAGCTTGAGCAGCGTGACCGAGTCGTTGGACTCCTCGGTCGGGTCGACCTCGATCTTCAGGGCGTTGGCGCCCGAGGTGGCCGAGTTGGCGTCGAGCTTGCTGAAGGAGCTGCCGAGCCCGATCGAGCCCAGGCCCGGGATCTCGATGACCTGGCCGAGCTGCTCGGTCAGCAGGGTGACGAGCTCGGAGACGGTCTCGTTGACCGGGGCGGTCGCGTCGTTGACGATGTCGAGCAGGTCGGCCAGGGGGGTGCCCTCGACGACGGTGCCCTCGTAGTCGAGCGAGATGCCCTTGAAGTCGAAGCTCTCGGCGGTGCCGAAGGGGTTGCCGTCGCCGTCGGCGTCGGCGGGGTCGTGGAAGGAGTCCGCGATCGCGCGCAGGCCCTCGATCTTGAGGGTCGGGATCCTGAGGTCCTCGACCACCTCGCCGCCCACGCGGATGTCGGCGATGGTGTTGACGGCGCGGGTGCCGGTCACGGCCCCGTCGCGGTAGGTCTGGGTCGTGCTGGTGCTGGGGGAGACCCGCACCAGGTCGTCGGGGATCGGCAGGTACTGGCCCGGCTCGAGGGTCGAGGTCTTGGAGCGCTCGATGCCGGCGGTGCGGGTGCACGCCAGGATGTCCTGGGAGTCCTTGAGGCTCTTGACGTCGATGCCGCCGACCGAGACCTTCGTGCCGAAGGCCTGGGCCTTCATGCCGAACTCGGTGAGGGCCTTCTGGCTCCCGCGGGCCCCGGTGGCCTCGCCGGCGAGGGCGGTGGGGTTCGTGGCGAGGGTGCCGGCAAGGCTGACCGCACACACGGCGGACGCCGCAGCGGCCCTCTTGAGGGACTTCTTCACGCTCTCCTGCTTTCATCGGCGCAGCGGGGCTGCGGGACGTGGGGGACCGGAAGAAGCGTGTGGAGCACCCTCCCCTCCCGGCGGGGACCAGTCGCACGATCCCTCGACATGTAGAACGGCGCAGGAGTAAAGGGGTTAGGTAGTCCGTTCGGGCTGGTACAGACCAGTCCGAAAGGATGATCCCACCGCGCGAGTGACAGACGCGCGCGCGAGGCACGCGCGACCGGGTGGGGTGACGGGGTGGGGAGACGACGAAGGCCCGGACCTACTGTTCGTAGACCCGGGCCTCGCGGATGGCGCCCCCGGCAGGATTCGAACCTGCGGCCACTGGTACCGGAAACCAGTGCTCTATCCCCTGAGCTACGGAGGCGTGCCCCCAGCACGTGGCTGCGGGACGGCGTCACCCTACAACTCAGGGGTCGGCGCGACGAATCCGGTACGGCGCCCCGCGCACCCGTCCCGGGCGCCGACATCGATGCAGGTCGCGGCCGTGCGCGCCGATAGGCTGGCCGGGTGACTCCCGAACAGCTCTCCGCCGCGATCGTCGACGTGCTGACGACCCTGTCCGACGAGGGTGCGCTCACCCTGCCGGACGGTGTCCCCGCGAGCGTGACGGTGGAGCGACCCCGCCAGAAGGGGCACGGCGACTACGCCACCAACGTGGCGCTGCAGCTGGCCAAGAAGGCCGGGACGAACCCGCGTGCCCTGGCCGAGCTGGTCCGCGAGCGGCTGGCCGCGGTCGACGGCGTCGCGGGCGTCGAGATCGCCGGGCCGGGCTTCCTGAACATCTCCGTGGCCGCCGGTGCCCAGGGCGCCGTGGCCCAGCAGGTCGTGGAGGCCGGCGAGGCCTACGGCTCCTCCGACGCGTTCGCCGGCGAGCGGATCAACCTCGAGTTCGTCTCGGCCAACCCGACCGGCCCGATCCACATCGGTGGCGTGCGCTGGGCCGCGGTGGGCGACGCCCTGGGCCGCATCTTCACCATGACCGGCGCCGAGGTCACCCGCGAGTACTACTTCAACGACCACGGCTCGCAGATCGACCGCTACAGCGGCTCGCTGCTCGCCGCGGCCAAGGGCGAGCCGGCACCCGAGGACGGGTACGGCGGGCAGTACATCCACGACATCGCCGCCCGCGTGCTCGAGCAGCGCCCCGGGGCCCTGGAGGAGCCGGACCCGCAGGAGGCGTTCCGCGCCGTCGGGGTGGACCTGATGTTCGCGGAGATCAAGGCGAGCCTGCACGACTTCGGTGTCGACTTCGACGTCTTCTTCCACGAGGACGAGCTGCACAAGTCCGGTGCGGTGGAGCGGGCCGTCGCGCGGCTGCGCGAGCTCGGCAACGTCTACGAGCAGGACGGCGCGGTCTGGCTGGCCACCGAGCGCTTCGGGGACGACAAGGACCGCGTGGTCGTCAAGAGCGACGGTCAGGGGGCCTACCTCTCCGGCGACCTGGCCTACTACCTCGACAAGCGCGAGCGCGGCTTCGACCGCTGCCTGATCATGCTCGGCGCCGACCACCACGGCTACGTGGGCCGGATGATGGCGATGTGCGCCGCGTTCGGCGACACCCCCGGCACCAACCTCGAGATCCTCATCGGGCAGATGGTCAACCTGGTGCGCGACGGCCAGCCGCTGCGGATGTCGAAGCGCGCGGGCACGGTGGTGACCATCGACGACCTGGTGGGGGCCATCGGCGTCGACGCCGCGCGCTACGCGCTGGCGCGCTACAGCTCCGACTCCAACATCGACCTCGACCTCGACCTGTGGGCGCGCGCCGACAGCGACAACCCGGTCTACTACGTCCAGTACGCCCACGCGCGGGTCTCCTCGATCCTGCGCAACGCCGCCGACCTCGGCTTCGCGCCCGGCTCGGACCCCTTCGACCCCGCACTGCTCTCCCACGAGAAGGAGGGCGAGCTGCTGCGCGCGCTGGCGGAGTTCCCCCGCGTCGTCGCGAGCGCGGCCGAGCTGCGCGAGCCGCACCGGGTGGCGCGCTACCTCGAGGACACCGCCGGGGTCTACCACCGCTTCTACGACAACTGCCGCGTCCTGCCGATGGGCGACGAGGAGCCCAACGACCTGCACCGCGCCCGGCTGCTGCTGGTGGCCGCGACCCGCACGGTGCTCGCCAACGGACTGCGCCTGCTCGGGGTCACGGCGCCGGAACGGATGTGAGCTGAGTGCCCGTCTCCCACGAGGCCGGCTGGGCGCACGCGGACGGGGCCCTGAAGGGTCCCGCCTGGCTGCGCCAGCCCGCCGACCCCAACGAGCTGGTCCAGCACCTCTGGTCGCGCACCGCGCGCAAGGACGACGGCGTGCTCAGCGTCGGCGGCGTGGCGCTGCCCGACCTGGTGGCCGAGCACGGCTCGCCGGCGTACGTCCTCGACGAGGCCGACTTCCGCTCGCGTGCCGCGGCCTTCCGCGACGCGTTCGCCGACTACGACGTCTTCTACGCCGGCAAGGCGTTCCTGTGCACCGCGGTGGCCCGCTGGGTCGCCGACGAGGGGCTGTGCCTCGACGTGTGCACCGGCGGCGAGCTCGCCGTGGCCGAGCGCGCCGGCTTCCCGATGGAGCGCGTGGGCTTCCACGGCAACAACAAGTCGCCCGCCGAGATCGAGCGGGCGGTGCGGCTGGGCGTCGGCCGGGTCATCGCCGACTCGACCGCCGAGATCGAGCGGCTCGCCGAGGTCGCCGCCCGCCAGGGCACCACGGTGCGCGTGATGGTGCGCGTGACCGCCGGCGTCGAGGCGCACACCCACGAGTACATCGCCACCGCCCACGAGGACCAGAAGTTCGGCTTCTCCATCACCTCCGGCGACGCCCTCGAGGCCGTGCGCCGGGTGCACGAGGCGCCGGGCCTGGAGCTGCTGGGCCTGCACTCCCACATCGGCAGCCAGATCTTCGACTCCTCCGGCTTCGAGGTGGCCGCCCGGCGGGTGCTGGCCCTGCACGCCCGGGTCGCGGCCGAGCTCGGCGTGACCATGCCCGAGATGGACCTCGGCGGCGGCTTCGGCATCGCCTACACCACCCAGGACGACCCGGCCGAGCCCGCGCAGCTGGCCGCCGAGATGTCGGCGATCGTCGAGCACGAGTGCCGCGCGCTGGGCATCGAGGTGCCGGCGCTGTCGATCGAGCCCGGCCGCGCGATCGTCGGGCCCTCGGTGTGCACCGTCTACGAGGTCGGCACGGTCAAGCCCGTGCGCCTCGACGGCGGAGCGGTGCGCACCTACGTCTCGGTCGACGGCGGGATGAGCGACAACATCCGCACCGCCCTGTACGACGCCGACTACTCCTGCACGCTGGCCGGGCGCGCCTCCGAGGCGGCCCCGCTGCTGGCGCGGGTGGTCGGCAAGCACTGCGAGGCCGGCGACGTCGTGGTCAAGGACGAGTTCCTGCCCGGTGACGTCGCCCCCGGCGACCTGGTGGCCGTGCCCGGCACCGGCGCCTACTGCCGGTCGATGGCCTCCAACTACAACCACACGCTGCGCCCGCCCGTGATCGCTGTCCGGGACGGGGTCGCGCGCGTCGTCGTACGACGCGAGACTGAGCAGGACCTGTTGGCAACGGACGTGGATGACCCCGAGGTGATCGAGTCGTGACGGAGAGTGGCAAGCCGCTCAAGGTGGCCGTGCTGGGCTGTGGCTCGGTGGGCTCCCAGGTGGTGCGCCTGCTCGAGGAGCAGGCCGCCGACCTGGCCGCCCGCGTGGGCGCGCCGGTCGAGCTGGTGGGGGTGGCCGTGCGCCGCCTCGACGCCGCCCGGGAGGTGGAGGTCCCCGAGGGGCTGCTGACCACCGACGCCGAGGGCCTGGTGGCGCGCGACGACGTCGACCTGGTGGTCGAGGTCATCGGCGGCATCGAGCCGGCACGCACCCTGATCCTCTCGGCCCTCGAGAACGGCGCCTCGGTGGTCACCGCCAACAAGGCGCTGCTGGCCGAGGACGGCCCGACCCTGTTCGAGGCGGCCGCCAAGGCCGGGCGCGACCTCTACTACGAGGCGGCCGTGGCCGGCGCGATCCCGATCCTGCGCCCGCTGCGCGAGTCGCTGGCCGGCGACAAGGTGACCCGCGTGCTGGGCATCGTCAACGGCACCACCAACTTCATCCTCGACAAGATGGACTCCTCCGGCGCCGGCTTCGCCGACGCGCTCGAGGAGGCCCAGGAGCTCGGCTACGCCGAGGCCGACCCGACCGCCGACGTCGAGGGCTTCGACGCCGCCGCCAAGGCCGCGATCCTGGCCTCGCTGGCCTTCCACACCCGGGTCACGGCCTCCGACGTCTACCGCGAGGGCATCACCGAGGTCAGCGCGGCCGACGTCGCCTCGGCCACCGAGATGGGCTGCGTGGTCAAGCTGCTCGCGATCTGCGAGCTGCGCGAGCAGCCGGGCGGCGACGAGGCCGTCTCGGTGCGCGTGCACCCCGCGATGATCCCGCGCACCCACCCGCTGGCCTCGGTCCGCGAGGCCTACAACGCGGTCTTCGTGGAGTCCGAGGCCGCCGGGCAGCTGATGTTCTACGGACCCGGCGCCGGCGGTGACGCTGCGCGAGGGCGGCACGCCCCTGGTGCACTCGGAGTGGCTCTCGGGCCTGACCGGCGCCGAGGTGCACCTCAAGGTCGAGGGCGACAACCCGACCGGCTCCTTCAAGGACCGCGGCATGACCGCCGCCATCTCGGTGGCCAAGCACGAGGGTGCGCAGGCGGTCGTCTGCGCCTCCACCGGCAACACCTCGGCCTCGATGGCGGCGTACGCCGCGAAGGCCGGGCTGACCCCTCTCGTGCTCGTGCCCGAGGGCAAGATCGCCGCCGGCAAGATGGCCCAGGCCATCGTGCACGGCGCCCAGGTGATCATGGTCCGCGGCAACTTCGACGACTGCCTGCAGATCGCCAAGGAGCTGGCCGAGCAGTACCCGGTGGCCCTGGTGAACTCGGTCAACCCGGTGCGCCTGCAGGGTCAGAAGAGCGCGGCGTTCGAGATCGTCGACTTCCTCGGTGACGCCCCCGACCACCACCTGCTGCCCGTCGGCAACGCCGGCAACATCTCGGCGTACTGGATGGGCTACCGGCAGTTCGCCGAGCTCGGCCGTGCCACCAAGCGCCCGGTCATGCGCGGCTTCCAAGCGGAGGGCGCCAGCCCGCTGGTGACCGGTGAGCCGTTCCCCGAGCCGGAGACCAAGGCCACCGCGATCCGCATCGGCAACCCGGCGTCGTGGTCGCTGGCGGTCGAGGCCGCCGAGCAGTCCGGCGGCCGGTTCGCCGCCGTCAGCGACGACCAGATCCTCGCGGCCCAGCGCCTGCTCGCCAGCCACGACGGGGTCTTCGTCGAGCCCGCGTCGGCGGCCGGTGTCGCGGGCCTGCTCGCCGAGCTCGAGGCGGGGGAGTCCTACACGGGTTCCACCGTCGTGGTCACGGTGACCGGGCACGGCCTCAAGGACACGGCGACGGCGCTGGAGGCCTACTCCGTGGCGCAGGCCGAGCAGGGCCGTCCCGGGATCGTCGACACCGTCATCGACAACGACGTCGTCGCGGCGGCGCGCGCGGCCGGGCTCGTCTGACCCGATGACCTCCTTCGTCACCGGGCCGGTGCGGGTCTCCGTGCCGGCCACCTCGGCCAACCTCGGGCCGGGGTTCGACTCGATGGGCCTGGCGCTCGACCTGCGCGACGAGCTCGAGGCCGAGGTCGTCGCCGACGGCCTCGAGGTGGAGGTCGAGGGCGCCGGCGCCGACGGCGTGCCGCGCGACGCCTCCCACCTGGTGGTGCGGGCCATGCAGGCCGCCTTCGACGCCATGGGGGTCCGCCCGCCGGGGCTGCGGCTGCGCTGCCGCAACGTCATCCCGCACGCGCGGGGCCTGGGCTCCTCGTCGGCCGCGATCGTCGCGGGCGTCACCCTCGGACGTGCCCTGGTCGCGGGCGGCGGGCTGCTGCTCGACGACGAGGCCGTGCTCGACCTGTGCGCGCAGATGGAGGGCCACCCCGACAACGTGGCCCCCGCGCAGCTCGGTGGCTTCGTGGTCGCCGGGCGTGACGACGACGCGTTCTACGCGGTGCCGTGCCCGGTCGACCCGCGCGTGGGCGTGGTGGTGATGGTGCCGCCGACCCCGGTCTCCACCGAGCGCGCCCGCGGGTTGCTGCCCGCCAGCGTGCCGCACGCCGACGCGGCCGCCGCCGCCGGGCGCGCGGCGCTGCTGGTCGCGGCGCTGGCCGGCCAGCCCGAGCACCTGCTGCGCGCCACCCGCGACTACCTGCACCAGGACTACCGCCGGCCCGCGATGCCCGAGTCGCTGGCCCTGGTCGACGACCTGCGCTCCGACGGCGCGGCCGCCGTGGTCTCCGGGGCGGGGCCCACCGTGCTCGCCTTCTGCGACGGACCCGGCACCGCGCTGACCACGTCGCTGCTGCAGCGCTGCCCCGCGGGGTGGTGGTCGTCGTACCTGGCCGTCGACACCGACGGTGTGCGGGTGCTCTGAGCCCGGGGAGGGCCGGTGCTACTGTGGCGCCGCGCCGACGACCAGCTCCTCCGGCGTGCACCCGCGATCCGCGCGGTGCGTCCCTCACCGCCGTGCGGTGGCCGGGACCAGTGACCAGCAGCCCCCGGCGCGAGCCGGTCGGCCCGTGAGACGTCGATAGGACCCACGTGACGCAAGACTCCGTCCCCGCTGCCGACGAGGCCAGCACGCCCAAGAAGCGGTCCGGGGGGCTGAACGGGATGCTCATCGCCGACCTCAAGTCGCTCGCCGGCGGCCTCGGCATCGCCGGTGCCGGCGGGATGCGCAAGGCGCAGCTGGTCGAGGCCATCAAGGCGGCCCAGTCGGGTGGTCAGTCCGCGACGCCCGCGGGTGGGACCCGCACCACCACGACCACCCGCCAGCGCACCCGCTCCCGCGCGGAGCAGCCGGCTGCGGCCCAGCCCCAGGGTGACGGCCAGCCCGAGAAGCAGCCCGAGAAGCAGCTCGAGAAGCAGCAGGACAAGCCGCAGGACGAGCGCCCCGCCCAGCAGGAGCAGCCGCGCCGCGGCCAGGACCAGGGCCAGTCCAAGGACCGGGGCAAGGACCAGCCCAGGGACCAGGGCAGGGACCAGGGCAGGTCGCGCGACCAGCAGGGCCGCCCCGACCGGCAGCAGCAGGACAAGCAGCAGCAGGACAACAAGCAGGACAA
>JBFGFQ010000131.1:0-8690 GCA_041579495.1 Nocardioides sp.
CGAGATCGACAACGAGTTCAAGCCGTCCCTGTGATGCCTCCGAGCCCCTGAGCCCCTGAGCCCCTGGTTGTGCTCCTAGCCGGCGAGCACCGAGGAGACGGGCAGGCTCGAGTCGGCCGGCAGGTCGAGCGACGACGGCGTCCGGCCGCGGGCGACCATCTCGGCGCCCAGGGCGGCGACCATCGCGCCGTTGTCGGTGCACAGGCCCGGGCGCGGCACCCGTACCCGGATGCCGAGCCGCTCGGCGCGCTCCTCGGCGAGGGCGCGCAGCCGCGAGTTGGCGGCGACGCCGCCGCCGATCAGCAGGTGGTCGATGCCCTCGCTGGCCGCGGCGTCGAGCGCCTTGCGCACCAGCACGTCGCAGACCGCCTCCTGGAACGACGCCGCGACGTCGGCCACCGGCACCGGCTCGCCGGCGCGCTCGCGCGCCTCGACCCACCGGGCCACGGCGGTCTTGAGACCGGAGAACGAGAAGTCGAAGCGGTGCCGCTCGAGGTCGCGGCGCGCGGTCAGCCCGCGCGGGAAGTCGATGGCGACGCTGTCGCCCTCGCGCGCCATCCGGTCGATGTGCGGGCCGCCCGGGAACGGCAGCCCCAGCAGGCGGGCGACCTTGTCGAAGGCCTCCCCCGCCGCGTCGTCGATGGTCTCGCCCATCGGGTCGACCCCGACCGTCACGTCCTCGACGCGCAGCAGGCTGGAGTGCCCGCCGCTGACCAGCATCGCCAGGCAGGGCTCGGGCAGCGGGCCGTGCTCGAGCTGGTCGACCGCCACGTGGGAGGCCAGGTGGTTGACGCCGTAGAGCGGCTTGCCCAGCCCCAGCGCCAGCGCCTTCGCCGAGGCGACCCCGACGAGCAGCGCGCCGGCCAGGCCGGGGCCGTTGGTCACCGCGATCGCGTCGACGTCGTGCAACGTGACGCCCGCCGTCTCGCAGGCCCGCTCGATGGTGGGCACCATCGCCTCGAGGTGCGCCCGGCTGGCGACCTCGGGCACGACGCCGCCGAAGCGGGCGTGCTCGTCGACGCTGCTCGCGACCGCGTCGGCCAGCAGCGTGTGGCCGCGCACGATCCCGACCCCGGTCTCGTCGCAGGACGTCTCGATCCCCAGCACCAGCGGTTCGCTCACGCGGCTCATCGTCGCACGCGCCGGCGCTCCACCTCCACGAGCGGCTCGGCTGCCGCACCGTGCACACGTTCCGCTCAGCGGTGCTCCCCTAGGCGCCGGCGTCGCCGCGCCCGCCGCAGGCCGGGCCGAGGCCACGGCGCAGCACCACCGCGGTGGTGCCGTCGCGGTAGTAGCGCGGGCGCCGGTCGACCTCGACGAAGCCGCGGGCGGCGTAGAAGGACAGCGCCCCCGTGTTGTCCTCGCGCACCTCGAGCAGCAGGCGGTCGGCGCCCGCCTCGCGGGCGGTGCCCACGACCGCGTCGAGCAGCGCGGTGGCCACGCCGGCGCGCCGGTGCTCGGCGTCGACGGAGATCCGCTGCAGCTCGGCGATGTCGCCCACCGCGCTGAGCACGGCGTGCCCCGCGACCGTGGCTCCGGCCGGGGTCTCGACCTCCGCGACCAGGTACGTCGCGTAGGGCACCCGACCCTCGACGCCCTCCTGGAGAAGCCCCGGCGGCCAGGCGTCGGCGCCGAGGTTGTCCTGCTCGAGCGAGACGACCGCGACCAGGTCGTCGGGGCGCGCCTCGCGGACGGTCACGAGACCGTCTTGCGGCTGCGCGTGACCTCGGCGTCGGGGCGGCGCAGGTACATCGGCTCGGGGTCGACCAGCTCGGCGCGCTCCTCGGCCACCACCCGCGCCAGCCAGCCGGCGCTGGGCCGCTGCGGGCCGGCGGCGAGCGGGAACGCGTCGGGGTAGAGCAGCGCGCCCTCCCCCACCACCGGGGCGTCGGTGGCGAGCCCGGCCGGCCTGTCGACCACCGGCCCGTCGAGCCGCACCCCGTCGGCGTCGTAGGAGGCGAGGTAGACCTCCTTGCGGCGCGCGTCGGTGGCCACCACGAAGTCGCGGTCGACCGCGCCGGTGTCGACGGCCTCGACCGCCAGCACGTCGAGGGTGCACACGCCGTAGACCGGGACCTCGAGCACGAAGCCCAGGGTCCGCGCGGTCACCAGCCCGACCCGCAGGCCGGTGAAGGGCCCCGGGCCGACGCCCACGCCGATCGCGGTGAGGTCCTGGCGCACGACGCCGACCTGGGCCATCACGGCGTCGATGAGCGGCGCGAGCTGCTCGCCGTGCTTCATGGCCCGCTCGGCCTCGAGCTCGGCCACCACGTCGGAGCCGTCGTGCAGGGCCACGGCCACCCGCGGCGTCGCGGTGTCGAAGGTCAGCAGCATGGACCGCAGGCTAGCCCGGGTCAGCCGGCGCGGCGCCCGGCGGCCCGCTGGGCGTACGTGCTCGCCGCGGCGTGCACCGCGGCGACGTACTCGTCGGAGTGGTTGTAGGACAGCACGGCGCTGGCCCAGCCCTCGCCCTGGCCCAGGTCGCGGCCGCCGGCGCACAGGTAGCGCGCGGCCGTGGCCGCGGCGTCGTCGAGGTCGTGGGGGTCGATCACGCCGTCGCGGTCGCCGTCGGCGGCCCAGGGCTCCCACGAGGAGCGCAGGAACTGCATCGGCCCGACCGCGTGCTCCCAGGTGGCGTCGCCGTGCCAGGCGCGCGAGGCGGCCGTCGAGCGGATCGCCGCGAAGTCGCCCGAGCCGTCGAGCGCCGGCCCGAGGATCGCCGACGAGGAACGGCCCTCGGCGTCGATGGTGCGCCCGCCCAAGGTGCCGTGCTGCGACTCGATCCAGCCGATGCCGGCCAGCGTGGTCCAGCCGACGTCGCAGCCGCCGACGCCCGAGAGCTGGGCGTCGGCGTAGGCGCGCAGCGCCGGCGAGGGGATGCCGGTGGCCCGGCTGGTGCGGCGCAGCCACCCCTCGTCGACGAGCTGGGTGCGGCGCACGCCGCTGCCCGGGTCGGCCTGCGGGGGCACCGGTGCGGCGACGTACGCCGCCGGCGGCGTCAGGTCGACGGTGCGCTCGGGCGTGTAGAGCCGGGAGAGCCCGAAGGCGGCCGCCGAGAGGGTCAGCAGCAGGACCGAGAAGAGCGCGATCGAGCGCGGACCGGAGCTCACGCGGCGCCCGCCTCGCCCACGGGCAGGCCGTGCCCGGCCAGGGCCTCGAGCAGCACGTCGTGGCCCTCGTCGAGGTGCCAGTGCACCGCGTGCAGGCCGACCTCGCGGGCCGCGGCCACGTTGGCGGCGCTGTCGTCGACGAAGAGCACTGCGCCGGGCTCGGCGCCGATCAGCCCGAGCGCGGCCTCGAAGTACGCCGGCTCCGGCTTCCTGGCGCCCATCTCCCACGAGTAGCAGGACACGTCGAAGTGCCGGTCGTAGCCCAGCCCGGTGCGCATCAGCTCACCGCGCTGGCGGTGCTGGTTGGTGCCCAGGTGCACCCCCAGACCGGCGCGGCGCAGCCGCCCGGCGAGGGCGAGGGACTCCTCGGAGACGGTGATGCCGCGCCACAGGGCGTCGTAGAGCCGGCGCGGCGCCACGTCGGCGTACGCCGGCACCACGCGCTCGAGCGCCTCGAGGAAGTCGCCCTCGCCGCGCAGCGGGCCGGCCTCGGCCGCCCACAGGGCGCGTGCGAGGTCGTCGGCGCGGTCCCCCGCCCAGTCGCGCAGCAGCCCGACGGGGTCGGGCATGCTGCGCTGCAGGACGCCGTCGGCGTCCAGGAGCACGTGCTCGACGCTCACCGCGGGTGGCTCAGTCGGTGCCGTGGGCGGCGATGAAGGCCAGGATCCGCTCGCTGAGCTCGGGGCGGCACACCACGAGGTCGGGCAGGTAGACGTCGTCCTGGTTGTAGACCAGCTCGCTGCCGTCGACGCGCGAGGTGAACAGGCCCGCGGCCCGGGCCACCGCGACGGGGGCGGCGGAGTCCCACTCGTACTGACCGCCGGCGTGCACGTAGGCGTCGGCGACGTCGCGCACCACGGCCATCATCTTCACGCCCGCCGAGCCCATCGGCACCAGCTCGGCACCGATCTCCTCGGCGAGGGCCTGCACGAAGGCGGGCGGCCGGCTGCGCGAGACCGCGATGCGGGGCACCTCGGAGGTGCTCGGCGGCACCACGGGGGCCTGGCCGGTGTTGAACGTCTCGCCGAGCACCGGCTGCGCGACGGCGCCGGCGACCAGCGCGCCGCCCTGCCACAGCGCGACGTGCACGGCCCAGTCGTCGCGCGGCGGCTCGGAGAACTCACGGGTGCCGTCGAGCGGGTCGATGATCCAGACCCGGTCGGCCGACAGGCGGGCCTTGTCGTCCTTGCCCTCCTCGGAGAGCACGGCGTCGTCGGGGCGGTGCTGGGCCAGCAGGCCCATCAACAGCTCGTGGGCCGCGGCGTCGCCGGCGTCCTTGAGCTCCTTGCCCTCCAGGCCCTCGGCGCGGACCTCCAGCAGACGGCGGCCGGCGGCCTCGGCCAGCCAGGTGGCCAGCGCGTGGTCGTCGGCGGCGGGGGGCGGGGTTCCGGGCTCGAAAGTCACCCGCAGAGAGTAGCCGCGATCAGGAGTTGAAGCGCTGCTGGGTCTTCTCGAGGCCCTCGGTGACGAGGCACTCGACGGCGTCGGCCGCGGTGTCGACCACGAAGGGCAGCACCTTGCGCTCGGCCGAGGAGTAGTTGGACAGCACGAAGTCGGCCACCTCCTGGCGGCCCGGGGGGCGGCCGATGCCGACCCGCACCCGGTGGAAGTCGCCGGTGCCGAGCGAGGAGCGCATCGACTTCAGCCCGTTGTGGCCGTTGTCGCCGCCGCCCAGCTTGACCCTCAGGGTGTCGAAGGCGATGTCGAGCTCGTCGTGGATCGCCACGACCCGCGCGGGCGGCACCTTGTAGAAGGTCGCCAGGGCCTTGACCGGCCCGCCGAGCTCGTTCATGTACGAGCGGGGGCGCGCGAGCACGACCCGCGGTCCCCCGGTGCCGGGCGCACCGAGCCGTCCCTCGACGACGTCGGCGCGCCCGGACTTGTGGGCCCGGAAGCCCGAGCCGAGCCGCGAGGCCAGCTCGTCGGCCACGAGGTAGCCGATGTTGTGCCGGTGCCCGGCGTACGTCGGGCCCGGGTTCCCCAGGCCGACGACCAGCCAGACGGGGCTGCTGCCGTCGCGGTCGTCGGACATGGTGGGACCCGGACCCGTCGCCATCACTCCTGCGAGTCGCCGGCCTCGTCGCCGGACTCGGTGCTCTCGGCCTCGGCGGACTCGTCGCCGGCCTCGTCGTGCTCGATGCCGACCTCGGCCTCGGCCTCCTCGAGCTCGGCGTCGAGCGACTCCTGGCTCTGCTGCTGGGTCACGTTGACGACGAGGATGTCGCCGTCGGTGAGCAGCTCGGTGCCCTTGGGCAGCTTCAGGTCGGAGGCGTGCACCTGGGTGCCGACCTCGGCGCCCTCGACGTCGACCTCGACGAACTCGGGGATGTGGGTGGCCTCGGCCTCGACCGACACGACCGCGTTCTCGAGGACCACGAGGGTCTCGGCGACGGCCTCGCCCACGACGTGCACGGGGATGTCGACGGTGACCTTCTCGCCGCGGCGCACGGCCACGAAGTCGACGTGCTCGATGAAGCGCTTGATCGGGTCGACCTGGACCTGCTTGGTCAGCGCGAGGTGGCTGGAGCCGTCGACGTCGATGTCGAGCAGGGCGTTGGCGCCACCGTGCTTGAGCGCGAGCATGATCTCGTGGCCCGGCAGGGTGATGTGGGTCGGCTCGTTGCCGTGCCCGTAGATGACGGCGGGGACCTTGTCCTCGCGACGGATGCGGCGCGCCGCACCCTTGCCGAACTCGGTGCGGGCCTCAGCGGCGATCTTCTCGGCAGCCATGTGTGTCTCCTCGTGCGCTACAGCGGTGCGGGGTCCGAGCCGGACCCTCGCAAGGTCGGGTGGTCACCTGCGGGTGGGCCCGGACGCACGGAGCGCCGCGCCCGTCGGGATCACGACACAGCGCGGCGCGAGGTTCTCACAGCCGACCGCGTCGATCACGGAGCGACCGCGGACGGTCGGCTCCCTCGCCGAGGCAACCGCAGCAGTCTAGACGCGACCTCGCGGCGAGGCGAATCCGCCGGCGACCGGGCCGTGAGGGGCCACCGCGGTGCCTAGGGTGGCGCGCATGTCGCTCTCCCTCGCCGAGGCCCGCGCCCGCTCCGCCCGGGTCACCGACGTCTCCTACGCCATCGACCTCGACCTGCGCGACCACGCCGGCGAGTGCTTCGGCTCGTCGACGACCCTGACGTTCACCACCTCCGCGCCGAGCACCTTCGTGGAGCTCACCGACGCCCGCGACCTCGTGGTCCGCGTCGACGGCCGGGAGGTGGCGGCGGCGTACGACGGTCGGCGGGTCGCGCTCGACGACCTGCCCGTGGGCGTGCCGGTCGAGGTGCGGGTCGAGGCGCGGGTGCCCTACGTCAGCGACGGCGACGGGATGCACCGGATGACCGACCCGGTCGACGGCGAGACGTACGTGTCGGCCTACCTCTCCCTCGACATCGCCCAGCGGGTCTTCGCCTGCTTCGACCAGCCCGACATCAAGGCCACGATGGCGGTCGCCGTCTCGGCCGACCCGCGCTGGCAGGTCATCGGCAACGGGCGGGTGACTTCGAGCGGAGCGGGCCGCTGGGTCCTCGCCACCACGCCGCGACTGTGCCCCTCGCTGTTCGTGGTCTGCGCCGGGCCGTGGCACTCGGTGACCTGGGAGCACGCCGGGCTGCCCTTCGGGTGGCACGCCCGAGCGTCGCTGGCCGCCGAGCTCGACCGCGACGCCGACGAGCTGCGGCGCACGACGAAAGACTGCTTCGACCACTACGCGACGCTCTTCGACGAGCCGTACCCCTTCGACTCATACGACCAGCTCTTCGGGCCCGGCCACAACTGGGGCGCCATGGAGACCCCCGGGTGCGTGACCTACCGCGACGAGATGCTGCCGCGCGGGCGGGTCACCGACGACCAGCGCTCGCGGCGCGCCACGGTCATCGCCCACGAGATGGCGCACATGTGGTTCGGCAACCTCGTGACGATGCGCTGGTGGGAGGACACCTGGCTCAACGAGAGCTTCGCCGACTACATGGGCTACCGCGTCGCGGCCGACGGCGCGGGCTTCGCCGGCACGCTCGTGGTGCACGAGGCGACGCGCAAGCCGGCGGCGTACGTCGCCGACGAGCGGCGCTCGACCCACCCGGTCGCGCCCGCGCCGGAGGACGTGCCCGACGTCGACGCGGCCTTCACCAACTTCGACTCGATCTCCTACGCCAAGGGCAACTCGTGCCTGCGCCAGCTGGTGACGTGGCTGGGCGACGAGGACTTCCTGGCCGGGGTCAACGCGCACCTGACCGCGCACCGCTTCGGCAACGCCACCCTCGACGACCTGGTGGCGGCCCTCGACGCGGCGTCCACCCGCGACGTGCGCGGGTGGGCGGAGGTGTGGCTGCGGCGCACCGGGTTCGACACGATCGCCGTGCGGCGCCGTGACGACGGCGTCCCGGTGCTGGTGCGCGAGGGGGTCCGCCCGCACCGCTTCTCGGTCAGCGCGCTCGACGCCGAGGGCGTGCTCGTGGGGACCCGCCTGGTCGACCTCGCCGACGAGGAGGTGCCCCTGGCCGAGTGGGCCGACCTGGCGGTGGTGCCCAACAGCCAGGGCGAGACCTTCGCCCGGCTGCGCCTCGACGACCTCTCGGCCGCGACCGTGGCCGAACACCTCGGCGCCGTCGACGACGAGGTCACCCGCACCGTGCTGTGGGCGCACGCCTTCGACGAGGTGCGCACCGGTGCGCTGGCCCCGGCCGGCTTCCTCGACCTGCTGCAGCGGCACCTGCCCGGCGAGCAGCGGCCCGCGCTGGTCTCGGCGGTCCTCGACCGCGCGCTCGGCCCGGTGCTCACCCGCTCCACCCCGGCCGCCGAGGCGCCCGCACTGGTCGACCGGGTGGCCGCGGCCTGCAGGTCGGCGCTGGCGGCCACCGACGACGACCAGGTGGCGATCGCGCTGACCCGCGGACTGGCCGCGACCAGCCGCGACGCCTCCGCGCTGCTCGCGTGGCTCGAGGCCGGACGCACCGACGCCGGGGTCGACCTCGACCCCGGGCTGCGCTGGTCGACGGTGGCGCGCCTCGCGACGCTCGGCGCTCTCGACGAGGACGCGATCGAGGCCGAGCGGCAGCGCGACCAGACCTTCGCCGGCGAGCTGGGCGCCGCCCGCGCGTTGGCGGCCCGCCCCACCGCCGAGGCCAAGGCCGACGCCTGGGCCACGATGAGCGCGCCCGACGTCTCGAACCGGGTCTTCGAGGCCTGCGCCCTCGGCCTGTGGGACCCCGAGCGCGTCGACCTGTGCACGACGTACGTCGACGCCTACCTGGCCGACGCCCCCGCCATCTGCGAGCGCCGCGGCCAGGGCTTCTCGCTGGTCGTGGGCCGCAACGCCTTCCCCGCCCTCGAGCTCAGCGACGCCCAGGTCCGGCGCCTGGCCGACGCCCTGGCCGCGGGCTCGGAACCGAGCTCGGAACCGGACTCGGGCTCGGACTCGGACTCGGGCTCGGGCTCACGACCGGTGCCCACGGTGCTGGCGCGCCTCTGGAACGACCACCTCGACGACCTGCGCTGACCCGTCCCAGATCCCCCGCCGACCCGGCGCAGATCTCCCGCCGACCCGGCCCAGATCTCGCGTCGACCCGTCCCAGATCTCCC